>NZ_JBTOOE010000003.1:0-306464 GCF_054786815.1 Pseudoneobacillus rhizolycopersici | reverse complement strand
TTCGTTTTGTCGTAGAAACCGGCTCTCTACGACACTTTCACCTTCTTTTTCGTTCGTTTTGTCGTAGAGACCGGCTCTCTATGATGAAACAATTCCACTCTGTCTAAAGGTTTACAATTTTTATAATAAAACAGTTGTCAAAACTAATATCATTAGTTAAAATAAAACTAATGATATTAGTTAAAGAGGGTGAACATGTTGAGATTAATTAATAATGGGTATTTGTATCAAGTGACTTTTATGGCTAACTTTTTTCCAGTGAATTGTTATTTGGTAGAGGAGGAGGATGGTTTAACTTTAATCGATGCCGCTCTTAATTTTGGTACCAAGGGAATATTAAAAGCTGCCGACTCCATTGGGAAGCCAATTACCAAAATGGTTTTAACACACGCACACGAGGATCATGTTGGTGCGTTGGATTTACTTAAAGAAAAACTTCCGCATGTCCCTGTTTATATCTCAATCCGCGATAACCGTTTAATGAATGGTGACCGTTCATTGGATCAGGATGAGGATCAAATCCCTATTAAGGGCGGAGTACCCAAAAAATTAAAAACACGGGCAACCATATTGCTAAATGACGGTGACCAAATCGGGTCGCTAACAGCTATTGCAACACCTGGCCATACACCTGGTTCAATGTCTTTTTGGGATTGTCGAACAAAAGCATTGATTGCTGGTGATGCTTTCCAAACTAGAGGCGGGATGGCAGTAGCGGGAGATGTAAAACCGTTATTTCCCTTCCCTGCCTTTGGTACATGGAGTAAAATAACCGCATTGAAAAGTGCGAAAAAATTAGCAGAGCTAGAACCTAGTCTTCTAGCAGTCGGCCATGGCGAAATGCTAGAAATTCCTGCAGCAGCAATGAAACAAGCTATCCATAACCTAGAGAAAAAACTAAGATAGGAGCATAAAAGATGTCACCTAGACCAAGAGTTGGACTTGAATTAACGACCATCCTTGAAGCGGCAACAGATTTAGCTAATCAATCTGGCATGCAAGAGGTTACTTTGGCAAACTTGGCAAAAAAACTAAACATCCGCCCACCATCCTTATACAACCATTTTGATGGTCTGCAAGGATTGCGGAAAGAGCTAGCTATTTATGGAATCGAAAAACTTTATGATGATCTGGCCATCGCTGCTATTGGAGTATCAGGCACGGAAGCCCTGCTCTCATTAAGCAAGGCCTACATTCATTTTGCACGAAAATTCCCTGGCCTTTATGAAGCCACCCTAATGGCACCCGACCCAGAGGATGTGGAGGTTCAAAAGGCAGGGGCCAAAATTATCCAATTAACCGTTCTGGTACTACAGTCCTTTCAGCTGGAAGGCGATATGGCTTTACATGCTGTTAGAGGTTTGCGCAGCATTTTGCATGGATTCGCTGCTCTCGAGCAAAGGGGCGGTTTTAAAATGGAATTAGACTTGGATGAAAGTGTAGAAATCGTGATTAAGGCGTTTATTAATGGGATGAAGGAATTAAAGGGCGAGTGAAGCATCTCGCCCTATTCTGTTCGGTAGCAAATTTGCCCTCGACAAATCGTCAATATCAATTTTCCAGAGTCATCAACAATGATAATATCCGCGTCCTTCCCCGGATGGATCGAGCCTTTTCGATCATAAACGCCAATCTGTTTTGCCGGGTTGACAGAAGTGATTTTAGTTAAAACGGAAATGTCGTTTTCGACCCATTTGGCAAAATGATTTCTTGCGTCCATCATTTTCAAAACACTGCCCGCAAGAGCCCCTTCATTATTGGTCACTTTACCGTCTGTTAAAATCACTTCTTGGCCACCAAGTTCATAGGTTCCATCTGCTAGCCCCTTTGCACGCATAGCATCCGTAATGAGTATGATGTTGTCAGCCTTTTTTAAACGGTACGTCAAATCGGCCATTTCTGGAGTGAGATGATAACCGTCTAGAATGAGCTCCACACAGACTTCATTTGACAGTAACGCAGCCCCAACCACACCTGGTTCCCGATGATGCAACCCCGACATGCCATTAAATAAGTGGGTTGCATGGGAAACACCATGACCAATTGCCTTGGTTATTTCTTCGTAAGTCCCATTGGAATGCCCAATTGAAATCGTCACACCCAATTCTTTCAGGTAGCTTAACAAAACAAAGTGCTCATCCAGTTCCGTAGCCATCGTTACTAATTTGATGGACTGACCGGAAAGTATATACCACCTTTTAAACTTCTCCACATTCGGGGACTGAATATGTTCCGCTACTTGCGCACCACTTTTTTTCGCATTGATAAAGGGTCCTTCCAAGTGAACCCCCAAAATTTCTGCACCATGTTGATTACTGTTTTTAAGATAGGACGAAACATGACTCAATGCGCGTTCAATCAAAATATCGGTTTGTGTCATGGTTGTGGCTAAAAAAGAAGTGGTGCCCTCCTTCGGCAAAATGGTACAAAGTTCAGACAGCGCCTTTTCTGAGGCATCCATCACATCATAACCGCCAGCCCCATGAATATGGACATCGATCATTCCAGGGAGAACCCAGCCTAATCCGCTACAATCGATAACCTCACAATCTTCTCTTAGATACTGATAATCTCCAACGGCCACTATTTTGCCGTCAGATATATAGATGGAAGTATGGTGGAGTTCTTCTTCACCTGTATAGATTTTTGCATCTTTTAATAGCAAATTTGACAATCGCTCACCTCCAGTGATTAAATCATTTACTGATATTTCACCTACATCTGTTCTTTTAAATTACAATTCTTTCCAAAAAACGTTAAGGATAATTGTGATGTCTATCTTTTTAATCATACTAGGTTACCCCTTTTCCTATGTTTAAGCCTAGCTTATCATTTTCAAGTAAAAATAGGCTCTTAAATTAACGGTTCCTATGGGCGTTAGGGATTCGATACTTCAAAGTTGTATATCCCCCTCCCTTGCGATATTTTAAGAATAATAGAAAAACGGGAAACAGGTGGTGGGAACATGAATCGTCGATTACATTATGCGTGGATTATTTTAGCAGTAGCTTTCCTTGGCGTTTTGGCTGCTCAAGGGATACGTTTCTCTTTTGGCGCCTTCATGGCATCATGGGAGGATTATTTTTCAACCAACAGAGGGACGATTTCGGCGATTTCCTTTATTAGTTTCATTGTGTTTGCCGTTTCACAGCCTTTGATTGGAAAGGTAATTGATACATTAGGCGTCCGGAAAATTTTTGTCGCTGGTACCTTTATTGTTGGAGCCGCAACGTTACTAAGTTACTTTGTCACGTCGGTGTGGCAGTTGTTTATTTTATACGGATTGGTTGCCTCTGTTGGATTTGGGGCTGCGTCTGGTGTCACCGCATCCGTTGTGGTAACGAAATGGTTTTCGCAAAAAAGAGGACTGGCTTTAGGCTTAGTGGAAGCAGGTTTTGGCGCTGGGCAGATGGTGATTGTGCCGAGCTCGATTTTATTAATCGATGCCTTTGGCTGGAAATGGACAGTTGTCATTTTAGGTTCGATTTTAATCGTCATTGTTTGTCCGATTCTTGCTTTACTTTTAAAATCTGAGCCATCCCAAGCGGGCCTAACAGCCTATGGAGCGGAAGTGGAAAATGCCGGAATTGAGACTACTAATGTAGTAGAACCAAACACATTGGCCAAACCAAAAATGGACCGACGATTTTGGTTTCTTCTTATTCCGTTCTTTGTCTGTGGTGTAACGACAACGGGATTAATGGATACACATCTTATTCCATTCGCTCAGTTTTGCGGATTTTCTCCAGGAGTCACTAGTACAGCTGTTAGTTCCTTAGCCGCTTTTAATATTTTAGGCACGCTTGTATCGGGTATTTTGGCAGACCGTTTGGATAATCGAAAAATCTTATCTTTTCTTTATTTCGCTCGGGCGGCTACCATTATTCTATTAATCTTGATGTCAAGTGATGTTGGCGTGATGAATGTGTTTCTAGAATACCCGGTTTTATTGATTGCCTTTTCCATATCATTTGGATTAGTCGATTTTGCCACCGTTGCACCAACAATCAAATTGCTTTCGGATTATTTTAACGGTCAGTCTATGGGGCTTCTAACGGGTTGGTTATTTATGAGTCATCAGCTCGGATCTGCGATTGGTTCTTATATTCCTGGGGTCTTGTTTGATGCGACAAGTAGTTACCAACTTTCGTTTATTATCGCTTTCGTATTACTCATTGTGGCAGGAATATTTAGTTCTCTTCTGCCAAAAAATCTCGATGGGAACTCATTCTAATAAAATCATTGTGCTTAGAAACTTGTAACAAAACAAGGGCACCACCTTTTGAGTGGTGCCTTTCTTTCTTTACATATTTTTGTTATTGTCGATTTAAAAAGTCCCTTACTGTTTCTGAGAATAACTGCGGGGCTTCCACATAGGTCATATGTGAACATTCTTCCAATACTTTAAACTCGGCTCCAGATACTAGACTGGAATAGTATTGCGTTGTTTCCGGAGCCGCCTCATCGAAACGTCCGCACATAAAGAGACTTGGAATTTCCAGCTCATGCAAGCGGTTCGTTATGTCATAATCTCTTAGAGTACCAGTGACAGTGAATTCTGATGCTCCCCACATTTGCCCATATATTTCTGGATTCATTTGTTCCAGAGCTTCCATTAAATCTTGCGACCACGGAAGCTTACGGCATACATGTCTTTCATAAAAAGCAATCATAGCATTTTGGTAGGCTTCTGAATTTGTTGTATTCGCTTTTTCACAAACCTCTATTGTATCCTGAACCTCTTTTGGTAGATCTTTAAGATATTCTCTTTGATCCCTTTCCCACCTGATTGCGCTCAGTGCGGGGCTGGAAAATATGACACTCTTAATTCCCTTAGGCTGCTTGGTGAGCACGTATGAGGCTGCAAGCATCGTTCCCCAAGAATGGCCAAGTATATGCACCTCTTCTAGCTCAAGTGCCAATCTAACTTGCTCTAACTCTTCGACATATCGCTCAACTGTCCATAGGGTAGAGTCGTTGGAACGGTCTGAACGGCCGCATCCTAATTGATCATAATAAATGATCGGCCTTTCATCCCCTAGTGATACAAGAGGATCACTATCCATCGTCATTCCACCCGGTCCGCCATGCAAAACTAATAGTGGCACACCTTGACCATCCCCAACCTTACGATACCAGACCTTTCCTCCCGTCACCTCAATAAACCCTTCTATCACGTGCCCCATTTTTTTCCCCCCATAAATGGAATATGACCAAAGAACCATTATTTATTATATTATTGGTTCTTTCATTTAGAACTGTGCAGGAATAGCACCGAGGGATTGGCTATTACAGTGGTGTCGCCCACCACTGTTCTTCTATATGTCATATTGCTTACATTTTTCGTAAAATTTGGTTTTCCCTATATGCAGGAGCTTGGCTGCCTGTTGTTTGTTGCCATTTGTAGAGGCAAGAGCTTGAAGGATAGCTTGTTTTTCGGCAATGGCGAGGGTCTCCTTTAATGGTAAAATCCGTGCCATTTCGTCCATTTTTTCCTTATTGGCTTCCACTATCATGGATTCGCTTTCAGGATAATAGAGATCCTCCTGATCTCGAAGATAGAGAGGGAGATGGCTGATTTCGATTATTTTTCCATCAAGGACATTAATGGCCCGTTCCAAAACATTTTCTAATTCACGGATATTACCTGGCCAAGAGTGCTGCTCCAGTCTTTTAATCACCTGTTGGGATAGCTCGATCCCTTTTCGGTAAAACCTTTTTTCTAGTTTTTTCAAAAGGCCGCTGGCAATGAGGCCAATGTCCTCTCTTCGCTTTCTAAGTGGTGGAATTTCAATTTTAATCACATTTAACCGATAGTATAAATCTTTGCGAAATTCCCCCTCCTCCACCATCTTTTCTAAATCTCGATGGGTCGCGGCTATTACTCTTACATCGATCGAAATGGATTTTTGTCCCCCGACCCGTTGAATTTCTTTTTCCTGTAGAACTCGGAGTAGCTTGCTTTGCATCGATAGTGGCATGTCCCCAATTTCATCTAGAAAAATAGTTCCATAATTCGCAAGTTGAAATTGACCCTTCTTCCCACCTTTTTTCGCCCCGGTAAAAGATCCATCTTCATAGCCGAATAACTCTGATTCAAGCAAATTCTCGGGGATGGAGGCACAATTAATCGGCACAAACGGGAATGATGCTCGGGGACTGTTGTCATGGATGGCATGGGCAAATAATTCTTTCCCCGTACCAGATTCCCCAAGGAGGAGCACCGCTGATTGGCTGCCTGAAATTCTTTCGGCTAGCAATTTCGCATTTTGAAACACTGGACTATTTCCAATTAAATCTTGGAAACGATACTTACTTTTCAAATCCTTTTCATATTTGGCTTGATAAAATTTTAGTTCCTCCAACAGAGGCTGGATTTTTTCTTTATAACTCCACCATTCCTCGGGATTACGAAACAGAACCGCTCCAAAGGCACCTACTAGCTCCCCATCAATGATCAATGGATATCGATCAGCGATCATTTCACTGCCATTGATCGATTGAATGGAGTCAATCTCGGCTTGCCCTGTTTTTGCGACAATGTGCATTCTTGTATTTTCAATCACTTCTGTCACATGCCTACCTAGAGCTTCCTCTCTCGTAATACCAAGGAAGTCACAATAACCAGAGTTGATATGACAAATGATTCCTTTACGATTCACAATTACCAGTTGATCAATGGAAAGGTTCACGATTTCCTGCAGCCATTTATATGGGATTTCATTTTTGGTAGTATTGATCATCCTACTCACCTTTACGACTATAGTTACTTTTATTATATCAAAAAAAATTCGAGGACGGTCTCCTACCCCTTCCAAAAGAAAGCAGGAGAACCGTCCTAGACTAATGAAAAATCGGCGGTCTATATATCATAATGACCGCACATTATAGTAGAAATAGTAAAGTGAACCCGGCTTTATACCAAATTGGGCGAAAAATTTGCTTAAAATGGTAGAGAACCCCTCTCTATACCAAAACAACCGAAAATTATACTAGAAATGGTATAGAGAACCCCTCTCTATACCAAAACAACCGAAAAGTTTGCTAAAAATGGTATAGAGAACCCGGCTCTATACCAAAACAACCTAAAAATTTGCTAGAAATGGTATAGAGAAACCCTCTCTATACCAAAACAACCAATAAATATACTAGAAATGGTATAGAGAACCCCTCTCTATACCAAAACAACCGATAAATTTGCTAGAAATGGTAGAGAACCCCCTCTCTATACCAAAACAACCGAAAATTATACTAGAAATGGTATAGAGAACCTGGCTCTATACCATACTGGACGAAGAGTACGCTGGAATCGGTATAGATAGGCGCTTAATAAACCATTTTACTGACTTTTTTAGTGAGCGTGCTCCGCCCCACTGCTTTATTGAACGGTATACCCACCATCCAAAACAACTGCCTGCCCTGTGACACCTCTTGCTTTTTCACTTGCTAGAAAAACAGCATAGTCCGCTATTTCCGAAACATCTAGCAATCTTCTTTGTGGTACAAGTGGATATATCACCTCTTCTAAAACACTTTCCAACTGAACATTTCTGGTTGTGGCCAAATCCTTCAGCTGATTTCTCACGAGTGGAGTATCCACATAGCCTGGGCATAAAGCATTGACCGTGATTCCGTGTGCTGCCCCTTCTAAAGCGGCTACTTTTGTTAATCCAATTACCCCGTGTTTCGCACTATTATAAGCTGCTTTTCCGGCGAATCCAACCAGCCCATTAATCGACGCCATATTAATCACTCGCCCGAATCCTTGCTTTTTCATGATTGGAAAAACATGCTTGATACCAACAAATGGAGCCGTTAGCATCACTTTTACCAATAATTCGAATTTCTCTGTTGGAAATTCTTCTAGGTTGGAAACATGTTGTATTCCAGCGTTATTAACTAAAATATCCACTGCTCCAAAGCTTTCATAAGCTAGCTCGATACTGCTTTTAAAAGCTGCCTCATCTGTTACATCACAAGGTGCAGCAAGAGCTTCGTATCCCTCTTCCTTTAATTGCGCTGCCACTTGTTCTGTTTTTTCTTTATTCATATCTGAAATCACCACTTTCGCACCTTCTCGTGCAAAAGTGGTGGCGATTTCTAAACCAATCCCACTGGCGGAACCGGTAATAAAGGCCGTTTTTCCTTCAAGGAGTTTCCCCATTTTTCCTTCCTCCCGATAAATCTAATTTTGATTCGTTAATAATGAAGGGCTAACGGAAAAGTCCGCTTCCGTTTTTTCCTTTACTTCCTCTATCGAAACGCCCTCTTGCAATTCGGTTAAAACCATTCCTTCATCTGAAAAATCAAACACAGCTAACTCAGTGATGAGCCGGTGTACAACGCGCTGCCCCGTTAAAGGGAGCGTGCATTGTTTTTTCACCTTCGACTCGCCGTGTTTATTGACATGCTCCATCACCACAACGACTCGTTTCGCTCCATTGACAAGGTCCATCGCCCCGCCCATCCCTTTGACCATTTTTCCGGGTATCATCCAATTGGCGAGATCTCCATTCTCATCGACCTCCATCCCACCGAGAATAGCCAAATCGATATGGCCGCCGCGGATCATCGCAAAAGATTCGGCACTATCGAAATAAGAGGATCCTGGTACAGCGGTGACCGTTTCTTTACCTGCGTTGATTAAATCGGCATCTACTTCAGCTTCCGTTGGGTAAGGACCGATTCCGAGCAAGCCATTCTCTGATTGAAGCATGACATTGTATTCGTCTGGAATTTCATTAGCAACGAGGGTCGGCATACCAATCCCGAGGTTGACGTTCATTCCATCCTCAATTTCTAATACGGCTCGCTTAATGATTTTTAAACGTACATCCACTAGAACTACCTCCCCTAAATGTTTGCTACGGTTCTCCGTTCAATTCGCTTCTCGTACCTTTCCCCTTCCAGGACATGCTGAACGAAAATGCCTGGCGTGTGGATATGATTCGCGTCCAACTCACCGACTCCAACGATTTCCTCCACCTCTGCAATCGTGATTTTCCCGGCCATTGCCGCTAATGGATTAAAGTTGCGAGCCGTTTTTCGGTAAATGATATTGCCATGTGGATCGGCCATCCAGCCCTTCACGAAAGCATAGTCACCGACAATTCCTTTTTCTAAAATATACGTCTTGCCATCAAACTCTTTATGCTCCTTACCTTCAGCGACAGGAGTACCGACACCTGTTGCCGTATAAAAACCGGGAATACCAGCACCACCGGCACGAATCCGTTCGGCAAGCGTCCCCTGCGGAACTAACTCCACCTCTAATTCGCCGCTTAAGAACTGTTTTTCAAAAATCTTGTTTTCTCCCACATAAGAAGAAATCATCTTCTTGATTTGTTTATTCGCTAAAAGCAAGCCTAACCCCCAATCATCGACACCACAGTTATTGCTTACGATTGTTAGATCTTTAACGCCTTTTTCCCGTAGGGCCAGGATGGCTTTTTCAGGTATCCCACAAAGTCCAAAACCACCAACGATTAATGTCGCTCCATCTTGAATCCCATTAATGGCGTCCTCAAACGAATACAAAACTTTTCCTTTAGCCACTTCGATCCCCCCGTTTTGTTTTTTTGAAAGAATGCTAGATGATTAAACAATTCCTAAAAGTGTATACAACGCAATAATAAAGAAGACGGCTACTGTTTTAATAATGGTAATCGCAAAAATATCCCGGTAGGATTGCTTATGAGTTAATCCGGTTACCGCCAATAAGGTAATAACGGCACCGTTATGCGGAAGTGTATCCATCCCCCCAGATGCCATCGAAATGACGCGGTGCATAACTTCCGGTGGAATATTGGCTGCGGTTATCGCTTTATTATAGGTTTCAGACATCGCACTTAGGGCAATTCCCATCCCACCTGATGCCGAACCTGTAATACCTGCTAGGGTAGTGGTGGTCACAGCTCCATTAACTAATGGGTTCGTAAAGGTCCCACCGATACCACTTTTAATTAAAGCAAATCCAGGAAGGGCAGCAATGACTCCACCAAACCCGTATTCAGCCGCGGTATTCATCGTCGCTAATAGCGAACCACCAATACTGGTATTAAGACCTTCTTTAAAGTTTTGCATCGTGCGAGCCCAATTGTATAAAAGGGTAGAAACAATCCCAACAATCAAGGCCATTTCCACTGCCCAAATCCCAACAAAAGCGGTCACATCGACCACTCCTAATGCATCCAAGCCTACTTTGGTAAAATCAAAGCCATTTGGATACCATTTTGGAATCGCTGTAACAAAGAGTTTATTGGTTACACCTACTAGAATCAGTGGAACAAAAGCAAGAATTTGACGCATTAACGGTTGCTCGGTTGAAAGATTGGTAGGAACCTCGTCCTTACCTGCTACAGCCTCAGCAGTAGCAGCTGTTTCTGCACCAAATCCAAAGTAACCTTCTCCCGCTTTTTCAGCTTTTTTACGACGAGATTCTAAATAAATTAGACCAACAATAAGGACAAAGATCCCGCCCAAAATCCCTAAAACAGGTGCCGCATAAATATCTGTTTTAAAGAAAGAAGTTGGAATAACGTTTTGAATTTGCGGTGTACCAGGAAGAGCATCCATGGTAAACGTGAATGCCCCAAGTGCGATCGTTCCAGGAATAAGTCGTTTTGGAATATCTGCTTGTCTAAATAATTGCGCCGCAAATGGGTAAATCGCAAATACAGCGACGAATAAACTTACACCGCTATACGTTAAGATGGCTCCTAATAGAACAATCGATAACATTGCTCTTTTTGTTCCAAGAGAACGAACGATAGTCTTGGCAATCGATTCTGCCAACCCTGACATTTCAACAACCTTACCAAAAATAGCCCCTAATAAAAAGACAGGAAAATAGTTCTTAATAAAGCCGACCATTTTATCCATAAACACGCCTGAAAAAAACGGCAGCACATGACTTGGTTCTGTTAATAACACAGCAAAAAGTGCACAAATCGGCGCAAATAAAATAACTGAAAATCCTCTGTAAGCAACAAACATTAAAAGTCCAAGTGCCAATAAAATGACGATTAAATCCATGAAAATCCCCCTATGAATTTGATTTCTCCATACCCTTTTTCTTTGCCCTATGTTACTCGTAAGCGTTTACAATTTAAACCAAAAACCCCCAATCGTGAAATTTGATTCCACCAACCTTAATTGCAAATACCGTGCCAACGTAATTTTATATTCTAAATCATCAGAAAATATAGTCTCTTCCATTAACACTACCTATCTAGTAATTAAATTTTACCATCCAATTCCGCAATCACGGAAAACATCTAAACTACCATTCCGCATTAACGGAAAATTCCGCCTTTCCGGAACCCACTTTAACACTTTAAAGCATGTGGGGACTGTCCCCACATGCTTTAAAGTGTTAAAGGATTAATTGTCGAAATGGCAAAGCGAACAGTAACTGGCACTGTTCGCTTTCAACGTATTGGTAGCAAAATCGTCACATTGTTCCTCAAATATGCCCAATTTTGTGGGGCCGGCAAACTTATTTGCCAAAAGGTGACCCCAGACAATTGATATCGATCAACCAACTGGTACAATTCGGTGTAACTTCTAATATCCTCAAACCAGACGACATGCTCCATTTCTCCCTGCCAATAACGGTACCATGGCGCCTTACTGATATCGTCAAATTGAATTGAATACCAATTTGCTATAGCTTGATTTTGGGCAGCAAGAACGGATAATGACTTCGTTGTATTGGATGGAACCTCTTTATCATAACCATAGAGAGGTGCGGCAATTTGCAGTTTACCTGCAGGAATTTGCGTGAGAGAATATTGAACCACTTGTTCCAGCCAGTTAATGGGTGAGATCGGATCAGGCGGGCCTCCTGGGTAGCCATAGTCCATTGTCATGACGGCAACAAGGTCACAAGCTCTAGCAATCCCAGCATAATCATAGGCACCGATAATGCGATTAGTTGGAATATCTTCTGTTTTGGCATGAACATTCACATGTAAAATAAGCTCGCCTAATGATTTTTTTAAATCCGTTAAAAAAACAATAAAATCCTTACGCCTTGGTGGCGGGATAAATTCAAAGTCTATACTTACACCACCATATCCTCCTTGCTTAGCAAGATGCACTAAACTCGTCACCAAATTAGTTCGATATTCCGGATTCTCTAGTACTCTTCCGATTAACTCGGCGCTAAAATTTTCGCCTGTAAAGTTTTGAATCATTAATAACGGCATAACATTTCGTTGATTGCTTCTATCAACCAATGGTTGATCTTCTACCATCTTATAGGCCCACCCTTGTTCAGTCATGGAATATGCCACAATCGCTAAATAGGTCAGCTCACTAGAGAGTGAATCTAGTGTTGCCAAATTAGCATTGACTGCTGATGGAACGATAAAACCTAATGTCGTCATTGCTAATTTCAAAGGGGATGGTATAAGAATGTTTTGGCCGATGTAAAGCTGGTTAGGTGTGATTCCCGGATTGGCCATTAGGATTAGGGATTCTTCTGTCCCATATTGTTGGGCCAATTTCCATATGGCATCGCCTAGTTTTATTCTATAAGAGCGAATCGGCAGGCTGTTGTCGGGAATATATAAAGCAAGACCGGGTACAATGGAATCGGCAGACGGCAAACCATTTAATTCCACAATCGTTTGAACCGGAACACCATACAACATTGAAACGTTCCCCAACGTATCACCCGCACCAACAATATATACAGCCATTAAATCACGCCCCCCTTTATTTCATCATATTAATGGTGCCAGGCACCGATACATCAATTTTTGGAAAATTCATAAAAAGTGTTTGACAGATGATTTCCAAAGGTGTTATAGTCGGATTCATAGTTAGGTAATTGTGTTTGTTATTTGTGAATTGAATAGTTTTCTTATCCAGAGTGGTGGAGGGACCGGCCCGATGATACCCAGCAACCGATTTTCATTTTTATGAAAACACGGTGCCAATTCCTGCAGAGCTTATGCTCTGACAGATAAGAAGAGTTGCTGTGTGTATTCCACCCTCTTCTTAGGAAGAGGGTTTTTATTTTTTATAAGGGAGGAGGCAATATGCATCCGGAGTTGCAGCAAGAATATGGCGTCATTGATATTGGTGATTTTAAAACCGAAAGTGATGTAACGATTAAGAATGTGCAGATTGCCTACGAACGAGTTGGTGATCCCTCTACCCCAATCATTCTGGTTTGTCATGCCCTAACTGGAAATCAGTATTCCGTTGGAACTACAGAGGAACCAGGCTGGTGGTCGGGATTGATTGGCCCAGGAAAGCCGATCGATTCTCGCAAATGGCAAGTCATAACGATGAATGTTCTAGGGGGCTGTAATGGATCGACTGGGCCACTGAGTCTTAATCCAAGCAGTCTGCCTTATCGGGCACATTTTCCGTTTATCTCCGTTAGGGATATTGTCAACAGTCACTACTTTGCCTTACAAAAGCTAGGGATTGAAAAGGTGCACGCGATTATTGGCGGTTCCTTAGGAGGAATGCAAGTGCTGGAATGGGGCATTCTCTATCCTCACTTCGCAAACCTGCTTTTTCCACTCGCAACCGCCCCGTTTATGAGTGATTTTGGAATGACCTATAATGCCATTGCCCGTTTTGCCATCTTAAATGACCCTGAATGGCAAGGAGGAAATTACAAGGCAAATCCACAAACAGGGCTTAGTGTGGCCAGAATGCTCGGGATGATTTCCTACCGTTCCCCAGAGTTGTTTAATCAACGATTTAACCGGGAGCAGAGGGAAAGCTGGGGAATATCGCATCAGGAGATTGCCTATCAAGTAGATTCCTATTTGCAGTATCAAGGCAAAAAATTTTTAAAAAGATTTGATACAAATAGCTATCTATACCTACTTAAGGCAATGGATCACCACGATATTGGCAGAGATCGCGGTGGCTGGCAGGAGGCTATATCGGCCATTAAAGCGAAGGTGATTGCGTTTAGTTTCAAAGAAGATATTATCTATTCTGCTGACTTATTAGCATCAGTCATACATGAATGTAAAAAAAATTACACCCCAGCTTGCCATTACGAAGTCGACACGATCTTTGGGCACGACGGATTTCTCGTTGAGTTTGAAAAATGGGGACATCTGATAAAGGAGGAGTTAAATGAAACCCATTAAGCTTTTAGCTTCGCCCGATATCGTTATCGTTTTTGAAGCCATTGTCGGTATCGAATCTAACCATACTTACATTAGATAATTTTTAGTAAAAAGCTCTTACTTAGACAAAAACTTCTTAGCAACAGAGTCACTTTATTAAAAACAGAAACGTTCAATCATGTTGAGGGATTTTTATTACAAGGAAGGGAAAATGACATTCTCTTATTCTTGGAGTCTCTTCAACAAGACTTCCTAACTGTTTACCCAGTTTCCCCTACAGGATTACCTATATACACAAAACCATACACACCAGTACTTGAACAATCCATCACGAACTAACTTCACCTAGAACGAGAACGGAATGCCTGCATGATCAAAATAAAACGATGAATCTAATAAGGAGTGTTATTAAGATGACCAATCAAAACCTATCGTATCAATTAGAGACATTATTACTTCACGGAGGACAGGAGCCAGATCCAACGACAGGCTCACGAGCTGTACCCATCTATCAAACTTCTTCATATGTATTTCAAAACACCGACCACGCCCAACGGCTATTTGCTCTAGAAGAGCTCGGCAATATTTATTCTCGCATAGGTAATCCGACGGTCGATGTGTTCGAGAAGCGAATCGCGTTGTTAGAAGGTGGAGTTGGAGCCGTTGCAACATCTTCCGGCCAGGCTGCCATCACGTTAGCGATTCTGAATCTCGCTCATGCTGGCGATGAAATTGTTGCGGCAGCCAATCTGTACGGCGGAACCTACAATCTATTTGCGAACACGCTTCCGAAGTATGGGGTGAAGGTCCATTTTGTTGACTCCTCTGATCCGGAAAACTTCCGAAAAGCGATTACACCGAAGACGAAAGCGGTTTTTGCTGAGATTATAGGGAATCCAAGCCTGCTTGTTCTTGATATTGAGGCGGTTGCGAATATCGCTCATGAGGCGGGAATTCCACTCATCGTGGATAACACTTTTGCTTCGCCGGCTCTTTGTCAACCGATTCAGTGGGGGGCCGATATTGTCATTCATTCGGCGACGAAATGGATTGGCGGTCACGGTACATCCATCGGGGGAGTCGTCGTTGATGGCGGAAAGTTTAATTTTAATAGTGAGAAGTTCCCTGGATTTATTGAGCCAGACCCTAGCTATAACGGTATTCGTTATGCGTCCGACTTTGGCTCCTTAGCCTATATCATTAAATTACGCGTTCAGCTAATGAGAGACTTTGGTTCCTGCTTAAGTCCATTTAACGCCTTTTTATTACTTCAGGGCTTAGAAACGCTTTCTCTTCGCATGGAAAGACATACGAAAAATGCCTTGGAGATTGCTCAATATTTAGTGAATCATCCAGCTGTAGAATGGGTTTCCTACCCGGGCCTAGCTTCCCACCCATCTAACCGCTTAGCGAAAAAATATTTAAAAGACGGAGACGGGGCTGTCGTCGTATTTGGAATCAAAGGTGGTCGTGAGGCAGGAAAAACCTTTATTGATTCCTTGTCATTATGGTCTCACTTAGCAAATGTTGGAGACGCTCGCTCCCTTGTCATCCATCCTGCTTCCACCACTCATCAACAGTTAAGCAGTGAACAATTAAAGAAAACCGGTGTGACGGAAGAACTAGTAAGACTGTCCGTTGGGCTTGAATCGATTAAAGATTTAACCGATGATTTAAACCAGGCTCTCACAAAAGCAAGTGGAATATTATCACGCTAGAAACCTTAGGAAAAATGAGGACGAAGTTCCAAGTGCAGTAATAGTCAAACTGCCATCTTTCAAATGTCCATAAAAAGCCTTTAATGGGCATTTTAGCCCCATTTTTTCACTAGAACAGATTATTTCATGAAATTGAATGAACAACATCCAAATAACAGCTACCAACCTTTCTTTTACAAAGCTTTTTCATTTCAGTAGCCTGGTTAATAATTTCTTCCGTAGTTGTAAAGGGTTGAAATTGATTCGATATAACGGCAATAGATATGCTTAGGAGCGGAATTTTACGTTTCTCTCCTAAGCGATCCTCTGCCAAAACATATTTTTGAGCGAGATGTTCTTGGGTATAGACGGTTTGTACCATACTATCAAAATCACGAATGATAGAACGACATAAGTGGGAGTAATCATGATGATAAAGGATCGCCAAAAAGTCATCGCCACCGATATGTCCTAAGAAACCATTCCTTTTCATGATGGCATTTTTTAACAACGTTGCCGTGGCTTGAATGACTTGGTCCCCTTTTGCGAAGCCGTAGATGTCATTATAAGTTTTAAAATAATCGATATCAAAATAGAGGACAGTAAATGTATCTCGAGAAAGACTTTCAGACATTTTTTCATGGATTAACCGATTTCCGGGCAACCCTGTTAAAGGATTTAGAAAACTGGCAAATTGGGATTGTACTTCTGCAAATTTCATTAAAAGGCGGCTAATACTAACGGCACCAGCATATAATCCGGATTCGGTCACAATTACATAATCATACAATTCTGCTTCATCTCTACTCATGGCTTTTTTGCTTACTTCAATAATGGAAGTGGAATAATCAACTGCCAAAATATTCGTATTCATTAATAGCTGAATGGATTTATCAATGTACAAATTGTATCCGTATAAGGTGCCTAGTTTTTGATAAAAATTGGTTCTGGTAATGAGTCCAATCGGAACCTTATTTTCCACCACTACCACTCCGGAGCACTTTCTATCATGTTTGAATAGTTCATTGATTTGCTGATTATTAGCATCGGGACCGAACGTGGGAACAAATTCAGCAATCTCTCCGATTAAACCTGTCATTTAGATACCCTCCTTAAACGAAAACATCCAAGCAACGTATTTTGGATACCTCCCAGATTAGATCGAAATAGTTTGGGATGGCCTACCTAGTGCGTATCCTTGACCAAAATGCATTCCTTCATTTTTCAAATACTCTAAATCCTCGATATGCTCAATTCCTTCGGCAATAACAGACGTATTGGACTCCAGCGCAAAATTAAGGAGCAGGCTAACCATTTTTTGTTGTGCCTCATTAGAAACAATATTATGGATGAGCGATCGGTCTAGTTTAATAAACTCCGGTCGAAAGTGGACAAGTGTTTTTAAACTGTTATACCCGGTCCCGGCATCATCAATGGCAATTCGAAAACCCTGTGAACGGTAGTTTTTAAGTACCTTTTCAAACATTTCAAAGTCATTGACCGCTTTTTTCTCGGTTAATTCAAATACAATCTGGCTTGGCTTTAAACCGAACTCTTGTAAAAGCTGAATGGTTTCGCCAGGACGATAATTCGTATCGATGAGCACTTCCGAATGAATATTCATAAAAAGTAATTTCTCGCATTCACTCGGAGCTGCTTTAATATTAGTAGAAAAATTCTTTAATGATGTGTTCCGACAAAATAGTTCAAATAAAAAAACGAGATTCGTCCCCCCGATGAAATCATAAAATTGATCTGTGGATGGAAATAACTTTGAAAATGGGGGCCGATTTAATGCTTCGTAGCCGATGGTCTCCTCCGTCTTTAGATCAATGACCGGCTGAAAGTATGTAGATAGCTTATTATTTTTCATAATTTTAATTAGTTCATTATATCTCCATAAATCCTCTATACCGCTTTTTCTTTTCTTTATGGCAAAGTTAATATAGGAAAAGAGCTCCCTCATATAAATACTTTTGCTGGTACTATTCATTTTGGACTCCCTTTAGCGTATTTAAGAAATACCACTATATTATTATAATTAAAGCATTTTAAGAGATTGTTAAAATTATGTAAAACTCTATTACAACCACCCCTTTAGCACTTTAAAGCATGTGGGGACTGTCCCCACATGCTTTAAAATGCTAAAGTTTCTATTCGTGACCTTGATTAACAGTACATGTTTGTATGTTAGGGTAGTCGATAAATCAAAAATCGTTCATTTGTGTTGTGTTCATAAAGCCCTTCTAATTGTACCTCTTTAACTAGTTCAAACGACGTTTGATTTTCTAAATAGTAAATATAATCCTCTGATGGATAATATAAAATCACATCGATCTCTCGTTTGTACTGTTCCACCGACCTCATGATATTGTTCAACACATTCATAAAAATCTGAACCGAAAATGGATTAAAGAAATAAAATCGATTGTCGACAGGGTTTATTTGATAATTTTCTGCCAAACAACAATAGAAGGAAATCTTGCCGTCAATTTCTTTCATTTTCTTCATATAGCTTCTTTGATTGTCAATTGCCTGTAGATAAAACTCTTCATTCATTTCGATTCCCACAACAGAGGCTTTAAACTGATGGTGTATGAAGAAGTTTAATCTTCCTTTCCCACAGCCAAAGTCAACTACATGGTCATTGCTATTAAAACCGTATTGAAGAAATAGCTGCTCTAACGCACTGTAGGGTGTTGGCTCATAGCGGTGATAATGAAATGACCTATGAAAGCCTTGTTGCTCTTCAATTGTATGAATATTCAATTTTTCATCGTAGTCTTGTTCCTTCACACGTTATCCCTCTATCACAATTGGTTATTTTTTCATAAAAATTTAAACGGTTGCTCGTCTTAACAAAATATACGGAAGACCTATTAATAACAAACCAGGAAGGATGAGCCAATAGGCAATTTCGACTGCCGTATGATGGGCAAACCATTGAAAGATATTCATCCACACTCCATAATAACTTAATAGGAGGGCTATGACACTCGTAATGAGTAGGAAGGCAACAGCAGTGATAATAAGACCTCTAGCTCCAAAACGACGAGCTATACTGGCTGTTACGAAGCCGAAAAAAAACAGATTAATAAATAAAATAATATAAACTGTTAATTGTTCCAAAACGGATCCATCGTTTAAATATGGAAAGTGGAAAAAGTGGAATCGTCCTCCCCATCCGTCTGTTGCATTTTCAATGACAGAAAATGCGACAAGGATAGCGCCGAATAATAGATGAACCAAAAAACCCATTATCGCGGTCCCCAAGAAATAATCTGTTCTGTTCTTCTTACCGACATTCCGATGGCATAAGGAAAGGTTTGTGTGACAACAATAATGCCCATGACAAGCATATATACAAAGATATAGGAGATCCCACCTGTATAAAACTTTTCATCGTTAGAAATAAACAGGCTGACGATAAAATTTAGAATAAAAACGGATGTGAGAATAATCGTCGGAATGAAAAACCACGCCCATTTATCTCTTAGATACATTTTTAATACACCATTTATATTCATTTGTCCATCGCTCCTTTTTGCAAAGATTCACCTTTTGTGAGATGCACAACTAATTGCTGTAAGGAAACAGGTGATATTTCAAGCCCGCTCGAGGCTGCAAGACTGGTCTCCACATGCTTCTCGCTTTGAATGACTGTAGCTGACAGCAAACCGCCAAAAGGCTCACGATGAATAACTTCCTTACCACTTATAAATGCTTCAACCTTTGTTTTTTGGCCGGTTACAGTATAGGCCATTCCACGTAAATTCTCGGCCTCTTCATTAATCATGAGCCGACCTTTATCCACAACCATAATATGCTCTAGCAAGTTGCTAACCTCATCAATTAAATGAGTAGATAGAATGACAGTACGCGGGTAATTTAAATAACCCTCCATTAACCTGTTATAAAATAGTTCTCGTGAAACGGCATCAAGTCCCAAATACGGTTCATCAAAAATGGTCAGCGGCGCCCTACTTGCAAGGCCAATCACAATCCCAACTGCAGAGTGCATACCCCTAGATAATTTCTTTGCTTTTCTGTTTAAAGGGAGATTAAACTCTTTCACTAAGATTTGCGCATACTCCTCATCCCAGTTCGGAAATAAAGACTTTGACACTTTTAAAATATCATTTACATTAAAATTATCTGGATATTTTTGCCCTTCTTTGATAAAACAAATTCGACTTAATACGTTTCTATTTTCATCGGGATTCTCACCAAAAACTAATAATTCACCACCGCTCGGGAATAACTGAGCTGTGATTAATTTCATTAACGTGGTTTTCCCTGCTCCGTTTCTTCCTAGCAAACCGTAAATTTTATTTTCTTCCATCGTAAAACTTACATCATTTATCGCCTTGAATTCCCCGAATGATTTATCCAGCTGTCTTACCTCAACGACCTTCTTCATGCCTTTTCATCTCCTCTCCGAACCATATCCGTCAATTGTTCAACTGTTATCCCTAATTTCTTTGCCTCATGGATCATTGTGATGACATATTCTTCAAAGAACTGTTCCTTCCGTTTGTTAATCACCTTTTCTCGCGCTCCCTCTGATACAAACATTCCTATCCCCCGCTTCTTATATAAAATCCCTTCATCCACTAACAAATTGACACCTTTTGCGGCGGTTGCCGGATTAATTTTGTAAAATGCTGCGAACTGATTTGTAGATGGAACCTGAGATTCCTCGGGTAGCCCTCCTTCAATAATGTCATCTTCAATGCGCTCTGCGATTTGAATAAAAATAGGCCGACCATCGTCAATTAATTGTTTCACACCTTCACCACCTAATTGGTTAGTTACTTATGTAACTAACCATATAACATTAATTTTCCAAAGTCAATGGGTTCATACATAAGTGTAACAACAAAAAAAGCGGACAGGTCTCTGTCCGCTTGCACATCCTATTGAATAAATTTATGGGCAACCTCATTGTTTCATTTACTTCAAATCCTCAATAGAATCAATATCCATGTATGCCGGTACGACTAATCCCAACTTCGTTCCCGTTAGGTTTTCACCTAAATCTTCAAATTGACCTTGATATTTTTCATAGTAGTCGGCGTGGGTGGATGGCAGCCAGGCAGCTACATGGGCATCTAAACTTCCATCAGCCACTCCCGTCCACATTGGCCCCGCTTCAACTTGCATAAGGGTTACTCGGTATCCAAGGTCGGATAAAACCTGGCCAATCACATTCGTACTAGCGATTTCGCTATCCCAAGCCACATAGCCTAGTGTGATTTTATCACCTGAAACCTTATTAGCCCCGGTTGTCCATTCACTTACCTTATCAGTATTATCTTCTACCCATTTGGCAGCCGCCTCTTTTGGATCTTCACCATCATAAATCGCATTCATGACGATGTTCATATCTTCCGGCGTCCAGTTAAACTGATCCAATACCGTGTATGCATCAGGCATATCATCCTTTAAGCCGTTTCTAACAATCGTGTTAATCGTTTCTTCTTGTCCATAAACACCATTAGGATCTTCTAAATATTTTAAATCAAATTTGGCAAACAACCAATGTGGTGTCCATCCAGTTACAATAATGGGCTCTTCTTTTTCATAAGCCTTCTTCAACGTAGCCGTCATCGCCGCATTTGAACCTTCTACTAGCTGCCAATCCTTTAATTCATAGTCTTCCAAAACTTTGGCGGTGGCCTTCATAATGCCAGCCCCAGGGTCAATCCCAATAATCTTGTAATCTACGCTTTCCCCTAACGTTTCTTCCCCACTACTTGTTTTATCTGCGCCGCAAGCAGCAAGTGCCATTATCAGTAAAGCCAATCCCAACAGATTCAGCCATTTTTTCTTCATTAGATCGATCTCCCTTGCTTTTTATTTTTTCCGACATTCTGAGTGACTCGGTCGAGTATAATCGCAATAACGACGATGGAAAGACCTGCCTCAAATCCTTTCCCGATTTGTATTTGTGTGACAGCTCGATACACATCTGCCCCTAAACCTGGAGCACCAACCATTGATGCGATGACCACCATTGAAAGGGCCAGCATGATACTCTGGTTTATTCCCGCCATAATCGTTGGCATGGCAAGCGGAAGCTGTACTTTCATTAACTTCTGACCGGTTGTTGAACCAAACGCTTCGGTTGCTTCAATAATATCCGCCGGAACTTGCCCAATTCCGAGTATGGTTAAGCGGATCGTTGGTGGCATCGCAAATATAACGGAAGCGACCACACCTGGGACAACCCCAATATTAAAAAAGAAAATGGCAGGTATGAGGTAAACAAAGGCGGGCATCGTTTGCATAAAGTCTAAAACGGGGGTGACAAATTGTTTGACTACTTGATTTTGTGAAGCCCAAATTCCCATTGGAATTCCTAATAGAATCGAAATAAATACAGCTGTTAAAACCAGTGCCAGCGTCTCAAGCATCGGCTCCCAGTACCCAAGATTTTCAATTAAAAATAAACCAACCAATGTAAAAATGGCCATCCCTTTTCCCGCTAATTTCCATGCGAGTAAAGTTAGAAGAATAATAAATAAATAGGTTGGGATAATCTCCATTCCAGCAACCAGCCCATCAACAATCAGTTGCAAAATAGAGGTAATTCCATCAAAGGCAAATTCTAAGTTGATCGTAAGCCAATTAACGGCTGCATCAATCCAATCGGCAATTGGCAGTTTAGGAAGTAATCGGTCCATGTATTTTCACCTCCATTGCCATTTTCGATTCTGTTTCCTCTTCCCCGAAACGATGAAAGACAGGATGATTTCCGGCTAATGCTCCGATGACCGCTCCCCTTACCAGAATCCCAAGAAGTCGTTTATTGTCATCGACAACAGCGACTGGAATCGAGGCCGTTGAAACCTGGTCAAATAAATCTGTTAGAATCGTATCCGGTGCAACGGTTGTTACCTCGTCCGTTAACACGCCCATTAGTCCGACATTTCGCTCTATCGCTTCCCTTGCATCTGCAGCTGTCACGGCACCAAGAAGGGTTTTCTGTTTATTCACCACATAGATACTCGAGATTCCTAGTTCCTTCATCATTTGCAGAGCCACCCTTGGCCCCTTTTCGACAGAAACCGCTTCTGCCCTTTTCATCACATAGTTGGCCGTTAACACCTTGGACAAATCAACATCCTCTACGAATCTCTCAACATAGTCATTTGATGGATTCATTAGAATCTCTTCCGGTGTACCCATTTGCACAATCGCCCCATCCTTCATTAAGGCAATCCGATCGCCAATTCTGAGTGCTTCATCTAAATCATGTGTAATAAACACAATCGTTTTTTTCATCTTGCCTTGCAATTCAATCAGAAAATCCTGCATATCCTTTCGAATCAGCGGATCTAGGGCACTAAACGCCTCATCCATTAAGAGGATATCTGCATCATTGGCTAAGGCACGGGCAAGTCCAACTCGTTGCTGCATCCCGCCGCTTAACTGGTTCGGATATTGGTTTTCATACCCTTCTAAACCAACAAGTTTTAATGCAGCCATTGCTTTTTCAACTCGTATTTCTTTGGCTACTCCCTGGATTTCCAGCCCATATTCCGTGTTTTCTAAAACGGTTTGATGGGGAAATAGTGCAAATTTTTGAAACACCATACTTATTTTTCGACGACGCACTCTTCTTAGTTGTTCCTTTGTCATTTTGACAATATCTTCGCCATCAATAAGCACTTCACCGATCGTTGGTTCAATGAGTCGATTCAACATTCTTACCAAAGTGGACTTCCCACTTCCCGACAGGCCCATAATAACGAAAATTTCTCCTTCTTCGACCTCGAAGCTAGCCTTATTGACTCCTATGGTTGCCCCGGTTCTCTTTAAGATACTCTGTTTCGTTTCTCCAGCATTTAATAGCTGTATCGCCTTTTTCGATTTCCCAAAAACCTTAGTGACATTTCGAACGCTTATCTTTTTTGGTATAGTATTCATCTATTCACCTCGTTTTTTCGTTTTTCCAATGGCACCTCTTAATTGTAGGATTAATTAGTTTCGTTGGGCAAAGTTGGTATATCAGCATATTCGGTCATATAGTTCGTGCAGAAAAAACTGTACGAACCGAATAATACAAATGCATATAAATGCTCCAAATTACTCCAGATTCCTCCTAAGGTGAAGGCTTTACTTCTAAAAAAAACATGTTACTCTTATTAAGTACATGGATGTAAAATGGATGTGAAATAGATATGAATGGTGAAGAAAAATTAGCATGCGCCCGCGAACGGGTGATTGATGCCATTTCGCAAAATATGAATTTGTACGGGGTTACCGAATCCATCGGACGTTTATACGGTGCTTTATATTTCCAAGATGGTCCTCTCACATTAGATGATATGAAGGAAGAACTTGGAATGAGTAAAACCAGTATGAGTACATCTGTCCGCAGTTTATTGGAGTTAAAAATGGTCGATAAAGTGTGGAAAAAGGGAGCACGAAAGGATCTGTATCAAGCTGAGCTGGATTGGCACCAAACCTTTATCGACTTCTTCTCCATCAAATGGAGAGCCGGAATTAACATCAATGTTTCGGCAATGGAAAAGTCCTTGGGTGAATTACACCAGTTGCTTGAAGACGAAACCACCGATGAAAGCATTAAATCCCAGGCAAAGACGGACATTACGAAACTAACCGAGGCACTCGAATACTATGATTGGCTGAATCGCTTAGTCGACAGTTTTGAATCCAAGAAAATCTTTGAGTTCATTCCTAAATAGACTTACCCCAAAAAATTTCGAAATAAACATAAAAACACTTTAGCGCTTTAAAGCACAGCGGGACTGTCCCGCTGTGCTTTAAAGCGCTAAAGTGTTTTTTATTTGGTGGTTAGGATGTTCATGACGTTTTTGACGGAGTTGGCTGATTTGTCTAGTGCTGTTTTTTCTTCGGTTGTAAGTGGAATTTCGATAATGCTTTCAATTCCGTTTCCTCCGAGGATGGTTGGAACGCCTAGATAGATGTCTTGGTAGCCATATTCTCCTTCTAGGTAAGCAATAGAAGGTATAATCCGCTTTTTGTCTTTAAGGATGGCTTCTGCCATTTGAACCATCGATGCTGCTGGAGCGTAATAGGCACTGCCTTGTCCGAGTAGATTCACAATCTCACCGCCGCCTTTACGCGTTCTTTCGACGATGGCTGCAATCCGTTCTGCCGGAATAAGCTTCTCTAATGGAATACCTCCAGCATAGGAATAGCGTACTAAAGGAACCATTTCATCCCCATGCCCACCAAGCACAAATCCTGAAATATCCTCTATCGAAACACCTAATTCCTGGGCTACAAACGTATTAAAACGAGCCGTATCAAGAACACCTGATTGACCAATGACACGGTTTTTCGGGAAGCCCGTTGTTTTATAACAAACATAGGTCATTGCATCCACAGGATTACTTAATACGATTATATAACTGTTCGGAGCATATTTACGAATATTTTCCGATACATCAACCATAATCTTTTCATTGGTAGCCACTAAATCATCGCGGCTCATTCCAGGCTTTCTTGGTAAACCAGCTGTAATGAGAACGACGTCGGCGTCTTGAATATCCTCATAGCTTGATGTACCTGTGATATTTGCGTTAAAGCCTTGAACAGGACTAGCTTCTAGCATATCTAGCGCTTTTCCTTTAGTAGGATTGGTTTGAGAAGGGATGTCTACTAATACGATATCGCCAAGTTCCTTTTGAGCCAGCATTAGAGCTGCAGTTGCTCCGGTGAAACCTGCGCCGATAACCGCAATCTTTCTGCGTTTAAATGCCATTATTTCTCCTCCGTTCCACTTTTATCAAGAAGTCATTTCCCTTCTTTTGAGGTTGGTTCCTCTGGGTTATTGTCTTTTGCTTCTTGCTTCTTCTTGTTGGTAGCTGTTTTCGTTTCTTTCCCAGTCGGTTCAACCGGTGCTTCTTTCTTTTCCGCTTCTTTTTGAACGACTGCTTTTTTTACATCCTTTAGTAATACATCTTTAATATCTTCATCCGGATGAGGAATCACATGTGCGGAAATCAACTCGCCTACACGAGCTGCTGCTGCTTTACCGGCATCAACTGCTGCTTGAACAGCGCTGACATCTCCCTGAATGAGTATCGTTACTAGCGCAGCATCAATTTTCTCTTGTTTGACTAAACGAACATCTGCTGACTTCAGCATCTCATCAGCGGCTACAATCGAGCCTACTAGCCCTCTCGTTTCTACCATGCCTAATGCTCTACCCATGTTAGTTCACCTCTTTCCTTTCCACATCAATCGAATCAATTATACCAATGACAAGAGCATCAATCGGTAGCTTCAACTCACCCGTCATATTGGCAGCCGCACTGCCACGGGTGACAAGAACGCGATCGCCCACTCCTGCACCAATTCGGTCAACAGCGACAAAAGGCGGGTCAACAATGGTACCATCCGGTAATTCAGGTTGCACGAAAAGAAACTTCAATCCGGCAAGATGATCTTCCTTTCGAGTTGCCCAAACATTACCGATAATTGTTCCCATTTGCATGACTCTCGCCCCTTTCTATTTCCGTAATTCAATCGTTTTTCCCAATTCACGAGCCGTATCGCGCGCTAAAGGGGTAATAATGGTGTTCTCATCAACCAATATCTGCTTTCCCTTATATGCCTGAACATCTCTCTGCGTTAGCAATTTTTTACCAGTTGCTTTCTCTGAAGCTTGGCTAGCTTCTTGAAGCTGGCTGACACTTTGAAAAGCTGCCTCCAAGGTTTCCACACTAACACCAAGTTTTTGCAGTTGCTCTACATATCCTTTAATTTGTAAAAGATATTCCCGATTCGACGACGCCCCCGGGTCCGCAAACAAATACTTGCTTAAAAAATCAGTTGGAATTAGCGTGACCGGAATATTTGCCCAAATACTGCGGGCTAGCGCTTCACTTTCAGGGGTATCCGTTAATCCAATTGCCCCTTTTACGAGTAGATCCTGCGATGCATCTAAAAATAGCACCTTTTCCGGGGAAAACCGTTCGATGTCATCCAGAGATTGCCCACCAATCATATTCCAACGGGCCGAAATAGTTTCGGTTAATGGAATACTTAGGCGTTTCACATTGCCGAAAACTAAGAGATTAGGCTTTGCTTCCTTCACTCCAGCTATTTCTTCAGAGGAAGTCAGTCTTTTTATAACCTCTGCGACAACCTGAGCAATTAAATCGCGGTCCATCATGCTTGCCCCTCGATCTTCACTAATTTACCAACTGTTTTTCGCGAAATAAATCCCGCATTCGCTTCATCTGTATCGACATGCATTTCCAGCTTATACCTAGGTGAAACACGAATCAGAACCTTGCCCAGTGTGACCGGACGTGGTCCGTCCACCTCAATTTTGACATATTCACCATTTTCCACACGGAAAAGAACTGCATCTTCAGGTGTCATATGAATATGAGCTTGCGCAACAATGAGGCCTTCCTTTTTATAAAGACTTCCTTTTGGCCCAACAAGGGTGATGGGACTAGAATCCTTAATATCGCCTGATTCACGTAAAGGTGGCTTCGTTCCAAGCTTTATGGAATCGGTTTGACTCACTTCCACTTGGGTTAATTGACGCGCAGGACCAAGAATCCGCACGTTTTCAATGCTCCCTCTTGGTCCCACAATGGTAATGGTTTCGTTTGCGGCAAACTGTCCCGGTTGGGATAGGTCTGCTTTTTTGGTAAGCTGATAGCCTTCACCGAAAAGGGCTTCCAGATCAGCTTGGCTTAAATGAGCATGTCGAGCAGAAACAGCCATCGGAATCCCAAGCTCGCCTGAAGCTGAAGCAGTGGTATTGGTTAATCTTGATACGACTTCTTCAATAATTGCTTGTATGGCTTGTTGATTCATCGTTTCATGCTCCTAACTTATTAAACTAGTAAAATCAAATTACGCTTCTAGCTTCGGTAAGATGCTTTCTAATTCGTTGTGAGGGCGTGGAATTACGTGTACAGACATTAATTCACCTAAACGTTGAGCAGCAGCTGCTCCAGCTTCTGTTGCTGCCTTCACTGCACCTACATCTCCACGAACCATTACTGTTACGATTCCGCCACCAACATGAACCTTTCCTACTAAATGAACATTAGCTGCTTTCACCATTGCGTCTGCTGCTTCTACTGATGCTACTAATCCTTTTGTTTCGATCATTCCTAATGCTGTTGTTGCCATTTTAAATTCCTCCTAATTAGTTGTTTTGGTATTGTTTAATAACTTGATTCACCATTTCAGCTATTACTTTCGCATCAACCTCAGATGAGCCAAGAGTAACTTGTTTTAACACTTGATCAACAATTTGCTCGACATTTTCGCTACCATTGCCTACTGTTTTTGCTGAAGCTGTAGTAGCTGATGGTTTTGGCAAGGAAACCTCTTTCGTGCCATATGCCATTCGCTTAATATTGATCAAATGGCGAGCTGTGACATTATCAGATGTAATGTTTCCACCGAATGAACCACAGCCAAGGGTCAGTGACGGCATTAAGCCCGTCGTAGCTCCGACTGCTCCAATCGAAGAAAGCGTATTAACCATTAATCTTGAAACCGGCATTTCTAAAGCAAATTCCTTTGCAACATTCTCATCATTCGTATGAAGTGACAAGCTGTGACCTCTACCGCCAAGATTTAGAAGCTTCATACAATACTCTTTTGCTTCCTCATAACTATCAGCTGTATATAGAGCAAATACAGGTGATAATTTTTCAAGCGAGAATGGAACATCCTTACCAACTCGTGTTTCTTCTGCTACTAGAACTCTAGTATCAGCAGGTACTTTAACACCAGCCATTTCGGCAATCTTCACAGCCCGTTGACCGACAATCGCCGGATTTAAGTGCCCAGGTGTCGTTACGATAACCTTTTCAAGCAACGCTTTTTCTTCGGCATTTAGAAGATAAGCACCATTATTCTTTAATTCGCGAATAAGGATTTGTTGGACATTGCGATCAACGACAATCGCTTGCTCAGTCGCACAGATAGTCCCGTTATCAAATGACTTACTATCAACAATCATCGATACAGCTTTTGCCACATTCGCTGATTTTTCCACATAACAAGGGACATTTCCAGGTCCTACGCCGTAAGCCGGTTTCCCTGAGCTATATGCAGCACGCACTAATGCTCCACCGCCTGTTGCTAAAATCAGATTCACGTCGCGGTGTTTCATTAATTGATTAGTCGCTTCCATAGAAGGAATTGAGATCCAACCAATTAGTCCATCCGGAGCCCCAGCTTGAATAGCCGCTTCATTGCAAATTTTTAATGCCTCAACTGTACATCTCTTTGCCCGTGGATGTGGGCTTACCACAATCGCATTTCTCGTTTTTAACGAGATTAACGTTTTAAAAATCGCAGTTGAAGTTGGGTTTGTTGTTGGAATGATTCCAGCAACCACACCGTACGGATAAGCAACCTCTGTTATTTTGTTTGCATGGTCCTCACGGATGATTCCCACTGTTTTTTCATTTTTAATAGATTCATAGACAGCCATTGAACCTACTTCATTTTTAATTTTTTTATGTTCCACGATACCCATGCCTGTTTCTTCAACGGCCATTTGCGCTAAGCTAAGTGAATGTGAGAAAGCCACTTCAGCTACATGTTTCACAATTTTATCTACTTGTTCCTGTGTGTAGGACATGTATTTCAATTGTGCTTCCTTCGCACGTTGTACAGCACTGCGCATTTCCTGTATCGATTGGAGGTCTTGATCAAATTGCATCATTACACACTCCCTAATAACATTGATGTATTAATATTTTGTTGGATTTTGGGCAATGTCTAAAATCGCCTCACGAAAAGCATCTGCAGCTGCCTGACAAGCGGATTGAGTTCCAGTCAGTAAGCCGCCACCAAAGTTGGTTTCAGATGGTGGTCCGAAAAACTTCACTAAGCGCACATCGGCTGCCTTTAAGGCTGCATCCAAACCATATACAGCTTCTAATGGCGGAGCAATCAGGTATGCTAACGGCTCGCCCACTTCAATTCCCGCTTCCTTTGACAGGTAAGAGCCTGTTCTTGAAACCACATGAGCATAAATGGCATGTGTTTTTTCAGGATTAAGTGCTTCAAAATAGGCATCTGATTCCGCCGTTTGCAACACTGCCTCCATCCCGCTCTTCACTTCATCGGGAGATGGTCCAGCAATAATCCCAATCATTTCTCCTGACAATGGACCTGATGCATGTCCTGAACCTGCATAGAACGAGCGGCCATAAACCACTTCTACATCAGCACGCTTGGTAGCCTCATCAAGAGCTGTATAGCCAATATCGTCAACCGTTGAGGTGAATATCGCTACGCTGCGATGATGTGAGGCAAGATTAAATTGCTTTGCTAAATCAGGGTCAACATTTGGAATTAATCGAACAGCCAATATTTCAGCATGAATTCGTTCTAAAGCCATATTCCTACCCCCTAGCCTTCCTTCTGAACTAGCGTCACGCCGCTAGCTTCATATTTTAATATCTTTTGAATAACAGTTCCTAGATAGGCCCCTGCTTCAACTGGCGGAATTCCGCCTTTATGAATATTGGAGATTACCATCCGGTCTGCTTCTATCGTTCCTTTGCGTGGCTCAAAGCATAAATAAGCACTTAAAGACTCAGCACTTACTAGTCCTGGACGCTCGCCAATTAATAAAACAACAACCTTTGGCTCTAAAAGCTCCCCAACATCATCCATAACGGCTACACGTCCCTTTTCAATATAAAAAGGAGTTCCTGTATCAATGCCTAGACTCTTCAATGATTGCTGAAGGGATAGATAAACGTCCTCGACATTTTCTTCAATCGCACTTGAGCTTAAGCCATCTGAAACAATAATTTGCACAGTTGGTGCTTTGCGACAGCTTTTGGAAATCATTTGCTTGCCCTCATCAGAAAGCTTTCTACCCAGGTCAGGACGGAGAATATAAGTCTCTTTATCATTCACCTGTGTATTTACTTTAAAAAGGTCAAGGCGCTTTAATAACTCTTCATTGACACTTCCATAAACCGCATCCACTGCTGCAGCATGATCGAAGCGGAACTTTAATAATGCGTTCGTCTTTGGACGTAGTCCCGCACGACCAATTCCAATTCGTGCCGGTGTTTTACTCATCAAATCCTTTAATTCTTCCGCATTATACGGGTTATGGATTCCGTTGCTATTTTTCGCTGCCTCAGGCTTACTAACCATGCTAACTTCCCTCTTAGTGGAAGTTGCCGGTGTTGAGCTGGTGTAACTACGTATTTGAATTAAATCGTTTGAACCCTTATCTGTTTTTGTATCTAGTAGGGAACTTGGACTAGATGTATGACTAGCTGATTTTCCACTAGAACTTTCTGCATGATTCCAAATCTTAACCGCTGGTTGTGATTCGGTATTAGACTCTACTTTTGTTGTTTCACTACTCTTTTGCTCATGGATCTTCTCCAAGATCATTTTGGTTACTTTTTCAACGAGTTCAGGATTCAAGTTAGTTCACTCCCCTCTTTGAAAAAATTGTTGGATCTCCTGCCATTTTACTTAGCTTGCCATTTTCGAAGATTCCCATTTTTTCAAGCCACTCGGCAAAGATTGGTGAAGGACGCTTATTCAAAGTTTGTCTTAATGTTGCAACATCATGATAGCTAAGTGACTGATAATTTAACATACAGTCATCACCCATCGGTGTAGCAATAACGAAATTGACGCCCGCAGCCGTTAACAACACTCCAAGGTCCTCAATATCATTTTGGTCTGCTTTAATATGGTTTGTATAACAAACATCCACACCCATTGGAAGGCCATGCATTTTACCCATGAAATGGTCTTCTAAACCGGCACGAATAACTTGTTTATTGTTATATAAATACTCTGGACCGATAAAGCCTACTACTGTGTTCACAATATATGGATCATAGTGACGGGCAAAACCGTAGTTACGAGATTCTAGAGTCATTTGGTCGATTCCAAAATGGGCTTCCGCTGAGAGCTCCGAGCCTTGTCCCGTCTCAAAATACAGACGTTGTGGGCCCGTACCAGTTCCTAATGACTTGGCCATCGCATTGGCCTCTTCTAATAAGGACGCGGAAATTCCGAATGAACGGTTTGCCGCTTCCGTACCCGCGATACTTTGGAAAATCATATCGGCTGGTGCTCCTTGCTCAATCGCCTTCATTTGAGCCGTTACATGGGCAAGAACACAGTTTTGCGTCGGCACTTCCCATTCATTGATAAAATTATGAGTCGCTTGAAGCAGGCGCTTCACACTCTCAACTGAGTCGTCTACAGGATTAATGCCAATGACAGCATCACCCATTCCGTAGGATAAGCCTTCTTTTAAAGAAGCAATCATCCCTTCAACATTATCGGTAGGGTGGTTCGGCTGTAGCCGTGAAGGAAGCGTTCCCTTGTAACCAATCGTAATATTACACTTTGTTAAAATTTCAATTTTATTAGCAGCGTGGATTAAATCCAAATTCGACATAATCTTTGCAACAGCGGCAATCATTTCGCTGTTTAGCCCTCTGCTCAATCGTTTTAAATCCTCGCCTGTTGTCGTGTCATCTAATATGTACTCACGAAGCTCGGCCACGGACCAATTTTTAATAGATTCGTAAACAGGTGTGTTAATTGTGCCCTCTATGATTCGAGAAACCTCATCCTCTTCTGGCGCTAGTAATGGATTCTCACGAATTTGAGAAAGCGTTAAATGACTTAATACTTCCTTTGCGGCAATCCGTTCCTGAACCGTTTCTGCCGCTAAGCCGGCTAAGCGGTCCCCTGATTTTTCTTCGTTTGCCTTCGCAAATAAATCCTTTAGGGACGAAAATTGATAGATCGTTCCTAAATAGTTTGTCTGCAGCTTCATATGGATGAAATCCTCCTTTCTGTAAATTCAATCTCCATGATGAAATGTTAAAGTCTTAATGACGACTGGAACGACATTGGTTTGTAAGAGGTTGCCAATATCGATATAATCGCCATGCTCAACGTTTATCTGGTCGATACAAATAATGCTTTGGGTTGGACTTTGTACTTTAATGGTTTGTCCCAATACTTTAGCATGATCACTCTCTAGTACGATAACGAGCGGTTGTTGCTTATTCGGCTTCAATTCAATAGCTAGGAGAATCGCCTCGGCTAACTTTTGTACATCCCGAAACCCTAAATAGGGCATATCCGTCAGATAAAGAGCAAAATTTTGTCCCTCTCGCTGCGGATCATAGATGTCCAAGGCTTGCTGTACACCAGATTTGATTCGTTCCAGTCCTTCCTCGAGCTGTTGTCCGAAAGAAATCCCATAAACCGGTAAATTCCGTAACGGTAGATCACTACTCTCAGCATGAATGGTCGCTCCACTGATTTCTGTCGTTTGAGTTCCGGCTCCTAGAACCGTGGCTCGAACGGTTTCTGTTGGTTTTACCCAAGTCCATTGCGTCAATTCCTTGCTATCCTTTAGAGAAGACGCCAACGTTTCCCCTATATCGTCATAATGGGCAACTTTCGGTGTCCCGAGCTCATATTGGTAAATGCATTCACTGATTCCACCTGAAAACATAATCGCATCAATGTCTTCATTCCAATCAGGAGCATGTCCTAGAAGTAATGGCTGATCGGTTGGTAACAGTTCACGCTTTAGCATCCTAGCAATCACAGCTGCCATGTAGTCAGTAAGCTTCCGAATCTCTGTTTGGTAACTATAGCGAAAACCACCCGCTTGAACGGTAGATCCCCACTGTTGAAACATTTGTTTGACAGGTGAAGAAATGCTCCGAATTTGGTTCTGCTCAAACTCTATTAATCTACCACCTATATGAAGGGTGCAGGTTCCACATAGCTTACCCGATTTATAGACGGCAACATTGGCTGTGCCTCCACCAATATCGATGTTGGCAATGACTCTTCCTGTTCTTTTGGAATACTCATAGGCACCTGAACCTTTGGCCGCAATGATGCCCTCTAAATCGGGTCCTGCTGTGGCAACGAGGAACTCCCCCGCCTTATCGGATAAGGTATGGACCATTTCCTGAGCATTTTGTTTTGTTGCCGTTTCACCCGTTATGATTACGGCTCCGGTTTGAATTTCATTTGGCTCGATTCCAGCCTTCCTATATTCCTTCGTAACCAATTCCTCTACCGCTTTGATATCGATTGTGGTCGCCGAGAGCAACGGTGTCCGATAAATCGGGCTGCGGTGCAGGATTTCCTTATTGACGATTTCAATTCGAGGCATATGCATTCCGCCTGCCATATTCATAAGCGAGAATCTACTAATTACGATTTTTGTGGTACTTGTCCCGATATCAATACCGGCACTTAGTATTTCCTCTCTTTGAGGCTCGTAGCGCTTGATCTCAATCACCTCAATCCAAAAACTAGGCTGTGTTTAATTTGACTGTTGATTTCCGCTACAGGCACTCGCTTTCCGCGGGGCGTCCGGTGAGCCTCCTCGTCGCTTCGCTCCTGCGGGGTCTCACCTTTGGCCGCTTCATCCCGCAGGAGTCGAGTGCCTTCCGCTTCAATCAACAGGTGCAAAAACAACATTATTCTTTAACACAGCCAAAAACTAAATAAAAAAAGGCACCTCATACTAGTTATCATATCGATGATAACTGTATAAGGCGCCTTTGCCTGATAGATTCACTTGTTCTCTATTAATATAGAATACGCTCTCAAATTTGTAAAGGATTTAAGGCCAATTGGAAAGTTTTTCAGACAAAAATGACGGTATCCTGAGCAACGGTTTTCGTATATTCTCTCATCTCTTCCAGTGAATGACATTTCACAAGGTCACGAATTTCCTGTAAGCCCTTTCCGCTAAAAGACGAACATACGACAATCGGTCCTTTCGGAATAACTTTTTTTAATCTATTAATAGCTTCCTCAACATCTGCCTGTTCGGAATCACATTTCGTGACGACTCCGATTGGCAGTTTATTAAGGCCAGTGCTAAAGCCAGGAGGAAAAATCGTCCGTTGCTTCGTGGCATCCTGTAAATATAAAACATGAGTCACTTCAAGAGCGGTGGCCATAATATTTTTATAGAAAAAAGGATTTTCCGTATATTCGCCAGGTGTATCGACAATCCAGTCATAATAGTTCAATGATTGGGTTTTCACGGCTTCAACTTTGCGCTCTAATAGCGCATTCGTTAGAGTGGATTTTCCTGCCCCAATTGAACCGATTAACATTGCTCTGTTCTTCCTTACCATATATACCTCGTCCCCTTAAGACTTTGTGATTTCTGCAGGTGTGTATCTTAACACTTCGGATAAGAAACGATTAATTTCTTCCATTGCCATTTGCACAGAGGAAACACTACCAACAATCACTAGACTTCCGGTAAAGCGGTCTAAAAATCCGATTTTTACATCAGCTGCTTTCGTTGCCAAATCCCCTGCAATAATAACTGTTTCACTCGGTGTTAAGGTTAGGATTCCCATCGCTCCAGCTTGCTGGATGCCAAGTTTCTCGAACATATCGGGATCAGGATTGGCGATTAAGTGGCTTAACGTTACTTGTTTCCCCGGTACGAACTCCTGAATAAATCGCTTTTTCTCTTCACTCATTTTATGGACCTCCTAGATGACTAGCATTGATTATACTGCTTTTTTTACATCTTTTTTAGGTAAGTATTCGTCCTTACCAATAATCCCAGCTTCACGATCTTTTTTCTCCAGTTCCAGTGCTTTAGGAACGGATAACCAATAAGCTAGACCAATCCCGATGGCACCTGCAGAAAGTTTTCCAATCATAATTGGTAAAATTAATGTCGGTTGGAAGTTTGCTGTAAAGGACAGATGATCACCTAATAGGAAAGCTGCACAAACAGCAAAAGCAATATTGATGACCTTATCCTTCGGCGGCATCGTTTTAACCAATTTAAACATGGCAAGAATATTGGCGATAGTCGCCACAAGTCCTGCACTACCTTCTTTACTTAAACCAAGCTTACGACCAAATGCTTCCAAAGGTCCGCCTGCATATTTTTGCAGTAAGTAAACCATTGGGAAAGCCCCTGCTAACATGATCCCGATGTAACCAGCTGTTTCTAAGGCACGGAATTGATCCTTCGCATCCGCCATAATCGGGTCAAAGCCCCAACTACCGAACACATTCGAAAATAGACCAGTAAAGATTTCCACAATTGAGAATACAAGAACAAGCTTAATCGCAGCATCCATGATGCGACCAAACCACATAAACGCCTTAATCATAAAATCAGGTAGGAAATAAAGTCCAGCTGCTAGCACAACCACAAAGATTAATAGTGGAGTTAAGTTTAATAGAATTTGTCCATACCCAAGGGCGAATTGATATTTTGCCTCTCCGGATGTATTGATAAAATCACGGAATGTTGAACTTGAAAGAGTAATAAGCGTACTAGAAATAAGTGCACCAAATGGAATCGTTAAAATTCCAGCCATAACGCCAAGTGCCATATATTTATGGTCACGTTTGTCTAGCATGGCTAGACCCATAGGAATCGAGAATACGATGGTTGCTCCAGCCATGAAACCAACGATCATCGCCATGATCCAACCCTCTTGCGTTTGCTTTAACACCTCTGCTAATTGATAACCACCCATATCGGTTGCCAGAATAGAGGTTGCCGCAAGTGCTGGGTCTGCACCAATTGCTGCAAAGAATGGACCACAAACCTTGTCAATAAACCATGATAAATACGGTATCGATGCCATAATCCCTGCAGCAGGAACGAAAATATGACCGACCGCATGTAAACCTTCCATAAATTGGGCACCTAGCCCATCATCACTGTTACGAATAGCTGCTATTGCCCCTATAACCGCACAGGTCATGATAATGTAGATAACTATATTACCTATCATTTCCATTGTTAATACCCCTCCTTGAATCTATTTATATATTAAACGGAAAATGAACGTTCCTACTAGTGGAAGACCTTACCAACTGAGAGTGAGAAACATAAGAAATTGGTCCTCATCAACCCTAAAAAAGACAAAAAGGTGCCGTGCGGTATTAGTTGGACTAAAACCGCAGAGCACCTTTGCCCGGCCTATTCACTTGTATAAGAATTAAGCATTATATTTTAATATAATTTGCTTCGCCACATTTTCCAGAGTAACCTGTTTGTTCATACTGATTTTTCGCATTTTCTTAAAGGCATCATCTTCAGGTAAGTTAAATTTCTTCATGATAATCCCTTTTGCTTTTTCAATTGTCTTTCTCTCTGCAAGTTGCATGTTCATGATTTCTACTTGCTCACGATAAGCTTTTGCGTTTTCAGCCTGTTGCAAGGCGATTTCAACTGCAGGTATTAAGTTCACTTCCGAAATCGGCTTAACTAGGTACCCGACAATATTAGATTGCTTTGCTTTATCGATATATTCCTTTTGACTATAGGCGGTTAAAAGGAGGATGGGGATATTCGTTCGATTTGAAATAATTTCACTAGCCTTGAGACCATTTAATTTTGGCATTTTGATATCCATGATGATTAAATCTGGGTTAAGCGAAAAAGCTAGTTCAATGGCTTTTTCCCCGTCACCCACTTGGGCTATTACTTCGAAACCAGCATCCTCTAACATCATTGAAACATCTAGACGGACGATAGATTCATCCTCAACGACAATTATTCGTTTTTTCATGCTATCTCATCTCCCTTTCCATCGGGAATGTTACTTTAGCAATCGTTCCTGCTTCGAGTGGACCAATATAGAAATTTCCAGACAAATCATGTTCAATCATCATTTTAACAATATCGAGACCTAAGGATGACTTCGCATTAGGCGAGTAACCAGCTCCATTATCAATGACTTGAACCGTAATATGCTGATTTGTTTTTTGAAAATAAACGTCTATTCTACCTTCTGTTTTCGAATCGAAGGCGTGTTTCACACAATTTTGAATGAGCTCGTTCACGACTAATGCCAATGAAACAGCTTTATTGGAAGGAATCATAAGCCTTTCCCCAGAGTAATCAATCACAATTCTTTTATTCTCATGCCCTGCTTCATAAACGAGCATATTGCCAATCTTTTCGATTAGGCTATAAATATCAATTTCGTCCACATTTTCATTCGATAGAATAATTTCATAGACGGAGGCAATACTGGTAATTCGATTTAAGCTTTCGACGAAATGGACCTTACTTTCCTCCGGTAATCCTCTCCGCATTTGTAGTCTTAATAGACTAGCTACGGTTTGAAGATTATTTTTTACCCGGTGATGGATCTCGCGGATGGCAACTGATTTAACAATCAATTCTCGCTCCTTCTCTCGAAGCTCGGTCACGTTTTTGAGAATAATAAAGGTGCCATTCGTCTTTTCCTGTTGACCAAGTTTTATTTTTTTCACTTGGAGAACCTTATGGTGAATCTTGATTTCCTGTACTAGTAATTCTTCAGAATCTTGAAGAATTCCTGCTAAAATAGGAAAATAGTTGGTTAGTAATTCCCCTTCACTACAGCCCTTTACTCCTATTTCTTCTACTAAGTTGGTGGCTGCCGGATTTTTATAGAGGATTCTTCCATCATGGTCTATAAGGAATAAGGAATCTTCAATGACTTCAGAAATAATCGGCCTATTTTCCGTTATCCCAATAAGGATTTCACTAAGCGTTTCGGTCGCTTCTGACAACGCTTCCATTTTTTTCTGTCGCAAAAGCTGGTCACTGACATCCTTTTCCATGATGAGCGTCCCAATAATTTTATTTTGAGCACCTTTGATGGGGACAACACTTTGATCAACCGTTCTCCCTTCTTGTGTTAAGGCTCTATTAAGAAACATTGGTTTTCCAGTTCTTAATGTATAAAAGACAGAGGGTTCAAATGCCTCATAAGCAAATTTACCAACGACAGGTTTTTTATAAACGGATTTAGCTGTTGTTGGGATTGCTTCTGCGACAACAATCGCATGCCTTCCCTCTTTTGTCGGGCAATCCACAAACACATTTGCTTTATTTAAGTCAGCAATTAAAGGCAATTGGATGGAGATTTCTTTAATTCTTTGAACATCCTCCTCCGATAGATTTGTATGTAATCTACAAAGTTCTTCCACAGAGTTGTAATTCATTGATGTAAGTCTCCTGTTCAGATATTCAAGGAAAAGAAAGGTAATGCGGTGAAAAGTTCGCATTAGTATTATCTTAATGAGAATAATTGTAGGTGATGTTTAAATGGGTAGTCAAGTATCTTTTACTGGAAGAGGCGTTAACCATCGATGAGTTAACGCCTTTGGTATGTTTAGGTAATATTTATTTTAGTTGTGCGAATTTCACTCCGATTCTAGCAATTGCCAACATTCTGCAATGCCTGATATTGATTGGAAATCATCGCATAATAGATTCCATGCTCGGCCATAAGCTCTTCGTGATTCCCTTTTTCAGCAATTGCTCCGCCCTGGATAACCATGATTGTATCGGCATCGCGAATCGTATTCAATCGATGAGCAATAATAAAACTCGTTCGCCCCTTCATCACTTTCCCGAGGGCATCTTGAATATGAAGCTCGGTGCGGGTATCAATGCTACTCGTTGCCTCATCCAAAATCAACAAAGCTGGCTGGCTAAGAATCACTCTTGCGATGGCCAATAGTTGTTTTTGCCCATGGCTTAGATTACCGCCATTTTCAGATAGGACTGTTTCGTAGCCTTTAGGCAAACGATTAATAAAAAGATCAGCATTTGCCATTCTTGCGGCGGCATAGACTTCCTCATTCGTCGCATCCGGCTTGCCGTATTTAATGTTTTCCATGATAGTTCCGGAAAACAAATAGGTGTCTTGCAGTACAATTCCAAAGCATTTCCGCAAGCTTTCTCTTGTATATTCGCGAATATCGCGACCATCAATAAAGATTTGCCCTTCCGTCACATCATAAAATCTGGTCAATAGATTGACAATCGTCGTTTTTCCAGCACCAGTCGGTCCAATCAACGCTGTGCTGCTGCCAACCTCCGACTTAAAGCTGACATTTTTTAAAATCGGTACATCAGCACGGTAGCCAAAGCTCACATTCTTAAATTCAACAACGCCCTTAGGATTGACAAGTGGAATCGCATCTGGGTGGTCCTTCGGTTCTTCCTCTCCATCAAGAATTTCAAAAACCCGTTCCGCCCCCGCAATTCCCGATTGCAGGATATTAAATATGTTAGCTAAATCGTTTAGTGGCCTGACAAATTGGCGCGAGTAGGTAATGAAACTGGCAATGACCCCAATCGTAATCAGATCTTTAACGGCCAAATAACCACCGACAACGGCCAAAATCGTAAAGCCAAAGTTATTGATGACGTTCATGATGGGCATGAGAAAACCGGATGCTATCTGTGCCTTTGTTCCCACCCTGCGCAGTCTGGTATTCATTTCTTCGAATTCAGCAATCGCTTTTTCTTGGTGGTTAAACGCCTTTACCACTTCTAGACCCGAAATCGTTTCTTCGATATGGCCATTTAGCATCCCTAATTCCTTCTGCTGGTTTCTAAATAGCACCCTAGTTCGTTTGGCAATTGATTTTGTTAGTAAAAATACTAATGGCACTGTCACAAGAGTGGCGATCGTCAAAATGGGACTCAAAACAATCATCATTATCAGTGAACCAAGAATCACAATTGAACCAGACATTAATTGGGTGGTTGTCTGCGAGATGGTATTACTTACATTATCAATGTCATTCGTTAACCGACTCATCATCTCTCCATGAGTACGAGAATCAAAGAAAGAGACGGGAAGCTTCTGCAGTTTTTGAAATAGATGTGTCCGAAGCCTTTTCACAATCCGTTGCGCCACCCCTGCCATCATCCAGCCTTGCGAAAGGTTCAAAAAGGTACTGGAAAGATAGGCGATTAATAGGGAAATCACCGTCACATGAAGCAACCCAAAATCAACCTTTTCCCCTAAAGACATGGCGTCGACTGCTTTCCCAATGAAGAAAGGTGCGGATAGAACAATCACAGAATCTATTAAAATAAAGAAAAACACTGTCGCTAATAGCTTTCTCTCTTTGCCAAAATAGGACCACAGTCGTTTAATCGTTCCCTTGAAGTCTCTAGGTTTAACTATATTGCCACGAAAACGAGCTGCCCCACCAACTGGGCGACCTGGAATTGGTGGCAGGTTTTCCCTTTGCTCTTGGTTTGTTTTTTCAGCCATCCTAGAGCACCTCCTTACCGAACTGCGATTGGTAGATTTCTTGATAAGTTGGGCAATTTGTTACTAAATCCACATGCTTGCCATTTCCGACGATTTCCCCATCATCTAACACAATAATTCGGTCGGCATCAATGACTGATGAGATCCGTTGGGCAATAAGAAGGCTGGTTAATCCTTCGGCATATTTTTTCAAAGATGCTTTAATTCTTGCCTCCGTTGCCACGTCTACGGCACTAGTACTGTCATCGAGAATTAATATTTCCGGTTTCTTAATAAGTGCCCTTGCGATCGACATCCTCTGTTTCTGACCACCGGAGAAATTGACCCCACCCTGTCCAATTCGTGTTTCATAACCTTCCGGGGATTCGCTAATAAAGCCATGGGCATCGGCGATTTTCGCCGCTAATTCGATTTCTTCTTGGGTGGCGTCTTCACGACCCCAGCGGATATTTTCGATAACGGTCCCAGTAAATAAGGTTGCTTTTTGAGGGACGATGGCGACCATTTCCCTTAATGCCTTTGGATTAATCTCGCTAATATCTTCCCCATTGATTTTAATTTTACCAGTGGTAATATCATAGAAACGCGGAATCAGTCCTACGAGGCTGCTCTTTCCTGATCCAGTGGAGCCGATAATGCCGACGGTTTCGCCTGGCATACAGGTGAAGGAAATGTTTTTCAGGACTGGATCTCCTGACGCCCCCTCATAAGAAAAGGAAACATTTTCAAAGTCAATTCTGCCACCTTTTATAGTTGTGTCATGCTGCCAAGTCATGTCATCTACTTCGGCTAAAACCTCGCCAATTCGACCTACCGAGGTTTTTGCGCGAACAAACATGTTAAACACCATGGTAATCATCATTAATGAGAATAGAATTTGCGTCATATAGTTGGTAAAGGCAATGACATGACCGACTTGAATCGTTCCCTTGTCCACTCCGTAGCCTCCGAACCAAAGAACGGCTACAATTCCTAGGTTCATGACCAGCATAATAAATGGCGTAATCGACGCAATGACGCGTGAAACGGCTACCGATTTATCCTGCAATTCCTCATTAAAACCACTGAATTTATTCATCTCATAATCAAACCGGTTGAATGCTTTTACGACTCGCACGCCTGATAAATACTCACGCATGACGCCATTTACTTTATCTAGAGCTTGTTGCACTTTTGCAAAAAGCGGCAAGCTCATTTTCATATTGAAAATAATGAGGGTTGCCACCATTGGCACCACGATAGCTAAAACGATTGATAGATGAATGTTTAGTCTTGTCGCCATGATTAACCCGCCGATGGCTAATAGCGGGGCTTTGACGAAAATTCGCATCAAGCCATTCATAAACATTTGTACTTGCGATACATCATTCGTTAATCTCGTAATCAACGAGGCCCGGTCAAAACGGTTGATATTTTTAAATGAGAGATGTTGGATTTTTCGGAAAAGGTCGGAGCGCAATTCCGAGCCAAAGTTTTGCGACGTAATACTAGCGACAATACTTCTCGTAGACGCTGCCATTGCCCCGAGTAAAGTGACGCCCATCATGACCGCTCCCATTTTAAAAACATAATCCAAATCCCGGTTGACGACCCCAACATCAACAATCTTCGCCATAATCGTCGGCTGCAGCAAGTCACAAACTGCCTCCAGCGTCAAAAACAACACCGCCACACTAAACGGCTTCCAATAACTTTTTAGATACTTCTGAAAATTCCCCATATGCATTCCCCAATCCTTAGCAACACTAAATATATAATAGAATATAACATAAATTGTGGTGACAGGCACCAACCTCCTAATTTCTCCCAATCCATCAAAACAGTTGACTGCTTTTGCAAGTTATATTAAAATATAATTACAGTTTAATCACTGTGCTTATGTAACTCCAAAGGGGAGTAGCTGACAGTTATGTCGTCATTACGTGGTCTATCGGCCACCGGCTTAACTGGCAACTTTGATGTTGTTTGCGAGACCTTTGCCATATTGGTAAAGGGATAATTATGCGATTAATAGGCCTTTACCAACTTATGGTGAAGGTCTTTTTATTTGATATACAGGAGTTGAGCATGGCGATTTAACTTGTAAGAGGTTTTCCAATTGAACATGGCAACCAAAACTAAAATATATTGGAGGAAATAAGACATGAAAAAACTATTTGCCGCTTTACTTACCGCATCACTTATCTTTTCACCACTTGGTAGCGTTGTATTCCAGGATCACACAAATACTGTTGAGGCAAAAGGCTATAAGTCTGGTAAAAGAAGTTTTAACAACAACAACAGCACCAATAATAATTCTATTTTCCAACAAAAAAAGAGTACCTCGACGACCAAGAGCCCGTCATTATTTTCTTCTAATAAGAAGAAGTCCGGAGGCTTTATGAAAGGTCTTATGGTTGGTGGTTTAGCTGGACTATTATTTGGTAGTTTATTTGCGAACATGGGATTCCTCGGTTCCATTCTTGGCTTCCTGATTAATATGATTGCCATCGTCTTCTTAATTTCAATTATTCGCAAAGTTTATGTCATGTACAAAAACAAAAAGCGCCGTGAGGATTCGAATCCATGGGCAAGGTAATCATCTCCGAGCAAGATATCATTAATGCGGTTTGCGTTTATATTGCTCAGAAAAAGCAAATTAGACCTGAAGAAGTAGAAGTCGAATTAATGTACGACGATGACTACGGCTTTTCAGCAGAGGCATACGTTGGCGAAAGGAAACAGGTTTTGATTACCCAAAACATTATCGAAGCACTGCGTTTGTGGTTAGCTGAATACATGAACAGAGACCCATATGTCGGAATCCAGCTAGAACTTGATGATGAGGAAGGGATCATTGCAGTTACTAGTTAATGGTGCTTAACGGTGCCTGTCACCAATATCCTAATTTTTACCAAAAAAGGCGTAGAGAATGGTTCTCTACGCCTTTTTTAGTGATTTTTTTTATGTTGGATTGGTGGCCACAAGATATATCATCCAAAAGGTTTACTCCAAGCCGTTACTTTTGATGATCCGCAGTTTTTCTTTTTGCTTTTTGCTGTGGATGACAATTTCGTATTGGTCGTTTTGGATGGTGTTCAATGCCTCTTTAGATTGAAGGAATTCGCGGACTGTTCTTTCGATTTTCTCTAAAGTTTCCTCTTTATCAATATCATCAGGTGAAATGGTTGTAGCTACCGAAATATAGAAACGGTCTTTATATTTATTTGTATAGCCGACTGTTTTGACTTTGTATTCCTTTTTCCCCACCAGCCCTTCGGTGATGGCATGGTATAGAGGTAGGAAACGTTCTTCTCTATCCACTAAGGTTGGATCATATAGATACACTTTCACTTTATAGCCTGATAGCCCCTCTTGCTCTAACTTCTCGATGATACTAGCTTTCATTTCTTCTACCCTTGTCTCGGTATTTGGAATATAGTTTAAATCAATCCGTCCCTTGCTAACTCCCACACCGCCTTTGTCATAGCCAAACCTTGCTAAAACCTCATAAACAGATTCGGAAACCTGGTCTAGCTCTGCAGATAATTCTTTATTTCTTTCTTCAGCTTCTTGAAACTTCCGCAGAAGTTCTGCCTCTTCAGGACTAACCCCATGCGTAACCTTTATTGAATAAGCATCATAATTTTTATCGTTTAATATCCCCCTGATTAATTCTTCGGTTGGTTGCTTCACTGTTTGATAGTAGCTCTTAGGCCCTTCAATATTAACAGTAATATCTTTATCTGGAATATCAACCCTTAATTGCCGATAGGTGATTTTCTTCGCCTTAAGGGCCTTTTCAATTTCTTCGTGCAGTGGTTTCGATTTAAAGATTAGGTTGAGATAGGGAATCTCAGAGGCAATCTCAGCGACAGCCGGCGATACAAAAGCTGCGCCAACAAATAGACAACAAGCAGCTACTAAGGATGACGATAGACCGATTAGTCGGTTTTTCTTCTTCTTCTTCAATCGTTGTTGAAAAAGTAGCCAATCATGCTCGGTTCGTTCTTCCACCTCCTTGTTCATGTCTCCATTCTGATAACGACCTGGCAGTTCTTTTAAAAATTGATCCAACGAGCTAGGAATCTGTAAATCCTCCAAAGATTTAATCTGGTCTTCTTTTCTATATTCCATGCGTCTTTACCTCCTGAATTAAGGCTTGCGATTCCTTTAAGATTTCCCTAAGCTGCTGTTTGCCACGTTTCATTCTTGTTTTCACGGTGTTAAGATTTTCACCAAGAATCAGGGCAATGTCAGCAACCGCCAAGTCTTCGTAATAATGTAAAAACAGTGGTAAACTTTGCTCTCTTTTTAATTTTAAAATTTTGCTCAACATTTCCTGCTTTGTTTCTTTTTTTATGGCTAGTTGCTGGGCGGATTGATAGCTCATATTAAGCTGTGCTTCGCAATCAGCATCGATATCATTTTGTAAGTGGCGATTGATTTTACGATAAATATCAATCGACCTTGAATAAACAAGACTAAGAAACCATGCTTTAAAATTGGGCATCTCTTTATTTTTCATAATGCTTAAATAAGCTCCTTCTAACGCATTTTGGAGTGCATCTTCGGCGTGCTCCTTGGATCTCAGTATTAAAAACGCTTTTTTGTAGGCAGTCGGAAGCAAATCTTTTACCAGATAGGTAAACGCCTCTGATTCTCCCATCCTTATTTGTTGCAATAACTCCTGTTCCTTCTTCAACGTTGGACCTCCTTCTAACAAGCTGTTCTATAAATATAAACGAATCCAATAGAAGGTTTGGTTTCAGTTTGGGTTCATTTTTTTTTGTATCTCGTAAAAAAATGCTAATTTCTATAGAATACTATCGCATTGATGTTGAAAGTTTTAAAATTATTAAGCCAAATACATAGGTCATCCGTCTAATGGTTGAAGTCGCAAAGATAAAGGAGTTAGTAGTGATGAATACAGTGGAACTTGTAAAAGCCGCCCAAGGGGGTGATGATGCTGCCTTTCTGGAGCTATTTCAAAGGTATGAAGTAGATATCTATCGGACGGCATATGTTTTTTTGAAAAATAAAGAAGACGCCCTCGATGTTGTCCAGGAAACAGCCTATAGGTCTTTTAAACACATTGGCACATTGAATCATCCGCCTTTTTTCAAAACGTGGCTCATCAAAATTGCGATGAGTTGTGCAACCGATTTGTTAAGAAAGCAAAAGAAGGTTATCTACTTAAAACCGGATTATACCGAATGGCTTGGAGCACAGGATGAGGATCTAAGCTTATCCATCACCTTAAAGGATTTAGTAGAGATGTTGACCGACGAGGAGAAACATATCGTTCTCTTAAAATACTATTACTCTCATACATTTAGTGAAATCGCGGAGATTTTGGAAATTCCGTTAGGCACTGTTAAGTCGATAGTGTACCGTTCGTTAGATAAGCTGAGAAAACAAGGAAAGGGAGTTGGAATTCGTGGCTAATCAAATTCGAAACGAGATGGAGAAGATTGAAATTCCACAAGAATTACGAGAAAGAGCCATTTTGGGTGTGAATCAGGCAAAACAGGAAATGAATCACGTACCTAAGAAAAAAAATAAGGTGCCTCTAATTGCTGTTGCAGCCGCGATAATCCTTTTAACCGGTTCGGCGATTGCGCAGGGAGGAACCACGAATCTAGTCAATGCTGGCCAAACCTTGATTAGCCAGATATTCAGTTCTGAAGAAAATGTAAAAAAAGTCGACCCCGTCGCGACATCTGTCGAGTTACTAAAATTCGAACAGCATCTAGCTCTAGCCGAACAGGTATTAACCGAAGCCGAGTTCAGCCATTATCGCAAGCTTTGGCAGGAACTTAGTCCATTAGTCGAAAAAATGAATGTGATGGAAAATGGCGTTAAAACGCAGAATATCAAGCACTTAACGAAGGCGGAACAAACGAGGCTCGGAGAGATTCAAGCGGAACTTGAACCATATGAAAAAATCATTACAAACGAAACGAGCTTTTCGATGGAAGAGGCGAAGTCGATTGCACATTATCCCATTCAATTCCCAACCTATGTACCTAAAGGTTATCAATTAGTTTTCGCAAAGGCTAACACAGATGAAGGAAGTCCCACAGAAAACCCCGTTGTGCAAATGGAGTATCTAAGCGGCGAGTTTGGCTTTAGAATGTTCATTCTTTCAAACGAAACAGAAGATGAAGTTTCGAGGCGCTCGTTTGAAAGGGTGGACTCATATTCTTATAAAGGTTATTCCCTTGATTACGCTCATTCATCTGACACAAATGTTAGCGGCATGAGGATTTCGGTACCAGAGAAAGGGCAACAGTCAGCTTATAAAATAGTTATGATTGCTGATATTTTACCAAAAGAAGAAATGGAAAAAATTATTTTGTCCGTTGTGGAAAAATAATCCTAACCTTGCAACCTTTTTCTTGTTGCCTCGTCTATTTTTGTGTCAAAAATATTGGAGGTAATGATGATATGAAAACAAATAAATTAGTTCTTTCCGGTTTAGCTTTATCGATTTTGTTCTCACCGATTTATTCTAACCCAACCGTCTCAAAGGCTGCTGAGGCTAACCAGTACACGATCTCGGCAAGTAAGCAAAAGAACGAAGTGGTTTTAACAAAGGCTCAAATTGTAAAGCTTGCCGCGGACTATGCGTCTGCCCACAGCTATGTCCAGCGAGGTGGAGATTATAAGGATGGCGAATACAAAACGTTTACTCAAAACGGTAAGGTCTATCGCTATCTTGCAAGCGACATTGATACGAAGGGTGAACTTCTTGCTCTATTAAAGAAATCCTTAACACCTAAGGAAGCGGAAAACTTTTTCGCCGCTCAAGCATTCATCCAGAAGAATGGAAAGTTGGCTCAATTAGAGGCAGATGGCGGCTCGTTATTAAAATGGGCAAAAGCGACAGTCACTTTTGTCAAAGCCGATAAAAAAACGAATGTTTATCAGTTGAGCGTTCCGGTTGGTGAAACCGCTGAAACGGCCCTATACCAAGTGGAACTTCAAAAAATCAACAGCAAGGAATGGAGAATTAGCAAGATTCCTTACGCGGTAAAAACGACTCAAGAGATTCAAGTTAAAAATCATCAGTTAAGTTTACCTGTCGAATTAAAAATTAATACCGGATTGGATTCATTTACTTTTTCAGATAAAGGTAAGTTTGTCGGTGGATTGGATGTTTTAACCTACAATTCACAAACGCAAAAAATTCAAAACCTACTCCCAAATCATTCAAAAATGATTGACCAAAACGAGTTAAAAGGCTATGCATTCCCGGTCGTTGCCGTGAATTTAGAAATCCAATCCATCGCCAAAAACGGCAAAACAGAAACGGTCAAACAAACCCACTACTACATCATCGACCAAAAACAAAACCTAGCCTTCGACCTCTACATCATCAAAGGCAGCCTAAAAGAAACACAAATCGAAGCGATTTTGAAAAGCTTTAAATAAGTTAGTTTACCATAACGGTGACAGGCACCAAGTTTACCATAACGGTGCCTGTCACCATTTTTCAATTAATTTTGAATATTATGTTTTACTTCGATTGCCGAAATGGTTAAAATAGATTCATAGTTTATTATTTGGAGGTTGTTTTGATGACGAAGCGTCCGATTACGGCAGATGATTTGTGTAAGTTTAAGTTTGTTGGGGATCCTCAGGTGTCTCCTGCGAAGGATAAGGTTGCGTATGTCCTAACTCATGTGGACAAGGAAAAAGATGGCTATTATTCTTCTATTTATGTGACCGATTTAAAGGGTGAAGGCAGACAGTTTACTTATCATTATTCGAAGGATAAATTGGTAAAGGATACGTCTCCAAAGTGGTCTCCCGATGGGAAGACGATTGCTTTCCGTTCGAACCGTACTGAAAAAAATCAAGTTTGGCTCCTACATACTGATGGTGGCGAGGCGGTCCAATTAACCGATGTGAAGCAAGGAATTGGCGAGTTTGCTTGGTCCCCAGACGGAAAGCAGCTTGTCCTTACAATCAGCGGTGAATTAAAGCTCAACACTGATAAGGACGAAGAAAAGAAAGAAGAAAAGAGTGACGTAAAGGTCATTACAAGACTTCGTTATAAAGGCGATGGCGCTGGTATTTATAACGATGATCGCAAGCATGTTTACCTATTTGATATCGATACAAAGAATTATACAAAGATTACCGAAGGCGATCATGATTTTGGAATGCCTCGTTTCACTCCAGATGGACAAAATTTATTTTACATTGGAACAAAGGCTGAAGATCAAGAGTGGGGCTATCTTCCTGCGATTTGGAAATATGATATCGCAACCAAGGAAGAGTCTTTATTCTACCAAGCTAATGGCTATGTTTATGCACCTTCCGTGTCTCCGGACGGTAAGTGGCTTGCTGTTGCCGGTCATACTCGCGGTGAAAGAAGTCAAGGGAATGCGAATGTTCTCCTTCTTTCTACTGAAACAGGTGAGTTGAAAAATTTAACCGAAAGCTTTGATTACACGGTAGGAAACCTTGTTGGGGTTGATGCGAAGTATGACCCAGCTGAAGGGCGCCTTGTTTGGGATGCCACAAGCTCACATATCTACTTCAACGCAACAGTTGGTGGAGATTGTCAGTTATTTAAAGTTAGCCTTGATGGTGAGGTCTCCGCTGCTCTATCTCCTTCCGTTGCATCGGTTACTTCCTATGACCTTGTAAGTGATGACCAAGCAGTTTTAGTTTTAGCTACTCCTCATTCTACAGGTGATGTAGTAACACAGGATTTAACGAATGTAGATAACGTTGTGAAGGTAACGAACTGGAACCAAGATTTATATAATGAAGTTCATTTATCTACGCCGGAGAATTTCCATTACAACAGCACCGACGGTAAGGAAATTGAAGGTTGGGTGATCAAGCCTTATGGGTTTGAGGATGGAAAAACGTATCCAATGATCCTTCAGATACACGGTGGACCAGCAACGGCATATGGAAATGGATTGCATCATGAAATGCAATTAATGGCTTCTAAAGGCTATGTTGTCCTTTACACTAACCCGCGCGGTAGCCATGGTTATGGCCATGATTTTGTGAATGCAGTCATCGGTGATTACGGCGGAATGGATTACGAGGATATTATGGCTGGAGTTGACTATGCTTTAGCAAACTTCAACTATATCGACCAAGACCAATTGTTCGTTACTGGAGGAAGCTACGGTGGTTATATGACAAACGTTATCGTGACACGCACTGAACGCTTTAAAGCAGCTGTTACGCAACGCAGTATCTGTAACTGGCATAGTTTCTACGGCACAAGCGATATCGGCTTCTTCTTCACCGAATGGCAGCACGGCCATGCGGACCTTTGGGATGATGTTGAAAAGCTGTTAAAAGTTTCACCGCTTACACATGCCCGTAATGTAAAAACTCCGACTCTTATCCTGCACAGTGAGCAAGACTTACGCTGTCCAATGGAACAGGCGGAGCAATGGTATATTGCATTGAAACGTCTAGGTGTAGAAACAAAGCTTGTTCGTTTCCCAGATGAGTGCCATGAGCTTTCTCGCTCTGGTAAACCGAAACACCGCTTAGAGCGTTTACAGCATTTAATTGGTTGGTTTGATGACCGTCGTAACTAATATTGGCTTTGGGGAAAGAGTTCTGTTGGACTCTTTCCTTTTCCAAATAGATTTATAGATCTAACACCAAATGCCCAACTCCACGAGATACGCAGCTTAACATTACCTTATTGGTACCCTTTTGAGCCTCCGTCAAAAATGAATCCAAATGAACAACTTCTCCCTCTACCACCTGTACTTCACAAGTCCCACATCCACCAACACGACAGGAATAAGGAACGTTTATCCCATTTTTCTGAAGTACTTCTAATAAGGATGTATCCGCCGAAACCTCCAGCTGTTTGCCACTTTTAATAAAATTTACCTTAAACGCCTGCTGTTCCTTTCTAGTTGGAGGTGCAAACCGTTCGAAGTGAATATTAAAGGTAGGATATCCGTATCCTTTAGCCGCCGCCGTAAATTCCTGAATCATCATCTCCGGTCCACAGAAATACACATGTGTACCAATTCGATGATTGGAAAGTTGGGTTGGGGATAACCGATTACTGCCTTCACTCTCTGAAAAATAAAAATGACATTGATCAGGGTATTTCGTTCTCAAATACTCATAAAAAGCACACTGAACCTTTGATTTGGCAGCATAATGAAGTTCAAAACTACTATTTTTCGAAGTAAGCTCGTTCATCATTGACAGAAATGGGGTAATCCCAATTCCGGCCGCGTAAAAGACATGATGCTTCGCTTGAAAGCTTAATTGGAAGTAATTTTTAGGATAGCTTATGGTCAACACATCACCAATTCGAACCTGTTTATGCCAATATAAGGACCCACCAGTTGAGTTTTCAGCTAATCGGACAGCCACTTCATAAAGTCCCTTCACAGATGTGGTATTAAAAATCGAATAATGTCGTTCCACTGTTCCTGTAGGATCAGATATATACGTTGTAATATGAGAACCCCCACTAAAGTCTGGAAGCACGGATTGGTTCGTTGCTTGTAAGGTAAATCTCTTAATAGAAGGGGTCTCTTCGATAATATTTATTACTCTTACTTCTAATCGCAAGGTCGTACTCCTCCAGCTTTGATTATTTGATAGAATGATAGCCAAGATATGCGTCCAAACGTCGTGAATAATGATCGGATACTTCCAGTTCCAAACCACAGTGCTTACATGTAATATGGCTGTCTTCATCGACTTCATTATTGGCATGACATTTACTACAAATGACACTTTTGCTCCTATGTCCAACCACTTTCGTTTGCCTATCATATTGTGAAAAACCAGCGTCTATGGCCAGCTTTTCCACCCGCTTTACGAATTCATTTTGACCAACAATGTATAAATAGGTGCCCATCTTTTGCTGCTGGAACCAGATATCGATGAAGTTGTCAGGTTCTTGTTCGATGATATGATGGTCAAACGGAACCTTTTCCGCAATCGCTTGCTGAATCATATCGTTAATAGATTCAGCGCCTCTTAAATCCGTACAAAATAAATATCTCCTTTTCCCCTTAATCAATGCCAATTCTTGATTATTCATCTCTTTGTCATTTCCTCTTCAAGATATTCTAAGACTTGATTGCGATAGAGCGATAATCCTTTGTAATCAACAATGGATTCCGGAAGCTCTTGTAGAATCGTGTAAAATTGCTGGAGCCACGGGGAATGTTTGATAAATTTTTCTAATGGCAGCACATGAGAATGAATCGTAAATAGGATGGCATTACTTTTAGGAAGGCGAAAAAGCTTTTGGTCTTCTACCCGAAAATGGACAAGTTGCCCCGCATTCTCCTTCGTTACTTCCTTCCGAAGCTGCCCCCATTCAGAAAAGGTTTCGAGAGAGGTATCCAGTCGATTTCCCGCCGACAGCCCCCAATTTTTTCTCCCCCAAGGAGTTCCAGTTTCGATTCGCATTAAAAATTGGAGGATTCGGTTGTCTAAATGATTCGTTTGAAAGCCTGGAATCGGTGCATGGATTTCTTTGAAATTCATCCCTAAGTTAAAATAAAGCGACCAGTTCGCTGGAAAACAAAGCTGGCCCGCATCTAAAAATAAATCCCCGTCCCGTTGCATCATGATGATTAAATCCTCTTGAACATGGCGACCGATAAAATCTAAAGGCTCTAGCTCGAGGGATGTTTCATCACCGAAAGTAAAGGTGGCCACCTCATTTGTTTTCGTATTTGAAAATGTCCAATGATTACCGTTCTTTTCTAATTGAAATTGTTCAGAATACCGAGAGATTAGGTCATCTATAATTAGAGCGACTACCTCCCACTGAGCCTCTAAGGTGTGGGGAGTCGATTGATAACAGCGACTATGAAATTTTCTTAGAAGTTCTTTTTTTAAATGGATTTCATCCAAATAGTGCTCTGTCACATCAATCACATGGTGGTTTAGTAAAGGAGCTGAGTTATTCGAATAGCGATAAACATTACTTTCACTAAAAGGATAAGGAAACGTTTGTACATCTTTCATAAGTTTCACCTGTATTCAGAATTTTGATTCTATTATACTATGCTATTTTGCACTTTTATTGTTTTTAAACTAATACATCTCAAAATAAAAAAGCTGTCCCTAATAAAAAAGCGCCTAGCTCTATCAGAGTCTAAGCGCTTCTGCTCTTTATCATTCATTATCAGAGTCCTGCATCGTAGTAGTGACCTCCACCCCGAGCGATTCCAATGTCTTATATACCTTGTGTTTAACGCTGTACTTGCTGACAAATGCTTGAGAAAGGTCGATTTCCTTTTGGTCAACCGTAATAACTAAATATTGATTGATTGTACTCCTACCATTTTTCGTTACCCAAACCTCTTTCAGTTCCTTCATCTCATCCCAACGATAAACCGTTTCTTGTGTAGAAAATAAATCATTACTATGATATCCCTCTTCATCAAGGTAATAATAGTTTGTTATTCCTAAGTAAAAAAATGGAATCGCACAAAAGAATAATAAACAGGTAATCCAACCATACCATGTCCAATTGAATTTTGATTTTATAACAAGATGAAGGCATATCGCAATCGGAAGTAAAATCATTCCAATAAAAAAGATTATGTAGGCAGAGGATGGCGCGATGAAGATCCAATGCGATTTAGAATGATAGAAAAAGTCCTGAAACCAGTAGATGCTCACAATAGGCATGATAAATGAACTAAAAAATAATATAATAATAATCCCGTATAGCCCATGCGTCCATTTCTCGGAATCTATATTTATAAGTTTCATACTTCTCCCCCCAATTAAACTATCATTACAACTACCTACGAAAGACCAGTCAAATAGTTTCAAAAAAAAGGAAATTAAATAAACCCTTTAACATTTAAGCATGTAATTTTTTAAAGCACCAAAGCACTTTAGTGCTTTAGCGCTTTAAAAGATTCGGGGACTGTCCCCACATGCTTTAAAGTGATAAAGGGTCTTTTGATTTAAATAGATATTTTCTTTTTTGTTTTAAGGAATTCTCTAACTACGTTTATAAACTTTTCATGTTCGTCTTGGAATACGCTGTGGCTGCTATTTTCGAAGATAACGAGTTTGCTATTGGGAATCTTCTCAGCAATTTGTTCCGATTCCTCAACTGGGGTAATCCAATCATATCTACCGGCAATGACTAACGTCTGCGTGAGAATCTGGGGCAATTGCTCCCGTATGTCGTATGTCCTTAAAAAATGGCCAAATCCTTCATTTAATGCTTCATAGGAACGCTGCCCTGGAAAAACTGGTTTTGGTTTAGGCGCATCAGGCTTAAATGAAAACTGATAAAGGGGAGCCATTACCTCGTAATAACGTAGCAACTGTTCAGTAGAAGTAAAATTTCCTTCCCAGAGGACATCTGCCATTTCCTTTTGATCAGCCGTTCCATTCTGCTGAATAAACGCCTTTGCCTTTTCTAAAAACCTAAAGCTTGGTGAGGTGGTTATTAGAATTAAAGACTCTAAATTTTCTTGGTATTTTAATGCATAGCTCATTGCTACCATCCCGCCATATGAATGACCAAGGAGGATGATTTTTTCCAAGCCGAGATAGTTTCGCAAAGCCTCAATATCTTCCACATTATTTTCTAGTGTATAGCTTGATTGAGGACCTTTTTCAGATAACCCACTACCCCGATTATCAATATAAACGAACTGCATATCTGAAGTTAATGGGGTTAAATGAGGCTTAAAGCCCACATGCGTTCCGCCCGGCCCACCATGTAAAACAAAACAGACAGGCTTATTTCGGACAGTCGTACCATCAATTTCATAGGAAGACCCCTCAATATCGAAATAAATTTTAGTTCCATTAATTTGTGCGAACAATTTACTCACTCCTTGCTCCAATCATTTCTTGGGTGAAAAAATCAATCCTTCGCCACCACTAAACGGTGTCGAAGGATTTCGAACCCTTACTTTTTAGGAAATTGTCTAAAATGGTAAGCCACTCGAGTAATTTCCCCCTGATCATTCCGAACAAATCGAACGACCTCTGTTTGATCCCTTACTGAAGCCAGGAATAAATCCTGCCCAACATATTGCGCTTGAATGCTTAACCCAGTTGAGGAAAATTTCAACCCGCCGTCTTTCACTTCAACGTTTAAACTCATTCCTTCATTCGAAACATAGGTCCCTTCATATTCAGTCAATTGGGCAGGGCTACATTCTACCGGTTGCAGATTCGCTTCACTTGCCTCAAAAGGGCGATTTTCTACGACATTTAAAGCCCCTGCCATGATGGTTGTTGCCGGAACACCTGCAAGGTTGGTTAAAATCATACCGGTAATACCTCGTTCAGGAATAATGGCGAGTTGGGAGGCAATGGCTTTTAAATTTCCACCATGCTCAACCAGAGTGGCCCCATGATAATCAGGCGTAATCATTAAGCCATAACCATAGAACTTTCCAGGCGAACATTCAATATGAGGGGCGATCATTTGCTCAACACTCTCTGGGGAAAGAATTTGTCGATCGCCAACCTGACCATTATTTCTAAAAATTTCAGCATAACGTAACATATCATTTACAGTCGATTTTAAATAACCAGCTGCACGCATCGATGGGGAATCCCACCAAACTGGAGCCTCATAAACTTCCACTCCATCCGCTACCATTTTGGCTGCATAAAGGGAAGTAATATCCTGATGATCTTGTAGCTCCTCTAATAAACAACAAGAATTCACCATACCAGCAGGCTCTAAAATATAGTCTTTTATATACTGAACGTATGGTTTTCCGGACACCCGCTCAATAATCGCTCCTAGTAGAGCATAGCAGTCATTGGAATAACTAAATTCTGTTCCAGGCTCGCCTAATAAGGAAAAATCTAACTTCCCAATGAACTCCATCAATTGTTCAACTGTATCAATCGGTTCTTGATCAACCCCGTGAATTTTCAAACCAGGATAATCCTGTGCTGATGGATCAGCATTAATACTTCTTTTATTTGCATACAAAAGTGATGGCAATGGAGGAATACCAGCTGAGTGTGTCATAAAATGATGGATTGTCATTTGATTGGTAAACTCAGTTGGTGTAGAGAATTCAGGCAAGTATTTTATTACTGGATCATGGACAGATAGCTTTCCTTGCTCCTGAAGTTGCATGATGGCCACACAGGTAAAGGATTTTGTAACGGACGCAATTCCAAACACGGTATCCATCGTTACCGGAAGCTGTTTTTCCACATTTCGATAACCAAAGCCTTTTTCATAAATCGATGCTCCGTTATGGGCGATTCCAATGGCTACTCCGGGGATTTGATATTTTTCAATGAGCACCTGAGCTTTTTCTTCAAATACATTTAATTCCACTTGGCTTTTCATAAATAGTTCCACCCTACATGAATTCATTTTATTAATCATCAAAATCGTGTTGCCGATAAGAAAAAGAATAATAATATTCACTAGATTGATTGTACTCATCTAGCTTTCTTTCAACATTCTGACTATCCATAACCATGACACAGGAAACGATGGCGTTTAATATCGAGAAAATGGTCGGCATCCCTCTCAAGCTTGTTGGATTTGGGGTAATCGCTTTTATCGTGATATTGGACAACAATCCGACGGGCGAAAGTTCATCATCCGTTAAAGTGAGAACTCTCGCCCCCTTTTCTTTGGCCGCTTTTACAAACGAATAAGTTTGTTGCGTGTACCTTCGAAACGATAAGGCAATGACCAGCCATTTTTCATCAATTTGTGTCATTAGATAATTGGCATCATCAATATCACCCTTAAATACCGTTACATCTCCCTTAATAATATTGAGACTATACCCAAGCCAGTTGGCTGGCGCATAGGAGGTTCTTAATCCAATCACGACCATTTTTTCGGCGGCGATGATACTGTTTACGGCCTCCATAAAGACAGCACGGTCTAACTGCTCGTAGGTTTTACGAATGTGTTCAATGTCCTTCTCCATAAATTGCGAAATATCATTTTTATCCGCTTTCATACCTGCAGCAAGTGCTTTAAATAAGTCCTCGTCTTCCTCGGGAAGCAGCAGTGATTTTCGGATATCTTCCTGAAGCGCTGAGTAACCGGAATACCCAAGAGCATGACAGCAACGAATGACGGTTGTCTCACTTGTCCCCGTTAAATTGCCAATTTCTTTAGCCGGAGATAAGGCAATGACTTTAGGATTTTCAATCATAAAATTAGCGACAGCTTTTAATCGTTGAGTTAAGTCTTGATAATTTTCTTTGATTCGTTGTTTAATATTTTTCATGCGTTTCTCCCTAATGTACTAGGACTTATAAGAAAGATTGGTATCATAAAGATATTAGTGTTTTTAATGCTTCATTTAATTCCGGGCGATCCGGTGTAAATTGGTTGATCCAGCCCCAGAAAAAATTGACTTTTTTGACCTATTCAAGTTGATCTCCCCTTAGATTAAGTTGTTTTTAATAAGGAAACTGGATGTAAAGGATATACTTCTGTCGTTAATTTATTGTAATGAAAGGTTGTAAAATCTAAGGTTGTTAATCCTGGTGAATCGACAGTGATGATTTTTGAACTAATCTGTTCAAAACCTGCTCTAAAATGCTGACTTGATTTCAATGCAACAATTTTATAGGTAGCCACATCGATTCCATGTAAAAGGAAGATTTGCTCATCTAGTGTTTGCGCTTTAACAGAGCAAACGATGATATCAACCCCGTCAGATTGAAGACGGACTGAGCGGCCCAGATTTACCTTTGCTCCCCTCCCCATCGGAGATGATTGGGTAAATTTGCCATCCGTTAAACACTTGACATAGGCAGTTAACAAAATTGGTTCACCATGCAATGTATCCGTTTTTCCACCTAACTCGACTTCAATCGAAGAGCCAACCCCTGCCTTAAAGGCCTTCTCTACGACCTCTGGATCATAGATAAAGCCAAAGCAAGCATTTTCGACCTTTTCCTCTAGTAATGCTCTTAATAAATAGGTGCCATCTCCGGGAGTCCCACCACCAGGATTATCGGATGTTTCGTTTATCACGACGGGCAATCCTTCATGTTGGAGAGCAAGTTCAATTCCTTCCTTTGGAGATGGCTGCTTTTGGAAGAATTCCTCTCGCTGCTCCCATACATACGAAGCCACATCATCGGCGACTCTCTTAGCTAAAAGAGGGTCATTCATTGTCGTAGCTAAAACCGCCACACTTAGTTCTGATATATTTGTATATGGAAACGCATGATAGAAAGTACAATCTATGACGTTCTCATCCTTTTCCCAGTTGTAGCAAAACTCATTAACATCCATTGCAGGAGATAGGTTTGTCGTTGAAGTTGGAATGATCATTGGTAGAGTTGTCAAATGCATCGTTGGACGTAAGCCTTCTTCAACGATTTTCTGAGACCACTCCACTGCCTCCCTACCAATCTCGTAACTATCTGTATGTGGATAGAGATGATTGCCAAGAATTAAAGTTGATTCTTCAACCATCGTTTTTGTCACATTAGCATGCAAATCAAGCGTGATAATAATCGGTAAATCATCACCGACAACGGCGCGTACCTCTTTAAGGATGGAGCCTTCTAAATCCTCTGTCCCCTCTGCTACACCTGCACCGTGTAACGATAGTAAAATCGCATCATATCCTACTGCCTTCTTAATCTCATCGATTAATTCCTTTTTCAATGTTTGGAAGGCCTCTGCTGTGATCATTCCTGCTGGGTACGCAAAGGTTGAAAAGGTAGGGATTAAATCGATTTCTAATTCTTCTGCCCGATCAATCATCCCGCCAATGAAAGTTCTTACAAAACGATTTTTGGCTAGGATTTCTTCACCTTTTTCCCAGCCCCAGAGTCTAAAAGATTCCTCGTCTGTTTTAACATTCGAAAACGTGTTTGTTTCATGAGCAATACCACCAATAATAATCTTCAACTTTTACACCCCATTTTAAAATTTGTATTAAATATGGCTAAACTAAATAAATAGATTCCTCCATAAGGTAGACATCTATTGTTAAAGAGTATAGCCTTTTCGTTTTTACTAAGGTTGGGATTGTTTTTTTAAAGGTATGTAACATTCTTGATGTGGTTGCTGACTGAACTTTGAAGTATGGAAATAATCGTAAGGAGACGCTTTTACATTGGTGTTAAATCTATTGAAGGATGCAATTCTTAGTAGATTGGTGCAGGATGTGTTTATCATTCATTAGTTTTCTTGGCTGTTATATCCATTTATTAATAGAATCTTCACCTTCCTTTGTTTGAAGTTTAAACTTTCGTTTTTTCTATTTTTGAAGTGTTAACTTTATTATTAGCATTATATTACTAGAGAAATGATAATACAACCGTAATTTTCTGTATTTTTAGAATATATAAATTATTAACTATTCTAGAAACTAAATAAACCATGATTTAATAACTCAACGCTAGTGATATCTAGAAGTTCGGGAATTAGATTACTTTTGTAGGTATAACAACTTTTTTCTCTCGATTAATTGAACATACAAAAAAAAATGCCCTTCACCGACAGTTGAAGGGCATTCTCGTTTCTTGCTATTTTTTATAAAAACTCATGTTTCCGTATCAGAGGATTCGGCATATTTATTTAATTTCTCTAAAGCCGGGATGAGGTGCTCTGCTAAAGCAGGGGCCAGCATCTTAGAATAATAGGTTGATATATGATGGAGGTCACGATAAGCCAAGATGTTGCCGATAACAGGGCTACAATTCTCGTCGTCGCAGAAATGCTTGGTTAAGTCGGCAAAGGTCACATTGCTTGGAATCCCTTCTGTGTTTTCCCAAGGTAAACGATCAGATAGGACAGCCTTTTTTGGTGCCATACATTTTGTTAGTTCCCCTTCGTCGACACATACTGGCGGGTCGATGAGCATTCTTGGATTATCGCGGATAGCAAATACCTCGGTAATGCCCTCCAGCTTTCTCCATTGACTAAGGTATCCCGCGGGAATCGTCTCTTCCTTGCCAATATTTGCCGTAGTAAAGACATAATCAGGAGGATCGGCGATTAATTTTTCCAACAGCTTTTTATTCCATTCCATGCACGAATCATGGAGTTGTCCATTAAAATTGTCATCGGAGAAACGACAGGCATCTTTATTGTAGACATCGATGCGCAAATGATTGGTTGCGGCGATTTCCTCCAAAGCCGGGAACCAGTGCCCGGAATGTGATCCGCCAACGAGGGCAATCGTATACTCGGGATTGGCTGCTTCACCAAAGGAACATACTTTTACTTTTGGATCATTGTACTCCGAATAGCACTCTGGATTTTCATAGAAAGCCGGTAATTGATATTTTACATGAATGGTAGAAGGTATAATTCGTTGATTTGGGGTTGGTTCGGTAAAAATTGGTGCGGCCACCGCTTCAAGAATCTCCTCTACCACTAATTCTTCTTCTAAACCTTTCATCGTCTGGTTGACCGTCACGCCCCAGGTCGTGTTCACAATAAATACTGGAATCATAAAGGTAATTAAAACAGCTGCCAACTTCAACCGCGAATGGTTGACATTCATTTTTCGTATCGGTGTTTCAATTCCTTTTGTTGAAATAACCGATAATATAAACGCCAGCCCTATAATGATAAGCCCACCTTGTAGGGATATAGCATCCGTCCTCATTATCGCGAAATAAAAGATTAAAATTGGCCAGTGCCATAAATAAAAACCGTAGGAAATACTACCAAAAAATAAAAACGGTTTCGAGCCTAATAGCTTATTAACGGCAATCCTACTATTATTTTCGGCCGAAATAATAATCAGGATGACGCCTGTTGTCGGAAATAAGGCTGCATAACCTGGGAATACGCTAGATACGGGTAAAAGCATTCCCGTCAAACAAATGATCGCTAGACCTACCCATCCAAGGATGACATTGACCGATTTTTCAAACTGAAAATAAGAAATCGTAAGGGCTAGAATCCCTCCTAAGCTAAACTCCCAAACCCGGGCAAACGTATCAAAGTAGGCCCATGGTTGGTTGACGGACGTCTTATAAATCGAATAAGTGATTGAGGTCGTAAAAATGAGCAAAAGGATCGCGAGAAGGGTCTTCCGGACCGGGGTTCTCAGGACCTTTTTAGCGATAAAAAAGGCTAGCAAAATGATAATTGGCCAGGTAACGTAAAACTGCCCCTGAATCGAAAGTGCCCAAAAATGTTGAAATGGGCTCGCTCCATTGTTCTGTGCCAGATAGTCAACGGCATTGTTGGCTAATTGCCAATTTTGATAGTAGAAGGCGGACGTGAATGATTCAGACATGATTTGCATCCACTGCGTTTGTGGCATGACCAAAATAGATGTTAAGGTTGTTAGGAAAAGCACAGTAAAGGCAATCGGGAATAATCTTTTTGCCAATCCAGCCAAATAGTCAAAAAACTGAATCCCGCCATCCCTATCTATTTTCGACAATAATGAGGTGGTAATTAAGTAACCTGAAACGATAAAAAAAACATCCACTCCGCCGGATACCTTTCCAATCCAAATATGATAGATGGCGACTAGGAATGCCGCTACTGCTCTAACCCCTTCAATTTCGGGACGGAACTTTTTTATCGGTGTTCTCAAATCATTCAACAGCATTTACACTCCTTTGCACAGTCATTTCAGTTGATTTCGCTAAACTCAAAATGAAATCGTTTTCAAAAAAGGTTAAATGAGAAGCATGAAAACTTGTGTTATTATTATTTCGCCATAAAAGCCCATACTCCTGTTTTTTGACACAAAGATCTCCTTACTTTAGCGCTTTAAAGCGAGTGGGGACTGTCCCCACTTGCTTTAAAGCACTAAAGTAAGGGCGTTTTTTTGGGTAGGTTGATTACTTACTATTTCGAACTATCTTCCCTTTGCTCATTCTATTTGTTTATAATGAACTGAAGAGTTTTTAAGAGATTGGAGAAATAACTTTGCTTAGTCGAAACAGGATCATATCGTTTTTAAAAATTGTCATCCCCTTAGGCTTGCTCATTTTGATTATGAGTGAAGGTCGAAAATTTATTGGGGATATTGATGTTGCTTTAATTAAAAAACATTTAAATGATTTAAACTCCTTTCAAATGGGTAGCATTCTTCTAGTCGGATCGCTCGGTGTCTCGACGATGATTTTTTATGATTTTGTCTTTGCCAAAAGGTTTGGGCTGGCCATTCCCAAGACGAAATTATGGCAATATTCCTTTACCAGCAATGCGATGTCCAATTTATTGGGTTTTGGCGGCTTTGCCGGAGCAGCATTAAGGACGTACTTTTATCAAAAGTATACGAAGGACAGAATGGAAATATTAAAAGGAATTGCCGAATTGTCGTTATTTTCCTTATCAGGTCTCTCTGTACTATGCTGGGTGTATATTTTTGGATTTTCGAATTCCGTGATCCTCGCCGATTACCGGTGGTTATCCTTTGCGATTTGGGGGATTGCTCTTTATTTGCCGGCGATGCTCATCGGTCTCCTTGTGACAAAAAGAATTAATTTATCACAAAAAACAGAACGGATTTTCGCCATCAAATTTGTGACTATCTCAACGGTAGAATGGTTTTCAATATTTGTCATTATCTATATCATCGCTATGTTTCTTAATTTACCAGTTACTTTTCCGCAAATCCTTTCGTTAGGAATTGTTGCTGCGTCTGCGGGTCTTGTTAGTATGATTCCAGGTGGATTAGGGTCCTTTGATTTTATGATGTTGTTAGGATTAACCGAAAAAGGAATAATCGAGGAGCAAGCCATTTTACTTTTGGTGTTTTATCGGATTAGTTATTATCTTGTTCCGTTTCTAATTGGTATGTTTCTCTTAATCCGCGATGGTTGGAAAAAGGTAGACGAAAAGTGGAACGGTTTGCCGACCATTCTACTTGGTCAGGTAAGCCATTTAATTTTAACAATATTGGTCTTTGCCTCCGGAGTGCTGTTATTGATGTCTTCCTCATTCCCTGGTGTGATTGAACGGTTAAAATTTATGCAAGGGTTCCTATCTACTCCGATTATGAATTTATCGCATCAACTGACAATAGGGGTTGGAATTACCTTACTTGGTTTAGCCAGGGGAATTGAATATCGGGTCAAACGCGCCTATTATTTAGCATTCATCATGCTGATTGTTGGGGCTATATTTACGCTTTCGAAAAGCTTTAACTATGAAGAGGCCATTTTCGTTTTATTGGTTGCATGGGCATTATGGATATCACGAAATCACTTTTACCGGAAAAATTTTGTCCATACATGGGGCCGAATGTTGGTCGACTTGCTTGGAATTTTTATCGTTATCGGTTTTTATTTGATTATTGGGTATGCCAATTTACCTGAAAATCCGATTAAAATTCCGGCCAAACTTCGTGAATTTATTTTCACCGAACCGTCTGATTTATGGCTTAGCGGCCTAATTGGTTTCCTGATTGCGCTGGCGATTCTGTCTATTGCTTATTGGATTGTACGGCCGGAACGCTTTGAAAAAAAATTATCCAACGCGGATGGTAACTATATTCACCAGCATTTAGAAAGGTATGGTGGTACTTCCCTTTCCCATCTGATTTATTTGCATGATAAGGCCGTATATTGGTCAAAGGATGAAAAGGTGTTGTTTTCGTATCAGACCAGTGCCGACAAATTGGTAGTGTTGGGAAATCCGGTAGGAGATAAAGGGGCTATATTTAAAGCGATTGAGGAGTTACGGGATGAGACCAATCAATATGGCTATACGCCCATCTATTATCAAGTAGGTCAGGAGATGATTCCTTACTTGCACGAAAATGGGTATGACTTTTTCAAGCTCGGTGAGGAAGGGTTTGTCAATGTCCAAGCATTTTCACTTAGCGGCAACAAAATGAAGGCTTTACGGGCTAGTAGGAATAAGTTTGACAAAGATGGCTATTCCTTTGAAGTAATCGAGCCTCCTTTTTCAGATGACTGCATGGCGGAGCTTAAAACGATTTCAGATCATTGGTTAGGTGGAAGGAAGGAAAAAGGCTTTTCACTTGGGTTTTTCGATCCCGCTTACCTGTCCCGTGCGCCGATTGCAATGGTGAGAGATCGGAAAGGCAGGGCGATTGCGTTCGCCAGTTTAATGCCAATGTACGATGGACATGAGACATTTTCCGTTGATTTAATGCGTTTCGTACCGGCGGCCCCTAATGGAACGATGGACTACATCTTTATCAATCTCATCGAATGGGGTAAACAACAAGGCTACAAGTGCTTTAATCTTGGAATGACTCCTTTGGCGAATGTGGGAATCTCGAAATATTCCTTTTTAAGTGAAAAAATCGCCGCGCAAATTTATCGGCAGGGGCATGTTTTCTACCACTTCCAAGGCGTCAGACGATTCAAAGAAAAATATGCCGACCATTGGGAGCCAAAATACTTAGGTTACAAACGCAAAACCTCCCTCCTCTTCACCATGATTCAACTAACCTATTTAATAAGTAAAGGCAAATAATAAAGGGGGGCATGCCCCCTTTCCTTTAGCGCTTTAAAGCATGTGGGGACAGTCCCCACATGCTTTAAAGCGCTAAAGGAAATTTTCAGGTTAGGACAGAAAAACAGCAAAACAACCGCCCCCCCCCACGGTACCTAGCTCAGGGACGGTTGTTTTGCTGTCTCCAATTTCTCTTTTATTAAAAATCCGCCAAACATTCCTAAAGCGGAAAAAACCACTGGTATGATAAATCCGTATTGGTATCCTGCGTTATTCGGTAAATGATCGATAAATAACCCAAATAAACTTGGTAAAAGAATCGCACTAATAAAACCACCTGTATTTGCAAAACCCGATACGACACCGACCTCTTTCACCTCAAATGCTTTACGCACGACAGCAAAAGTCAACGTACTCGCTCCGTTCCCATAACCAACTATGAAAAATAGAATATTGAGCAAGATAAGCGGTGGGTTCCCGTGAAAGAATAAAAAGGTAACCCAACTTAAGAAAATGATTATATGCACCATGATATAGGGCCTTTTTATCGAATTCACCCGCCCAGAGATCCAGGTAGTAAGCGGTGCACCGACAATCGCTCCAAAAAGCCCGACCATAATCAGCTGACTGGAATCCGACCGGCTTAGCCCATACATATTCATACCAAACGGCACAGCCCATGAACCAATAAAGCCAATATAGGTACCAACTAAACCAAAGTGACAAAGGAAGGTCGCCCATGCTTGTCGATTGCTAAAAATTCGTCGCAATAGCGGAAGTGTTTTTTCGCGCTTCGGAGCTATTTTTCCAGGCACAGGCTCATTCCATTGCTTTGGTTTTTTCACCAAAACGTAATAAAGCAGCAACCCTGTTAAAAATAATACGATTCCCATGATGAAAAATGGTTCGCGCCAACCGACGAAATCAATCCAATTCGAAAATGGGACAGTCGCCAATAAAAAGCCAAAGCTGCCTGTCATCCCTGCTATACCTAATAGACCAACAAATTCCTTGACTTTAAACCATTGACTCAAAATCAACACCAAATTGATCCAAATCGTGGCATCGCCCATTCCTACCATTAACCTTGCAGTCAATAGTACCCATTCATTTGGAGCCAAACTATAAATAAATGTACCGATCCCATTTAATAACGTCCCAACAACGAGAAAATAATTCGGGCCAAATCGGTCTGCCAAAATGCCGATGGGCACTTGCAAGATCGCATAAGCGAAAAATTGCACACTCGTAAGCAACCCAATCGTCGACGCTGTCACCTTGAAATCCTTCATTAATTCCTCAGTAATCAGTCCTGGCGCCGTTCTTTGGCTAACAATAATGAAATATGAAAACAGGACCGCCACAAAAACAACCCATCTATATTTGCTATTTTGTTTATCCACCATAATTCCTTCCCCTACTACAAAAAGTATCTTTCTATTATACTCCCGAAAAAATCTTTAAGCACTAGGAAACTTCACGTAGTTCACGCAAAATAGTTAGCTGTTTTTTATAGGATTTCCAAAAATTAGTGAATCGGTGCCTGGCACCACAAAATGAAAAGTACCATGTGTTGACGATATTTATCAGTTTCAGTGGCGATGTTGGGTGCCAACTGGGATGTCTTCGTATGCCTCTTTTAGGATTGATGTATAGCCTTGGTGGTCTATTTTTCGGACGTTGCTTGGGGTGGAGTTGTTTTGTACAGCTAGTTCTACGATTCTATCAAAGTCCTCTACACGCACACCTGGAAGGTCCTTCAATTTTGGAATTTCCAACCTGTTTGTAAATTCTTGAATGCCATTGATGAGTTTCTCAACAGCAACTTCCTCGGAATCTATTTCATTTGCAAATTTCATGATCTTAGCTATTTCTGCGTGTATCGCTTTTTCTTCTACCGCGTTATATTTTAAAACATATGGTAGGAACACCGCATTGGCCACTCCATGAGGAGTATCATAAAGGCCACCAAGAGCTTCTGCTAAACAGTGGACGGCTGCCACATCTGCCGAACCAAAACACAATCCCGCTAGCATGCTTCCTTCCAGCATCGAATAACGTGCCTTTTCATTTTCCCCATCCTTAAAGGCAGTTGGTAAAGCTGATACAATCGTTCTCATCGCTCTTGCACCAAGGGCTTGAGAGATCGGATTAGTCACTTTGCATGTATATCCTTCAATGGCATGCACTAATGCATCCACCCCCGTTGCAGCCGTAACAGCTCGCGGAACCGTAAATGTCAAACGAGGATCAAGTACCGCTAAAGTTGGACGTAAAGAAGCATCTTTCAGCGTAAGTTTCCGATGCGTAGCAGATTCGGTAATAACCGATGAACGCGTCACCTCTGAGCCTGTTCCAGCAGTGGTTGGGATGCAGACAATAGGTGCAATGTTGGCGTATGCCCGTTTTCCTTCCACATATTCGATTGGCGTTCCTCCATTCGGTCCAAGCAAGGCAATCGCCTTCCCCGTATCCATTGCACTTCCGCCTCCGATTGCTATAACGGCATCTAGTTTGTTTTCCCTAAAAATTTGCGCACCTTCCAAACACTCTGTATCGCGTGGGTTTTGTGAGACGGAATCAAATATTAAAGTCTCGAATCCTGATTTTTCAAGTGTATTTATAATTGGGTACACGATTCCGGCTTGTACAACTCCTGGATCACTTACTAGTAAAACCGATTTTCCGATTTGAAGAGCATTCAATAGATTTCCTAGCTGTTCCGTTTTGCCAATTCCCATCTCAATTCTAGTACTACAGAAGTAACGATAACTATTCATCTGTTCCTCTCCTTTTGTGGTTTGTTTTGACACTTACATTAAGCTGGATGATATTCTTTCTCTTATTTCCACTTATTAAATCGAAATCCTTCTTGCATTTTATTTTTCCACCCATTTTCCAAAAAACCGTTTCCATTATGATAACAAAGTGATATCATATTAGTATCAAAACAATTTCATTAGGAATGGGGCGTGAACGTGTATGAGAGAAAAAGAGATATTCAAAATGAGCGGTTTTATAGGGGCTGGGATTGTTGTCATCTTAGGGGTAGCTGCAGTATATCTTTTTAAATCATTTATTTTAAATGAAAACCCCGCCTCTATTGTCGGAGTTGTCATTCTAGGGCTAATCATTGTCTTAATGGCGAGCGGATTCACCATTATTCAGCCAAATCAAGCGAAGGTATTTACCTTATTTGGTTCCTATCTAGGGGTAATCAAAAAAGAAGGCTTTTGGTTTTCCATCCCGTTAACTTTACGTAAAAATGTCTCACTAAGAGTATTAAATTTTAACAGTGATAAACTAAAAGTAAATGATTTGGAAGGAAATCCGATTGAAATTGCCGCCGTTGTTGTCTATAAAGTAATTGATTCTGCCAAAGCAGTGTTTGATGTTGAGGACTATCGTGGATTTGTTCATACGCAGAGTGAGACGGGATTACGACATATTGCCAGTCAGTACCCTTACGATAATTTCAACAATGATTATGAAATTTCGTTGCGGCAGCATTCCGATGAAGTAGGCGATGAGCTGACAAGAGATCTACAAAAACGCTTGCATGTGGCAGGTGTTGAAATCATCGAAGCGAGAATCATGCATTTAGCTTATTCCAGTGAAATTGCCTCCTCGATGTTACAGCGCCAACAAGCTAAGGCCGTTCTTGCGGCTAGGAAGGTTATTGTCGATGGGGCTGTATCCATGGTAAAATCGGCCATTGAGCAACTTAGCAGTGAAGGCGTCGTCGAATTAGACGAAGAAAAGAAAGCGCAAATGGTGAATAATCTCATGGTTGCACTTGTATCTGATAAAGGGAATCAACCAATTGTGAATACAGGTAGTATTTATTAAGGTCGTGATGGTGTGGCTGAAAAAAAGAAATTTTTACTTCGAATAGACCAGAAGACCTATGACGCCCTTGAAAAATGGGCAAGCGATGAACTCCGCAGTGTCAACGCACAAATCGAAGTTCTGTTAAAAAAGGCTATAAAAGATGCGGGTAGAAAGCCAAGCAACGAGTAGAGTAGTTGCTCCCAACCTTCCGCAAAGTAAATGAAAGGTTCAGTCACATTTAGACTGAGCCTTTTGCATTTGTTTGCTATAATCAAAAGAGATAAAATAAATCAATGACAAAATATTACTTTTGGGGAGATTTTGATGAAACCAGCCTTTTCAGACATGATTACCATTAGCCGTCCGGTTGCAGAAGTCTTTGAATTCATTTCCGATTTAAGCAATGGCCCTAAAATGAATGAAGACATTATCAGTATTGAAAAACTCACCGATGGACCCATTGGGGTGGGTTCCAAATTTAAAGAAACAAAGATAATAAGAGGCCGAAATGCTGAAGCAACGATAGAGGTCGTTCAATATATTCCTTCAGAAGCATTTTCCGCACAAAGTGAAGCAAACGGGTTAAAGGTTATTTATCATTACCAAATGAGTGAATCAACGAACGGCACCTATGTTCACTTTAAATGTGAAGTAAAAACAAGCGGAATGATCATGACTCTCACCAAGCCACTGATTGTCAAAATGCTGAAACAGGAAGACGGCGACCACTTGAAAAGTGTAAAACGTGCATTAGAATCTTCGGAATAGGAGTTATCTAATATGGATGAAAGTTGGATCAAACTTAGTGGTGGATTTAACAATGAGATTTACTATATTCCGGATTTGGAACAAGTAGTGAGGATTTCTGTTAATCCAAATGGATTGGCCAAAGGTTTACAGGAATTGGAATGGATGAAATATTTGTATAGAAATGGAGTCACCGTTCCGCAAACCTTCTTGATTGAGGAGAGAGACGGCAAAGTCGTGACTTATTTTGAGTATATCCGTGGCCGTTCCTTCGATGTTACGGACTCCTCCTTCTGGAATGAATCTACTTTTACCAAGCTTGGAAGGATTCTTGGTAAAATGCATGCATTATCGAAGCAATTTAATATAGCGGAAAATCATCGTCCGGTCTATTCAAATGCAAACCCTGATGTATTTGATATTGAAAAAAACCTTGAACCGTGGACGAGAGACTGTTACAAGAAGCTGCTGAGGAGCCTTGCACCTTTTGTCATCACCGCTGATTCATTCGGGCTCATCCATAACGATTTCCATCAGGGGAATCTCATCCTCGATGAAAATGGGGAAATCGTTGTCATTGATTTTGATGATTGTTCGTATAATTGGTTTGCCCAGGATATGGCGGTGTTTTTTTATCATGCCTATTGGCAGCATAGCTCATTCAACGGGGATGAAGAGCGCTTTAAGGCCAATTTCCTTTCTCCCTTTTTCAAAGGTTATCAATCTGAAAATCTACTGCACAAGGATACTCTTAAGCAAATTCCTATCTTTCTAAAATTAAGGGAAATTTACTTGTATCAACTGTTTAATCGGGTGTGGGACCAAAATAACCTTGAGGAATGGCAGACCTACACGATCCAAGACCTGGAGGACAAAATAAAGAGTGGGGCAGCTTACGCAGGAATAAGAGATTTTTCTTTGTATTTGGACTAATAAAAAATGACAGCTTATTGGCTGTCATTTTTTGCAAAAATATCAATGTTTAATTCTTTCAAAACCTCGATCGCTTCTTCCACAGGTAGCCGTGGCAATCGGAATTCTTCCTGGATGACTTCCTTGATCACCGCAACTGAGTTTAAGTTATATTTTTCGGTGCTTCCATCAAATTTTCGGATAGTCAACCCATTATTAACCAAAGAAACACTCCGTCCCTGCTCTGTTTGCCATAGTTGACAGCGAAGTAATGTCATAAAATCAGCGCCAGGTTGATTAGAGTCTGTGATGACTTGATAAAAATCACTTAGTTGAAATTTCTTTTTGGAATGAAACGTCCAGCTATTTCCGCTTTGTACCCCACCTAGGTAACGAACATACTCAAATTCATCCTGATCCGGGTTTACTAATTTCAAAAATACTTGATCCTCACCAAATTGCGCTTTATTCTCTGAATTATGTTCAAACCGAATCGGCTTAAAAATCGGCGCTGCCGCTCCACAATCCACATACACGCGTTCAGTTTCAATTTCAACGACGATACCCATATGAACCTTTCCCAACATAATCAAATAACACTTAAAACCAAGCTCCTTCAGAAGCGTATATAAATTAGAATTTAAACTGTAACAGGTTCCCCCAAAATGGTATTTGGTATATTGCTCTGCGAAAAGAGAATAAGCTGGAATCTCGAACTTGTTTTTCTCGCGGTCCCGATAATAGATTAGTTTGCTAATATTTTCAAAGGGAAACGTATTTAAATGGGCATGACATATCTTCTCCAAATAATCATTGGTTGGAGCTTCTAATTTTAACCCCAGCAAAGCTAAGTAATCGTTTGTGATCGATTGCATTATAACCACCCCTTTAGTTTCATTATAAACGCCTGGGTCTTTTATATAATTTCTACCTTAATTGTAATAAAACCCCTTTAAAATTGAATGGCACATAATATGGAGTCAGAATCCTTAAATAACCTTAATCAGACCGGGGCTAAAGTTGTAAAAAAATAGGAGAACGGTGACAGGCACCCAAACTAAGTCTCAAGTCTTAGAAAAAATTAAACCTTCAGAGCAATTCCCTGTTTACAATATTTGCTATAAAATAAAATTATTGAAATGAGGGGAAAGAAGGGTTTTAGATGAAAAAAGTAATTATTGCTGCTGTGATGATTGCAGGTGTGTATATTTTATTTTTCCAGTCCAATGTGTTTTCGTGGTGGTCCAATAGTAAGGGTGATTCCCAATCGACCAAAATTACCAATCGTGTTGATTTGATTGAAATTGACGTATCCGGCGCAAGTACGACAATAATTCCTGTTAATGGTAGCAGTTTACGAGCTGAATTAGATGGAAAAGGAAAAGTTACCGTTGATAAAAAAGGCGACACAGTTAAAGTTAAGTACAAACGAAGATGGATTGAAGGGTTGGGGTTTTTAAAGAATACGAAACTGACCGTTTATATTCCTGAAGACTATAACGAAAGACTACATGTCGATATCGGTTCTGGCAATTTTAAAAGTAAAGGTTTTTCTAAAAACAAGTCTTTAAAACTAGAAGAGCTTTCGATAGATCTAGGTTCTGGAAATGTTGATTTAGAGTATATTTCTGCTAAGCGCTTTGTAGGAGATGTTTCCTCTGGTAATGTAAAAATTGATTCCTTAATCACTAGTAAGGGTTCACTTGATATTAGCTCCGGAAACGTGAATCTTAAAAACTACCGTGGAGAGTTAGTTTCGGAAATATCATCAGGGAACCTCGATATTGAAATGGATAAGCTGGCAGGCGATATTAAGATTGAAATTAGTTCTGGAAAAGCAAGTCTGGATTTACCGAAAAATGCAGATTTCAAACTGAATGCTGAGGTTAATAGTGGATTAATTCGCAATGACTTCGACCTTGAGAATTACCAAAAAGATAAACATTCTATTAAAGGCAAACATGGTAGTGGCAAATATGACATCAACTTAGATGTTTCAAGTGGGATTATTGAAATTCATTAAAGCAAGGGGGTTAATCCCCTTGCTTTCTTTGTGCTTTGTACATACCTTTTTTTTGCTATAATCAATAGAATACCGTTACGATGAGGTGCCACTTTTTGAAAAATACATTTATCTATTCGACATTAGTTTCGTTACTGGTGTTTGGGCTAATATCACCGGTCGTTTTTCAACTGGTTGATTACCTTCACCCCATTGTGATTAGTACATTATTTTTCTGTGTTTGGGTTGTCGTCACCATTTTTGTTTTATGGATACGAAAAGAGACAATTTCTATGTCCTTTAGGACCATTAATTGGGTTCTCACTGTATATTCAGTATCCCTTATTATTTTGTTGTTTTTTCGTCCGAGTGGTCAAAATTATGATTCCTATAACCTCATTCCCTTTACAACCATTTCCTTCTTTCTTTCGGGGAAGGTGAGTTTGCTGGTGGCATTTTACAATTTAGCTGCAAATATCGGACTGTTTATTCCTTATGGGATTTATTTGATGTTTAGAAGAGAATGTCTGCGGAAAATGGATAAATTCCAACTTCTCTTTCTACCTCTCATAATTATTAGCATAATCGAATGCCTACAATATCTCACCCACCGTGGAAGCCTAGACATCGACGACCTCATCCTCAACATGGTCGGAATCCTCCTCGGCTACCTAAGCTACCCATTGTTTAAACACTTTATCGCTTTAAAGTAAGTGGGGACAGTCCCCACTTGCTTTAAAGTGTTAAAGCGTTTTAATGGTGTCGATGAGATCGGCGATGGCGTCTTCTAGGTCGGCTACGGTTGTCCCATCTTCGGGTATGCTGCCTAAGCAGTTTTCGAATTCTTCTAGTTGTTCGACTAGTTTTGATTCTTTAACTAGTTTTTTAAATCCAGGTTCTTCTTCTAATTCTTCGACATTACTCCAAAATTCTTGGAGAACTGCTTCTAGTTTTTGAACGGATTTATTTAGCTTTTGTAGTTTTTCAATAGTGGAATCCATCAAACTGACTTCCTTTCATCATGGTATAATGCGACTTTTACAATTGACTCACTTAATTATAAGATAAATCGATTTCGTTACAAAACAGAAGCACCTCACCGCTTTATTGCATGTATATCTTTTAAGCACTTTAGCGCTTTAGTGCTTTAAAAGGTCAGGGGACTGTCCCCTATTTTTTTAAAGCATTAAAGCACTAAAGTGCTTTAGTGCTTTAAAAAATAATCATTCTTTAAATCGGTGAAATGTTTTCGTGTACAGGTTTAGTTTTGTTGACGGGGTTTGGTTGGGTCGCATTGGGGTGTTGATTGGTTGGTGGATTGGGCTAGTTTGGTAAGGTAGTAGCATTCTTCTCTGAACATGTGGTCGGCCATTAGCGGCTGGAAGGTACCTAGCATTTCTTTTGTTAAGCCCATTTCCTCGATTTCCTGGAGGAAACCCATGAATACTTCCATCTCTAACCGAACATCTTGGTTAAATTTTTTCAGTGCCGGAAATGTTGATAAGTTTGTCCGTAAATATCCAGCCATTTCAACTGCTTTTAGGTAGAATTCTTCAAAGGTTTTTGTAAATTCCTTACTGGTTTTCTTCAGCTTTTTCTCAACCCTATCTAAATCAGCATCGATCGCTCCTGCATGACCCGCCGCATCAATTAGCCAAATTAAATGATGGTGCAACTCATGGAAAATTGGCGGAGTTTGCCCTTCTTTTAAATATTGTAATACTCGTTGATATTCTTCTAACTCATTGAGCATATGGTTAATGAATGTTGGTGGTAACCCAATCTTTATTTTCCCTACTAATTGGCGTTCGAGTAAATTCAGTTTAAAATCCTTTAATTGAAGGACTTCCTTGTCAGCCACGACGCTTAACTCAACAGGATTATTACTACTGACTCTTTGCAAAAGCCCATCGAAAACCGTAATAAAATGACTAGCCTTTTCTATTGACTCCGCCTCACTTACGGCCAAAGAGTCATGTATAAATCTCGCATGGTCACCTAAAACCTGAAGCCAAAAGCCATGTTCAAAACGAGCCGCCTCTTCAACATTTCTTGTCATATCCTGCTGCCCCCCATTTTTCGAATTCGATACCATTTAAAATGTATTCATCAATAAAATGGATATGTATAAAATTAGGAAGCAGCAGGAAAATAGGATTAGGCTATGAAGGAAACTCTATAGTTTTCTAAATAACCAATTAGCTTCTTATTAAATTGACTTAACCACTCCGGTTGATTCGAATCATCTAAATCAACCGCCTCCAGTAGCTTTGTAAACATAACCAAATGGTGCATTCTCATAAACCATGTTAGATCCTGAAGCTCACGAACATCCAATTCTGTCTTGCTTCGATATCCCTGTAAAAATTCCTTCACTAAGACATTCTCTAAGTCAATCTTTTCTTTAAAAAGATCCCTCAATGCATAGGCAATATCTGCGACGTACCAATGATTAACACAGTCATCAAAATCGAGAATGGCGACCTCTTTATTTTCCCAGCGGAGATTGTCTAATTCGAAATCATAATGGATTAGACCGAAACTTTCGCTCGTTACTTCTTTATTAGTGGCCCATTCTAAGATTTTTTTCAGCTCCGTTTTTGCTGCGGTTTCGTGTTGAGGTAATTTCTCCTCAACGAACGCTAATTGATCACGCCAACTCGTCCGGTTATGCCTAATTTTTTCCGGCATGCCCTTGAAGGTATGATGTAATTGTCCCAACGCACTACCCCATGTAAAATAATTTTCCAAAGGAAGTTCTTCCGTTTCAAACTGTTTGCCAGGCAGCGCTTCAAACACGACCGCTTGAAAGGTTCCAAGCTCAGTTTCAACGGTTTCGACATAGGTTTCATTTTTAGACCTAACCGGAATAACGACCTTCAACCCTTTTCCCCGCAAATAATGCAACATTTCAATTTCTGCTTCAAGCCACTCTCGTTTTTTTACAGATGCATCACTTAATCTTAAAAAATAGGTCTTTTCCCCTTTACCATAAACAAACAAGACATTCGCGCTGGCGCGGAAATAGTAGACCTGTCCAGTATCATAGTCCCAGCGACTGTCGAGAATTTTTTCTGCAAAAGGGCTTCTCCATTCCTCATCCACAGTTGCGACTACCTTCTTCATTAAACTTAACTTTAACAAACAGTTTCCTCCAATTTTCGTTAAAAGCTAGGCGCTTTTAATTTGATTCATTTTTCATTAACTTTACATTACCTAGATGGAACGGCTTTGTGCCTCTTGGGAACGGGTAGCCGTCTATGAGTCTTATGGTCTCTTCCTCAGATGCCCCCGCAGCAAGCGCCGTTCTTAAATCTGTAATATAGGCTTGACCCTTTTTTTGTCTGCACATGATTTCCTCAACGGTTGTAGCAACATTGCCGTGCCCCGGAATCATGAATCGAATTTGGAATTCTTCCAAAATGCTCGGGACCATTTTTAGCGTCTGCTCATAGTTGACGCTGCTTGAATAAATATAGGGTGGTTCTACGTCTGATAAATAGTCCCCTGCTAGCCATACCCCTAGTGGTTCGACAATGGTAAAAATTCCGTCATCGGTATGTCCTTTTGCTTTGTAGAAAGTTAGCTTAGTGCCGCCAATTTTTAATGTTTCTCCATCTTGTCGAACTTGGTGGTCAATGGTTGGATAGGCCAATTCATAATTTCTACTAATATAGTATTCTTGGTCAAATTTATCAATTTGATCGAGAATGTCTTGTTTTAACTCCGTATTCGCCATTTCTTCGCTACCGATTGTAATCGCTTCAGGAAATGCGCGGTATCCGATAACATGATCCCAATCACTATGGGTAAAAATCAAATATACCGGTCTAGACCCTTTTATGGCATAAACAAATTCCCTTATTTCCTCGACTTCATTCGGCAACCATGTCGGGTCCACCACAATTACACTATCATCCGTTTCGATTACAGTCGAATTCGTTTGAAAAAGTGCACTTTGAAAAACCGTTATTTTATCTAAATTGACTATTTTTTTCATCATTCAGCCTCCTTGAAAAGCAAGGGGACGAGTCTCTTGCTTAATCTAATTTTTATCCAACAGGAAGCAGTAGAAGGTTCGGATTGCTTCCAATTAAAACTATAACAAATTCCAAGAGGTGTTGACAAAAATATACATGTATTTTTTTGGTATCAATCTTTTAAAAATGGTAAATTTAACAGTAGTTCAAGATGTTAGGAGGAAAAAAATGAAATCAACAATCAATTGGAATGGAAAAATGGCCTTTTCTGGAACAACTCCGTCTGGACACGAAATCAATATGGATGCTGCAGGGGATTTTGGAGGGGAAAATAGCGGGGCGAGACCGACCGAATTACTTCTTCATGCCGTCGCCGGCTGCACAGGAATTGACATCATTTCCATCCTGCACAAAATGCGTCTAGAACCAACTTCCTTCCACATGGAAGTAGAAGGTGAACGGGCAGATGAACATCCGAAACGATTTACCGTCATTCACATTCACTATGCGTTAGAAGGAGACCTCCCGGAGGAAAAAGTCGTTCGGGCAATCGAACTATCCAAAGACAAATATTGCTCTGTCTCCCACTCCCTAAACGCTACACTCACCGTCAGCTACAGCATCAACGGCAATGACAAAAAAACACTTTAGCGCTTTAAAGGATGTGGGGACAGTCCCCACATCCTTTAAAGTGTTAAAGTGTTGGAAAAATGCTTATTTATACTGAGTAGACTGGGCCGATGTAGGTGGATTGTGGTCTGAAGAGAGTGTTATTTTCGGCTTGTTCTAGTACATGTGCGCTCCAACCAACTATTCTACTCGCCGTGAAGGTTGGCGTGAAGAGTTCTGGCTCCATTCGGATGGCTTTCATGATGGCGGCTGTATAGAATTCAACGTTTGTATAGAGCAAGCGACCAGGTTTATATTCCTCGAGTAGCTTGACGCCAATTTCCTCGACTTTTACTGCTAGGTCAAACCATGGGTCATTTCCAACCAACTCAGAAAGCTTTAATTTTAACGCCATTGCCCTTGGATCCCTAGTCTTGTAGACTCGGTGTCCAAATCCCATTAACCGTTCTCCCCTGGCTAATTTTTCACGAAGAACCATTTCAATTTCCCTATTTCGGTTTGCCATTTCAACTAATAAATCAATTACCTCCGTGGGGGCTCCACCGTGAAGCGGTCCTTTCATCGTACCTATCGCAGAGGTAACAGCTGAGACTAAATCAGATTCTGTTGAAGCAGTCACTCGAGCAGAAAATGTCGAGGCATTCATCCCATGTTCCATCGTTAAAATCATATACGTTTCGAGCGCTTCTACATGGGCTTGCAATGGCAATTCTCCGCTTAGCATATACAAATAATTGGCAGCATGATCCAAATCCGACCGATGGTGCATAACCGGTTTTCCTTCTAATATTCTCTTTCTGAATGCAATAATCGTCGGAATCAAGGCAGTTAGCCTAATTGCTTGCAATACCGTTGGTTTCCAATTGTATCCAGATAATCCTTCCGCAGATATACATGTTCTTATCACGCTCATCATATCCATCTCGGCAGGAAGGCTCTTTATTAATTGGCCAATATGTGATGGGAGCTCTCGATTTCGCACCAATTCCTCTTTTAATTGTAAAAGTTCAGCCTCATTCGACCACTTTCCGTACCATAATAAATAGGCCGTCTCTTCAAAAGAGTAGGATTTTGCAATTTCAATAATGTCATAGCCTCTGTAAATCAGCTTCCCTTTTACTCCATCGATATCGCTAATGCACGTTTCAGCAGCAACAATCCCTTTCAATCCTTGGTTCATCAATTTGCATTTCCCCCTTTCTCAACTTACTAATATTGTATAATATGGATATTATTAAGAATACTAATGATTTTTAATAGATTTAATTAATTATTTTAATCATAGAGGAGGGTTCTACATTATGGAATTGAGTTGGATTCAAACCTTCATAACAGCTGCCAACTGCGGTAATTTTAGCAAAACCGCTGAGTTATTATACATTTCCCAGCCGTCTGTAACGGTTCATATTAAACAATTGGAAAAGGATTTGGGTGTTAAATTATTTAATCGAGATGGAAAAAAAGTGAAACTAACGGAGGAAGGGTTACGCTATTTGCAGCATGCGAAACAGTTAATCGAGTTTTACCAGCAAGGGCTTGAGGACCTACAATCCTTTAGTCAAGGTTATTCCACCAAACTCTCTTTGGCCGTTTCCCCACTGATTGCCGATACGATATTTCCTTTTATTCTGAAATCGTATTTACAGCAAAATCCAACTGTGGAGATTTCGGTTCAAATAATCGAGTCAAAGGAAATCGAAAATGCGGTCATAAATGATGAAGTGGATCTCGGAATATCCTGTTTAGGAAGTATCCATCCTGATTTGACTTCGGAATTACTTTATCAAGATAAAATCATTCTAGTGGTTCCTCATGATGGCAAGGATGCAGAAAGTGCACCGCCACTTGATGAGGAGGATTTCCTTACAACAAACATGATTCTTACTCACAATCACCCGGATTATTGGGAGGACCTTTGTAGAAATATTAAATATAACTATCCAAAAGCAAGAATGATGAAGGTTTCACAAGTCCACATTTCCAAAAGATTCATTAGCGAAGGATTAGGAGTGTCGTTTTTACCCATTTCAACAGTGAGAAGGGAACTACTTGAAGGGAGCCTTTTACAAGTTCCCGTTCACACCTTCGAACTACCACAAGCGTACACCTACGCCATCATGAAATACAAACACACCAAACAACACCAATTTCTCACCCACCTATCCCGCTACCGGATATAAAAAAAACTTTAGCGCTTTAAAGTAAGTATATTTTTTAAAACACTAAAGCACTTTAGTGCTTTAGTGCTTTAAAAAACTCGGGGACAGTCCCCACTTGCTTTAAAGCGCTAAAGTGGCTACCTTTTCTTAGAACATACTTAGATTGTATTTTTGCGAGAGGGTATGAAGTAGTTTGATTCCGGCGATGCTGTTTCCTTTATCGTCTAGTGATGGACCGAATACACCAATGCCGTATTGACCAGGGACTGCCCCCATAATCCCACCGGAAACTCCACTTTTCGCTGGAACTCCAACTTTAATAGCAAATTCTCCAGATGCATTATACATTCCGCAGGTGACCATAAAGGTTTTACAAATGCGAGCAACTTCGGGAGGGATAATTGATTTCCCGTTTAGCGGATCCTCACCGTCCTTTGCAAATACAAGGCCAATCCTAGCCAGGTCCAAACAGTTCATTTCGATGGCACATTGCCTCGTGTATAAATCCATCAACTGTTCAACATCTTCATTAATAATGCGATGTTGCTTTAAAAAATAGCATAAGGACCGATTAAGAAAAGACGTCTCAAATTCAGATATGGCGATTTCCTGATTGCATCCAACCCCACTATTACCTGCTAGAGTTTGAGTAAAGGCTAAAAGGCGCTGTATTCTTTCTTCTACTGAACTTCCCTTTAACATATGGGTCACAACAAGTGCCCCCGCATTAATCATAGGGTTCAATGGTTTCGATGGCGCCATGGTTTCTAGTTTCGCAATAGAGTTGAATGGGTCCCCCGTGGGCTCCATCCCAACCCTTTCAAAAACATACTCCACACCTTGGTCCATCAAAACAAGCGCTAAAGTAAGCACTTTTGAAATACTTTGAAGGGTAAACCTTTTTTCAATATCACCTGCTGAGGCGCATGCTCCCTCCGGACAGTATATCGCAATTGCCAAGTCATCCCGATTAGCCTTTCCAAGGGCTGGGATATAATTAGCAACCTTACCGTCCTTTGTAACGCTCTTAGCCTCTATGACTAGCGATTTTAATTCATCATCCATTCTTCTTATCATCTACATCACCAATGATAGTATAGACTAAAGAGGCCTAATTCACTACAAACTTTTCCCAGCACTTCCACATAAACCGGAAAACCACTTTAGCGCTTTAAAGCATGTGGGGACTGTCCCGACATGCTTTAAAGGGTTAAAGGGTTTTGAAGTCGTAGGTGTGGAGGGATTTGTCTTTGATTTGGGAGAGGATTTCGTTAATGTTTTCGATTAGTGTTTCTGCCTCCTTATTGCCATTCGTTAGCGAGTATGTTTCAATATGAAAACCTTTGTTTGATTTTATTTCGTTTCGCAGAATGTGTAATTGGCCATCGTGAAAGAAAGTTCCCTCTCCGTGCCGTACACCGTCTTTTGGGGGATTATCGATTGTAAATTTTCTTTCCACCTCAGCCGAACCCTTCTTCAACCTATAAACATCTCCTAATCCGTCTATATAGTAAAAATCCCCATCCAATACATAGGCTGAACTCTTGACGTTAAACGGAATCGAAGTGAACGTTTTTTCACTATCCACATATTGAGCTATTTGGATCTTCACCTGCTCTTTTGTTTCTTTATTTATTTTAAAGAGGACGACATTCCCACTATTTTCACCTGTAAACTCACTTAGAACAAAATAATAAAACTCCTCATCGGTGACAATCGGGGATAAGTTTGCGTACTCGTAATTTTCTTTGTTTTGTAAACGAACAACGTCTGTAATCGACAGTTTTTTTCCACTGAAAGCAACTTCACGTAAGTCATAAAGATTCTTTTCAACATCGTACGTTAAAATCGGAACTAATGAATTCGTAACACCCGAAGTAAGGATATAATGCGGTATATTATCAAATTGGAATCCCGATTCATTCCCAAATAACACATTTGAATCATAGGACCCGGTTTGCGAATTGACACCCGTATTGTAAATACTAAAAAAAACATCATCTTGTTTTAAATAACCAGTGCGCTCGCCGGTATACTGAGGTTTCTCTTGCGGGAAAGACTTGTAGTGATCACCTAATAAAGTAATTTTGTTTTTATCGGTCAATAACAGTTTATTTTCTCCCTGTGCTACTGAACCCAGCTCCAACCCTTTCATCTGATAAGCAGTCGCCTTGCCCTCATCATCAATGAAAATAGCTAGACTTACTCCTTTATTATCGAAGTCTTGATCGGCCGTAGTAGAGTAATAGAGGACTGCTTGTTTATCGGTCAAAAACTCCGGATTCTTTAACTGGTCTTCAGTAAGCAGCAAGCCCTTATCCGCGATGCTACTGGATTTACCTTTCCAAATAAATACGCCTATTCCAATCACTAGTCCAATTAGTACAATAATTAATAGTTTTTTCATTATTAGCTCCTTTTTTTAAAAAAGAGGCAATAAGTCACCGAACTTATTACCTCTTTTGAATTTTAAATGTTACGAACTACTGCTGTTTGTTTCGCATCACGCACATCTCTTGGGTAAACACCAAAACCGCCATCTACATCTAAATCTAATCCGCCGTTCAACTTGTAAGCAGACCAAATTAACTTGGAGCAGTTTTTATCGCCATAGTGGGAAGTGTTACGATTATTAGCGAAATTGTAAGAGTACGCATCTATCCCTACACGGCTATATGCCCAGTTAGCTGCGTTTGTTTTATTCGTTGATGTTGTTGTAACTGACTTTACAACAGCAGCCCCCTTATCTACTAAACGATTCGTCGTAGAAATCGTCCGCACCCCTGTAGAAGGAACAGACTCTACTATTGTCCCACTGCTATAGTACATTCCAACATGTCCATGATTTAAATAAGCAGTATAGGATGCCGTATAGAAGAAGTTCCCTTTTGAACTAGTTCCTACCGATACGGTTCCACCTGAGCTACCGAGAGCTTTAACCGATTCCTCTTCCATAACACCAGCTTCATGATTGGCGTTCATTTCGTTGTAAATCATTTCTAAAACTGCCTCTTCCGTTTCGCCCATATTCTCTGCAAGCGCTCTAACATCTACCATTAATTCCTCTTCCGTTACATCCGGTTGCATTTCTAGTACTTCACTTAAATACGGCAGCTGAGGGATCGGCTTATATCGAAACTCTACATCCCCCTTCGCAAACGCATTCGGCGCTGCCGCCACCATTAGTCCTAAAGCTAGCACTCCTGTTAAAACTTGCTTTTTCAACATCCTTCACTCCTTAAAAGTTTTGTAGTGGTATTCCACAGTTAAACTTTATGGGGGTAGAAGAAAAAATAGGATTGGGAAAACTTCAGATACTAGTAAACAGGCTATATGTAACAAAGTGGTGAAATATGACTTCTAATAGAATAAAACCTATTATTTTTTATTTTCAAGCCAAAATGAATACGTATTCACCCATTGGAACAAAAGGAATTTGGCAATATAGAAACCTTACTTTATTATCACCTTTTTCAGCCTATTATAAACCTTGCTTTATTCATTTTATCCTATTCTAATATTGTTTTAAGTTGGGAAAATTCATATACTCTAAGATTTTGCCGTTAAATACCTCACTTAAATTTTGTCTATTTTTCAACGATTCCGTGAACAAAATCAATTTTCAAGATTTATATAGTAAAATACTCCTATATTTACTCCTAGCTAATAGCAACTAAGATGAACAATGTCATGACAAAAGGAGGAGTTACGATGAAAAGTCATTTCCACAAATGGTTAAAAAACCCTCATTATTATCGCTATGGTTTCTTCCTTTGTGTGTTATACAACATTTTTTCAAACTATCTTAAAATTGGTCTTGAAAATGTTTATGTTTTCTATATCATTGCTACGATTTTTTTAGGGATTGGCTTTTATAACAAGTCCAAATGGATTTTATATGGCTTAACAACTATAGGAGCTTTTAGCCGGTACCTTGCCATTCCTGGCCAAGCCCCTCTGATTTCCTTTCTAATCATAGAATTTACTTATCTATTAATCCTCTACATATCTATGGGATTAATGGAGCATATACAAAAGGGAAGAGAGGATAAGCTTGCCCTAATTTTTGCCCTTTCTAAAACCTTGGATTCAAGGGATACCTACACTTCTAATCACTCGCAAAATGTGGCGCGCTACGCGTTGGAAATCGCGAAAAAGATGAAACTATCGAAAAAGGAATGCGAAGCGATTTATATTGGTGGGATCCTTCATGATATCGGAAAAATTGGCATACCGGAGGCCATGCTTTTAAAACCTAGCAAATTGACCGATGAAGAGTATCAAATCATCAAAAGACATCCATTGATTGGTTATAATATTATCAAGCATATCTCAGAATTTAAGGATAACGGGGTGCTGGACATCGTCATATCCCATCATGAACGGTACGATGGAACTGGATATCCTTATCGTTTACGCGGGCAACAAATCCCACTGGCTGCACGGATTATCGCGGTTGCTGACACCTTTGATGCCATGACTTCCAAACGTGTCTATTCCGAGGAGATGGATATTGAAAGCGCTCTATTAGAAATTAATAAAAACAAAGGCAGCCAATTCGACCCAGAGATTGCGGATGCCTTTCTCAGTTTATTTGACAATCAACAGGAAAAAAACGCGTTTGTCATGAATTTGAAATTTCACGAAAACACCGGCGTTGCTGAATTCAAATCTATCATTAGTTAATAAATAGTAAAGGATGGTGAGTGAAATTGGGTTATAAAGGAAGAATATACACAAGCTTAGCAGTTTTGTTTATCCATTTCGTTTATACTGGATTTCACTATTTCCGTGAAGGTTACATTATGGGGTTGGAAATCATCGGTTTCCCGGTTCTGCTTAGTTTCGCCTGGGTGTTCGGTAAAAAATATGATCAAGCCAAGTTTTTTTCTGAAAAGGATGCCCTTACAGAAATCTATAACAGACGATTTGTCGAGGCTAAGCTCCCAAAATTAATTGCCAAAACGGACCAGAAAGGCCAGCAGCTTGCTTTTATTCTCCTTGATATCAATGATTTCAAGCTCATCAATGATTCTTATGGACATAATGAGGGAGATAAATATTTAAAACTGATTGCAAACGTGTTAACAAATAGCGTAAGAAAGAACGATATTGTTGCAAGATGGGGCGGCGATGAATTTCTAATCGTGCTACCAAATTTACAAAATATCAATTCGGTTCACGAAACCGTCAGCAAAATCCAAAAGGAGCTAAAAAATTTATCAACTTCCGTAATCGACATTGGCCTCTCCATTGGGACTTCCTTTTACCCAAAAGATGCCACCGCCTTTGCTGACCTACTTCACCTTGCAGATAAAAAAATGTATAACATTAAATTTCGTGATAAGAAGGAGGACGGGGCCGGCACTAGTTCCTATGCCTCCTTTTAAAGTCAAAGCAAGATGCGTATGCCCCTTGCTTTTCTTAATAATATTGGAATCGCTTTGTTTAATTCCGAAATCATACCTGACCCCTCTTTTGAATATATACCCTTCAGTTTGGTAGAACTAATATCTACCAATTTTATCATATAAACCATAAGGGTAAAAAAAGAAAGAGGTATAGTCTACCTCTTCCAAAACCTATTTAGAGATATAACTATTTCTTATTGGTATCTCTTGTTTATTTTTGAAATAGAAAAATACAATTACACAAATTATACTCACTGCCACCAATCCAATTGTTAAATAGATTGGCAGACATAAGTAAGCAATTGCACCCCAAGCAAGCAGTAGCGAAGTCGGACTGATCCCCCTTAGGATTTTATAAACTGTCTTAAACCAACCTGCCCGAATGAATGGTGTGGCTTCTAATAATAAGATTTTCGGATTCATGACGATTCCGAAAATAAGAGGTGCGGTTACCCATAAAGGAAACTCCATTTTTAGCGCAAATTCCAGTAAATAAACAAATCCAGCCGCAAAAGCTTGCATGAAAAAATCGGTATGGGCAGATTTTAATTTCTTATAATTAACTATTATTTTAGCAACAACGCGATTTTTCTGATAATGAACAGCCGCAAGAGGCAGCGATAAAATGATTCCAAGCATAAAAGAAAACAGACCCCACTGTAATAAAAAAATACTCATTAACATCTACCTTTCTATTCATTTTTAGCTGATTATCTCTACATTCAGCTTAAAATAAAAGGAGGTTTGATATCGCGCAGATTATTGGTTCTTATCCGCAAAAATTTGTAGCTCCTCCGCATGAAGGACATTTCTTCCTTATTATCCTGCAATTTGTCTTTCAACGACTTCATGAAGAGCCTTTCGAATCCTTTTTACTAGGAAGATGTCTTTAACTGGTTCAAATAATACTTCAGCAAACTTATCCATCCTTTATTTCACCACATACAACTCCTCCACAAGTTTCTTCAAATTTTGAAATGACTCTTTTGTATCCCGAGCTACAATAAACTTTGTTAACCAATCAGGTGAGCGAATTCCCTCTGTATCTAATAGAAAACGTGTTGTCAATTTTGTGCCAGTAGAAGTTTCTTCTAGTATCCAGGTACCACCCCCTGTTGGTAGTAGCTGTGGCAAAACTTGGCTGATTTTTAAAATGGATTGCTCTGGTGTTTGAAACTTAAGAAATTTGGCCCTTCCAATAGGTTTTAGGAATCCGAGTTTAAATGTAATAGTCACATCAGCCCCCTCTTTTTGCTCCCCATGAACTACATATTTCGCAATCCGGATGTCCCATTTTGGTCGAAGTTCAGGGTCTTGGGCTATCCGCCAAACAAATTCTCTCGGTGCATCGATATTAATCGAAAACTCAAATTTCATTATTATTTCCCCCTTTCATTATCCATCCAATTATTAGAAGATACCTAGTCTTATCTTGGCATATTCCTCTTTTCTAAAGGAATTTGGTAAGGAATATCGAAATAAAATGATGAGCCTTATTATAGGGAGGTTAAAACTATGATAAAAGTAATTCATGTATTACCAACAGATAAAAGAATTGCCGGTGTCCACTGCATCCCAATCACCGAACAGGGGATGATGATAATGGCCTGGGATAAAGACGAGCAGGTTCTAACGACCATCGGCGGTAGACTAGAAGAAAATGAAACGATTCATGAGGCACTTGACCGTGAGGCTATGGAAGAGGTGGGCATTACACTAGATTCCACAAGGATTCCATTTGCCTCTTGGTATTGGCCATCCACCGACTCCTATACCGTCTACTTCCTAGTAAAGGTAAAGGAATTCGTTCACCATTCGTTTTATTTCGAGAAAAGTGGCTATGTGATTATGAATTTCGAAACCGCAAGACTAATTGTTGCGAAGGTAGAAGGACGAGAGGAGCGGATTCAGATTTTGAAGGCTGCTGAGGAACGGATTAAAACAGATCGTTTTTATAGCGTAGTGTAGCTATGGTCACTACCATATTTTCACTGAGATGGACTAAGCCTTAAGTCCGATATAAAAATAAAGCTAAGGCTCAATGTTGGAAATGCTTAAAAGGGGTAAGATGTAATCAAGATAACTAAGGAGGAAAAAATCATGAATAAATTTGGTTTATTATTAGTCGGTGGCATTGCTGCGATTGTTTTATTTCACACGATTGGTCCGATTATCGGTTTAGCGATTAGTTTATTGTTGTTTTATTTGATTGTAAAGCAATTTTTAAAGACCAAATCCACTGGCGGTAAAATAGGTTACGGTATTCTTGGTTTAATGGTTCTTTCAGCAGTGATTTCACACGCCCCGGCTTTACTCGGTGTTGCTGCTGCATATGTTTTATATGTCGTTTATAAAAAGTGGAATGCAAACAAGGTAAGCATCGCAAAAGAATCAGGTGACCCGTTTGCCAACTTTGAAAAGCAATGGAACGAAATCGTAAAATAATATAAAAATCCCCTTGGAGTTCATGGGGATTTTTTATATTAGTAAAACATTTGTAACAAAAATGTAAGTTTAAGACAATTGTATTACAATGCTTTTAAAACGGTCAGAAACAGAAGTTACTCTCCCGAAAATTATAGGCGAATAACAAAGTCTATAAGATTAGCTTAGGGAGGTCATCATGAAAACCCGTGATTCTTACTATGACAATGTGAAATTGTTTTTAATTTTCTTGGTTGTGTTTGGTCACTTCATCCAAACCTATGTCCATGAAAATCAATTGATTTATACCATTTACACGACAATATATACATTCCACATGCCTGCGTTTATTTTAATCTCTGGCTATTTTGCAAAAGGATTTCAGCAAAAAGGCTATTTAATGAAAATCACTAAAAAACTTCTCATTCCTTATATTATTTTTCAAGGAATCTATACGATTTTTTACTTTGTTTATTCTGGACAGAAAGCGGAATTGGATCCATTCCAACCACATTGGTCCCTTTGGTTTTTACTAAGTTTATTTTGCTGGAATCTTATGCTGTTTCTATTTAGTAAATGGAAACCATGGTATGCTCTTAGTTGTTCTGTAGTCCTTGGAATCATTATTGGCTATGTGAACGAAATTAACAGCTACATGAGTCTATCCCGGACAATTGTGTTTTTTCCATTTTTTTTAGTTGGCTACTTCTTAAAAAAAGAACATTTCGAAAAAATCAGATCTGCTAAGATTCCGTCCTTATTTGTGTTACTATCGATTTTTATTGCCGTCTATTTTCTACCCGACTTTAATTATAAATGGCTATTCGGCTCCAAGCCTTACGGAGACCTTATCGATACGAACGAATTTGGGGGGATCATTCGGTTTGCCATTTATAGTTTATCAATCGTTGCGACCATTTGTTTTTTAGCAATGGTCCCAAAAGGAAGATATTTCTTTACTAAATGGGGTGCCAGCTCCTTTTATGTCTACCTTTTACATGGTTTCTTTGTAAAAACTTTTCGCCATAGCAAATGGACAGAGTATCTGGATAATGCTGAGCAAATCGTCGTTTTACTTATTATCTCCATCATCTTAGTCGTGTTATTATCGAGCAAACCGGTAAAAAAGATGCTACGACCAATATTTTAAGGAACATGGGACGATGCTATATCGTCCCATGTTCTGTGTTTTATCGACTAAATATCTATCCATAATCCCATCACTTCATCTAATTGTTTGCTTAAGTCCTGTTTTCGGTTATACAGTTTATTGAGCTCTTCGTAATCGTCAATAGCAATAGAAGCCATCGCTAAATCCATTTCTTCGATCTCCTTTTCGAGACTTTCGATTTTAGCTAACGTTTTCGACTCATCAATTTTACCTAGCACAGGTTGGGGGATAGACTTCTTTTCCTTTTCGACTTTTACAACCGGTGCCGTGTGCTCCTGTTGTTTGTACAGCTGCTCTTGAACACTTTTATATTCGTCATAATTGCCAAGATAGCTTTTAAAACCGTAATTTTCAACCGCAATAACCCGCTCGGCCATTTTATTGATAAAATAACGGTCATGGGAGATAAAGAATATCGTTCCTTTAAATTCCTCAAGAGCCTCTTCCAGTGTTTCAATCGAATCAATATCAAGATGGTTGGTAGGCTCATCAAGGATTAATAGATTTATATCCTGATAAAGCAGCATCGCCAACTTTAAGCGGATTCTTTCTCCACCTGACAAGTGCTTGACTTTTTTAAATGGCGTTTTTTTGTAAAACATAAACTTAGACAAGTATTCGCGGGCTTTCCCCTCAAGAATGGAAATGTCTTCTCTAAAGGTTTCCAAAACCGTTAGCTCTTCATTGTTGAAACTGATTTTCTGCGGTAAATACGCTGCCATCACGTTGGCACCTAGTTCGACAACACCATAATCAGGCTGTTCTTCGCCTAAGAGCATTTTGAGAAATGACGTTTTGCCACTGCCATTTGGACCAATCAGGCCGACTCTTTCGCCATACTTTACAAGTAGCTCAGCTTTTTTGAAAATGACTTTGTCTTGATAGCTTTTAGCAACAGCGATTGCTTTGATTGTTTCGTTTCCAGAGCGCTCGGTTGCTTTAAAATCTAGTTTCATGTTTTTTCTTTCAAATACTGGTTTATCTATGCGATCCACTTTATCAAGTTTTTTCTGGATGCTTGCCGCTCGGCGGAAAAACTTGTTATTGTCCGCACGCATTGCCCAGTCTCTTAGGCTTAGGACGGTTTTTTCCATGTTATTGATCTTTTTTTGCTGCTCACGATAATGCTCGTATTGAATCCGTAGATTTTCTTCCTTTTGAGTTACATAAGCAGAGTAATTACCCTTGTAAGTGATTGATTCCATATCTTCCACTTCAACGATTTTTGTGACAACATTGTCTAGGAAGTAACGGTCATGGGAAACTATGATGACCATCCCTTTGTAACTTTTCAAATAGCCCTCGAGCCATTCAACGGAATCCATATCGAGATGATTGGTTGGCTCGTCGAGTAACAGGATATCTGGGTTGTGTATGAGGAGTTTTCCTAATACAACCGTCGTTTTTTCCCCGCCACTCAGCAGGTCGAAATTCTTGTTTAAAAAGGAGTCCGTAAATTTAAGTCCAGTGCACACCTTGCCTAGTTTTTCTTCCTTTTCGTATCCACCTTTTACTTCAAATAGTTGCACGAGGTCACTATATTTTTTTAACACCTTTTCTAGCGCGTCACCTTCGAGTGTCTGCATTTGTTCCTCTAACTGGCGCATCTGTTGTTCGATGGAGTCGACTTCCTCAAAGGCTAGGTTGAGGACATCGATAACCTTTAGTCCTTCTGAATATACAGGTGATTGCTCGAGATAAGCGCAAGTGGCTCCTCTAGACATGTTAATTAGCCCTTCATCATAGCCATAGCTTGAAGTCTGCGGGTAACCTGGATAATAATTCATCGGCTCGATTCCAGCGATCAATTTTAAAATTGTGCTCTTTCCACTTCCGTTTACCCCAACAATTCCAACTTTTTCACCTTGGAAAACTTCAAAGGTGATATTTTTTAACACTAATGTTGCTTCCATATATTTTTTAATACCATTTAACTTTAATTCGAACATAAATAATTCCTTCTTTCATCCATATTGTGACGTCACGCTTTTATGGACAGGGCAAAGAAGAACTTCGATACTATTTAATTGTTTGTAATAAAAAAGACCGTAAGAAGATTTTCTTCTTACAGTCTACAATAATCGCTGAATAATATTATTGAGAGCATTCGAAAATAGAGGGCACACCTAAAAGAACATAGTTTGCCTTCGATCATTCCAATACCTTCAATAGTAATCCGATTTTAGTAAAGTAAGTTACCTTCATAATTGCCTGATTCATAAAGAGCATAACAAATAAACCTATTCTAGTAGGCCAAATTAACACTCATTACAAAATCGTTATTAATTTAAAAATAAATTAATATTAGCAATTAGTTGGTTCCATAAACTTACTTTCCCCCTTTAAAATTTCCCTTATTATCTCACAACTACTAAAAATTGTAAACAACTAAATTTCACTTTAGCACTTTAAAGCAAGTGGGGACAGTCCCCACACGCTTTAAAGCATTAAAGTGTTATAGTGTTTTGTGTAGGAATGCGTAGAAGTCTACCCATTCGTCGATGAGTTTGCTGGTTGGTTTGCCAAGTCCGTGGCCGGCTTTTGCTTCTAGGCGTAGGACGATGGTTGTGTCCTGATTGGCTTTTTCCCGTAACGTTGCTGCGAATTTTTTGGCGTGGGCTGGTACTACCCTGTCATCACTTTCCGCAGTAGCAATCAACACAGGTGGATAGGTTTCCCCTTCTCTAATATTATGCAATGGTGAATAAGCATATAGGAATGGAAAATGCTCCGGATTTTCAGCCGTCCCATACTCTGGAATCCAAAAGCGACCAATCGTAAATTTATGATAGCGAAGCATATCAATGACCGGTACTCGACAGATCACCGCTCCATACAGGTCAGGTCGTTGAACCATACATGCCGCTACCAACAGGCCACCATTGGATCCTCCCATAATCGAAAGCTTTTCTTTGGATGTGTAATTTTCAGCAATTAACCATTCTCCTGCTGCAATGAAATCATCAAAAACATTTTGCTTGTTTTCAAGCATACCCGCTTGATGCCATTCTTCCCCGTATTCGGCACCACCTCTTAAATTAGCCACTGCATAAATGCCACCTTTTTCAATCCATCTCAAAATGGCTGGCATGAAGCTCGGCGTAAGGCTGATATTAAAACCACCATAGCCGTATAAAATGACGGGGTTTTGGCCGTCCAAGGCGATCCCTTTTCGATGGGTCAAAAACATGGGCACCTTTGTACCGTCTTTGGAAGTATAGAAAATTTGGTTTGTTTCATATTGATCGGTCTCAAACGGAAGTTGGGATTGGGCAAATACCGATAAGTTGTTCTTTTCCAAGTCATAACGGTAAACAATCGTAGGGTATAAAAATGATGTAAGCCCAAAATAGAACTCTGAATCAACAGAACTGCCTGTTAGCCCAGTTAGTGAACCAATGACAGGAAGTTCTAATTGCCCTTGTTTTTCCCCCGTTAATCGGTAAATGTGAATCTGGTGATGAGCATTATGTAAAAATGAAACAACAAATTGCCCGTTAAAGTAGTGTACAAAGTCCATCACATCCTGTTGTTCAGGGACAATCTCCTTCCATCTTTCTGAGTCCGGTTGCTCGATATCAATCGCAATAATCCGAGATTTTGGGGCATAAAGCGTCGTTTTAAAATAAAAGGTTGTGCCGCTATTGGCAATAAAACGATATTCGGCATCTTGTTTATCCAATAGACGGATGAAAGGTCCTTCTGAATCAATCGGCTTAACATAGACTCGATTTTCTGCAGCTGTACCGAAGAATACATTCAAACCAACATATTTCTCATCGGTTGAGATAAACGGAGCAAACATTAACTCCTTGTCCTCTGGCTGTTCATGAATTAAAATATCATCATCCTGACTCGTACCGATTTTATGGAAATAGACCTTACTGTAACAACCTTCCTCATCAGCCCCAACGGTACCTGGCTGTGGAAAGCGATTATAATAAAATCCGCTATGGTCTGGGGACCACGCAATGGATGTAAACTTCACCCATTGAATATGGTCAGCTAACTCTTCACCGGTCTCTACCTTTCTTACACGAATAATTTGCCAATCGCTACCACTTTGCGATGTTGCGTAGGCGATATATTCTGCGTTGCTACTAATAGCATGATTAGTGAGGGCCACGGTCCCATCCTCGCTCAGAAGATTTGGGTCAATTAGAACTTTCTCCCCGTCGCTATTTAACTCTTTTACATATAAAACGGCTTGATTTTGCAGTCCATCGTTTTTCTGGTAAAACAATCGATTCGCAACCTTTTTTGGTACAAAGAACTTAGGAAAGTTCCAAAGCTCCGTTAATCTTTCTCTATCCTGCTGCTTGGTCTGTTCGGTATCCGCGAAATACGTTTCATACTCTTTTTGCATTCCCTTTACCCATTCAAGTGCTTCAGGCGACTGTGGATCCTCCAACCAACGATAAGGATCAGCCACTTCCGTCCCATGAAAATTTTCAATCACTTCATCTCTATATTTTATTTCCATGCTCCATTCCCTCCCTCTTTTTACCACTACTCTTTTCGGCAAACGAAACAAAAAAACCTGCCAGAAAAAAGAAAAAATTCACACACTTTAGCACTTTAAAGCATGTGGGGACAGTCCCCACATACTTTAAAGTGCTAAAGTGTGGCAGGAGTTTGGAGGTGTTTTGCCGTATTATTTTAGTTAGGTTTTGTATGTTAATGTTGATGATGAAGGGGGTTGCTACAGCGATGAAGTATAATTTTGATGAAGTTGTTGAGCGTCGGGATACGTTTTCGGTGAAGTGGGATGGCGCGGCTGTTCTGAAGGAAATGGGGTTAACGGACCGTTTTGATGAAAATACGATTCCTTTGTTTATAGCGGACATGGATTTGCCGGTTCCCCAACCAATGGTGGAGGCTTTAAAACGAACAGTCGACCACCGGATATATGGGTATTCCATTTTTCCGGAAGAATATTATTTTGCTATCCAGCACTGGTTTAAGAAACGTCATGAATGGGACATCAAAATAGAGGAGATCGTTTATTGCCCCGGCACAGTCAATGCGATTAATATTGCGATTCGCGCCTTTACTGAACCTGGTGACGGGGTTATCATTCAACGTCCAGTTTATCCACCGTTTACAGCAGCAATAGAGGGAAATGGACGCGTTGTTCGCAATAATGCCCTGCTCTTGGATGACGATGGATATTATTCCATTGATTTTGCTGATTTTGAGGAGAAAGCCAAGGAACCGACAACTAAAATGTTTCTTCTATGTAACCCTCATAATCCAACGGGAAGAATTTTTCAAAAAGAAGATTTGCAGAAACTAGCCGAAATTTGCGAAAAACACGACGTTATTATTATTGCTGATGAAATTCATGGTGATCTCATTCGCCGAGACCAGACTTTTATACCTATTGCAAAGGTGACCAATCATCATAGCAATCTAATCACCTGCACCGCTATTAATAAAACGTTTAATGTTGCAGGACTCCATTGCACGAATTTAATCATTTCAAATCCATACCTAAGGAGTAAGTTTATCGAAACAATGGGCTTTCAACTCGCCTCTCCCTTTACGATTGCCGCACTTATTGCAGCATACAATGAAGGCGAGGATTGGCTGGAACAACTGAAGGAATATCTGGATGGAACGATGTATTTTGTAAAAGACTTCTTAGCTAAAAATCTACCAAAGGTAAAGGTACGCATTCCAGAAGGAACCTACGTCATGTGGCTAGATTTTAGTGGGTATGGTATAACCCCTGAAGAAGTCCACGACCGCATTTATAATCAGGCCAATGTCATTTTAGAAGATGGTAAAATGTTCGGCGAAGAAGGCCAGCATTTTCAACGAATCTGTATACCTTCCCCTAGGTCCATTATTAAAGAAGCTCTCGAACGGATTGTGAAGCAATTTAATGATTTGGATTCCGGTTCGAAAGCGTAATAATCCCTTGGGAAACAATAAAAAGGGGCAAGACCACCTCGTCTTGTCCCTTACACGCTTTCAGCCAGTAATTCCTCTTTGTGAATTTCACCGTTTGCCGCTGTGATTTTATACGCCTTTGCTTGATTGGCTGCCTTTATCACACGAATCTTACCATCACCGTAAAAATCAATCGCACACTGATCTTCAATCGCAAATCCGACCAGTTCGGACCCACGCATCATTTCGTCAAAATCCACACGACGCTCCACCTCGTTATAATGTGGGCAATGGATCGCCTCAATCAATCCCAACGCTTCCAAACGAATAAATTCAATTGGGTTTTCACTAATTTCACTATGACCATATTTAAACCAACAAATTGATCCAGCGCTTAAGCCGGTGAGAATTTTACCACCAGCATAGGCTTCCCACAAATATTCATCTACTCTGTGGTTCTTCCAAACCGACAACATCATTCCAGTGTCACCACCACCCACATAAATGATGTCTGCAGACAGAATTTTACCGCGAATTTCTTCATCCGTTAAATTTCCATTTAGTAACAAAAGTACATCCGTTTGGCAGCCTAGTTTTTCACCATAAACCTGATGAAAGGTTTCGATATAGCCCTCCGGCTCACTGCTAGCCGTCGGAATAAATAAGGCCCGTGGACATTCAACTCCAGCTTGATCCACAATATATTGATCGATCTGCAATGTTTCCCATTCTGAAATTTCTCCGCCGCCAATCGCAATAATTCTTCCCAGCTCACTCACCCTCTCAAACTATTTTGTCTCCATAATACCTATTTTCCAACCAATATGGTATTATTTAGCTAAAATTTTTCCTAAAGGGTTGCGATGAAAAATGGCCATGTTATTTACGATCATTGTTACCGGCACTGTCTTAGGATTTCTAGTCGGTAAAGGGCTGAAGTTCTTTTCTATTGGCTTTGGATTTTCCAACGACCTTGACAACAATCCAGTCCTTATCAAAAGTTGCCTTTATTGCAATACGAAAGTGTCTCGGGACTACAAGAAAAACCTCTGTCCGAATTGCTCGAAACCATTAGATTAGAATCCCGAAAAACAAATCGGTTTCTTGCCAGCAAATAAACGATTAATCTTATTATCAAACTGATCCGTTGACACTTTTGCCAACCCATACTTAACCAAAGAATGAAAGTTTGCCGCACCGACCATTAGCGAGGAGAACTCGGCAATCCCCATCGACACTTCCACGTCACATTCAGAAGCTTCAGTCGCCACTAGCACTCCTCCGGTGAATTTCGTATAAAAAGACTTATGGTTATTGCTCAAGAAGTTATCCTCAACATTCCATTTTATCGTCACAGATTCTCTATCAAACTGAACCCCGACAAGCTCCCCTAGGAATCGATCCACATCTAAAATCCGATACATGACTCCTACTCCAGAGGTATGCGTTTCATGGTAAAGGAACGGAATGACATTATCCGATCCATTTCTTGGGTCGGAAAATTGAAAATAAAAGTCTTCTTCCTGCGTGTTAATCACAATACGGTTCACTTGATCTGCCTGACTATGGAAGAATGTAAATATTTCGCTTAATGCTTCCTGATTGAGATAGACAAGTTCTTTTACCATCAGGTCATTCAGTAAAAAATTGTCCTTTTTCGCACTTTTAAACGTGAAAACGCAATACCCTTGTAGTTCGCCGTTTATGGTACAACCAATGATCCGATTTTCAGGAATTCGAAACAGTGACTCGACCTCAAACTTTGTTTTTTCCAACAAACCATTTGTCAAAAGCGCATACTGATTATAGCAATCTACCAATTTATCGCTATCCCCAGATGTCAAAAAATGAATATGTTGCTTTGATGGTCCTTTCGGAAAATATTCTGGCTTAATTTTATACAAATTCATATTCGTCCCGAACCCAAAGCCCATCCTTTTGTAAAAGTCTGGTCGAAAAGGATAGAGCATCGCGACACTTGCCCCTTTATCGCGGTAATGCTCCAAAAAGTACGTCAGCATTTCTTTGGCGACTTTCTCTTTTTTATGCAATAGGTCAACGGCAACAAGGCCAACTCCCCCGGCCATTAATTTTTTCTTATGAAGATTGATCGTATAGTCATGGAATCGCATACAGCCAACCATCTTTTCCTCTTGAAAACAGCCCCAGAAATGGACCGTCTCATCCTCGTCATTTATTTTCTGGAGGCGTTCTGTTAACAACTGACGTTTTTGCGGCATATGATACTCGAATTCCGTATAGGCATTTGCCACTAACCCAACCATTTCTTCGATTTGCTCATTGGAAATCTTTTTGATACTGTTCATCGTTTTCCCCTTTTCTAATCAATCTCTAAGTACTTAAGAAACATTTTTTCCGTTTCCGCTAACACTTCCTGATATTTGTAATGGCTGTCTAAAATGGCATTGTGTAAAGCAGTTCCGTCAATATTCGCCCAAAACATCGAGGCCAGCATTTCGGGATTGGCATTTGGGTTAAATTCCCCATTGGCGATCCCTTCTGAAATAATCCTCTTTATAAATGGAAGATGCTGTTTTTCGAAGCGATCGCGCATATTCTTTTGTAATTCCTCTACCCTTGAGGAATACAACGTGTATTCAATCTGCGCCCTTGTTATCACTTTGTATTTCTCCATTCCACCATTTTTTCGATAAATATGAAATAGTTCAGCAATCTTCTCTTTTGCCGTCGCTAATTTCCTAAATCGGTCCTCTATTTTAACGAACATGTTAGCGGTCTTTTCTTCCATTAGGGAAACATATAATTCCTCTTTGCTTTTAAAATAACTATACACAAAGCCCTTACTCGTATTGGACTTTTTGACAATATCATCCATCGTTGTTAGTTGAAAGCCCTTTTCCGCAAAGCATTCTAATGCATATTCATAAATCATCTCGCGGCGTTTTGCTTTATATTCCTCTGATACCTTTGGCATAACAATGATACTCCTTTTTTCATGACCCACTTTTTACCTAGTATTACATATTTTTCGTCATATAAACTTGCTTCACCGTCGTTTCAAAGCCGATCTCTTTTAAAATCGATGCCGTCAACTGGGAGCGAGTCATTGGTAAATTAGGGATAATTCTTGTAACCGAATCACCAAAATCACCAAAAATATGGCCAAGCATCAAAAGAACTATCTCTTTGCCATCTTCACGTGCAGGGTCTGCTTCACATTGGTATAAAATCGTTCGATCATGTATGCCATTCCCGTTGAACACTTTTCTATAGTAGGCATATCCAATAGCGATACCTTCCTGGTCCTTTATGATGATCGCTTCACTCTCTTTAGCACTTTGCCACTGGGTTTGCCATGGGTTTAATCCCTTGTAAAAATCTAATTCACCTACAAGCTGTGGTATTGATTTTTCTAGGGTATATTCATTTTTAACCGTGGCAATTGGTGATTTGTCCAAGCTACCTTTCAGTTGTAAATACTCCAAATCATCGATCATCTCAAACCCCATTTTTTCATACAAAGAAATCGCCCGTGAATTCTCACTAATCGCCTCTAATGTTGCGATTTGGACTCCCTCTTCCTGATAGATTTCTAGTGTCGCATCCATCAGTGCCTTCCCTACACCATGCTTTCGGTAGGCCGTAGCGACTCCTGTTCCACCGTTCCAAGCGATTTTTTGCCCTTGGAAAGTTCGGATACCATTTTTAATAATCCCTACCGGCTCACCATCCATAAACGCGACAATTGATAGCCGTGGTGAAAGCCCTTCCAAAACCAGTCGATTCAAAAAATTCTCAACCGTTGTCGTGGCATCAAAAAAATATCCTTCAAACCCGACATTCCAAGCCTTAACGCCTTCCTCTAAGGTGCATTCTGCTAATCTTTTAATCTGTATCATTACAAACCCTCCTTGGTAAAAATAAAACAAGACTACACGGTCTTTTTATTATATACGCAATTCTCCTTGATTGAAAAGTTTTTTGACAAAAAAAATACGAACCTGCCCGTGGTGTTTCTCTTCCACTAACAGGTCCGTTTCTCTATCAATTTTCAGTACTGAATTTGTAACCAATGCCCCTTAATGTCACGATAAAGGAATAATCGGTATATTGAGCAATTTTTTCTCGTAAATGTTTAATATGGACGTCGACTGTCCGTTCGTTAATGACTTTTTCACTATTTTTATAAATGGTGTTAATGATTTGCTCTCTAGTAAAAATTTGTTCCGGGTGAGTCATAAATAAATAGAGTAATCGATATTCAAAATGGGTTAAATCCAATACTTCATCCTGATATTTAACGATACCCTTTAAAGGTTTAATGGTTAGGCCTCGGTAACTCAGTTTACTACAACGATTGGCCGTCCTTCGTAGCACCGTTTCGATGCGAACAATCAGCTCCTCAAGGTTATAAGGTTTGCCGAGATAATCATCTGCACCCCTTCTTAACCCTTCAATCCTATCATCATCGGAATTTTGTGATGATAGAATAATAATGGGCACGTTTTGATCTAATTCATAACGAAGCCATTGACAAATTTCAAGTCCATCTATATCTGGAAGTGATGTTTCTAGGAGAACAAAGCACGGATCATGTTTAGCGTACGCATTCCGACCCGTTTGTCCATCTGCTGCCTCGAGTATCTCAAACCCTTGTCTAGACAAATGGAACCTCAGGACAGCACGGTTTTTTGTATCACTATCGATAATCAAGATTGTTTTTCCTCTAAGTCTTCTATCCTCCAACATCAAACACCCCCCTCTATCTATCATAAACGATAAAACTTACTACTGTCCGTGAAGCTTTCATGAATTTTGACCGTTTGAAAAAGGGCACGCCTGGTAGGCGGCCCTTATTTTGAATACATTGTTTTACTTTCCTTTTTTACCAGCAAGTGTTTCATATGCTGCGTCATCCGGGGCATCACCATTTGGCCAGTCATGAATTTTATCAGGAAAATCTGTCCGTTGCATCGAGTTGATATAGGCAGCAATATTCATTGCTTCTTCATCCGTAAAGGAACCCGGTTCGTACCCACCAGTTGGAACTTTTGGCATGTATTCTCTGATAAAGCCTCCTGCTGTTCTAATTCGTGCCATTCCAGCCCCGATATTATAGGACTCTTCTCCCCAAAGAGCCAGACCAGTTGCACCACCGCCACCATCTTCACCATGACAGGACATGCACGCTTGTTTATATAGCTCTCTTCCGGCGTCAATGTTTACTTTTGTGAGATCTCCTTCCGCCCTTTTCAGTTTTGCCCAAGGACGTTCCTTCGTGCCGTCGGGTACGTTTTTAGAAATAAAGGTATAATAGGCGACCATTGCCTTCATTTCCTTTGAATCCTTCGGTAGTGGTTTACCATTCATACTTCTTTTAAAACAGCCATTAATTCGATCCTCTAATGTGACTTCTCTACCCGCCCGTGGATTGTATTGCGGATAGGTTTTAGAGATTCCGACAAGGTCAAGCGCCGCATCTACTCCGCCGTTCGCGTGACAGCTCGCGCAACTCAACTTGTTTCCAACATAACCATCCAGAACCGAGCTTGTCTCATTATGCGCTTTTTGTCCAAGCCTAATCAACTCCCCTTCTTCACCTTGAGGAACTTCGTCCATGCTTGGTGGTAAATAAGGGTGGTCTGATTTTGCATCCTGACCTTGTGGAATTTCCGAACTTGAACTAACCGTAGGGCCTTTGTTCGGATCTAATATGAAAAGAGAAAAAACGCTAAAACCAATAACGATGGTTGCTACAATGGCTAGTATGGAAGATAAAACAAATTTTTTCATTTTCCTACTCCCTTCCCATTTTCAATTTGTTTGTTATTTTTACAAACAAATTATCCAAAATGAATGTTAAGTTTCGGTTAATTTATATTGAACGTTTCTTGACAGATATGGGGATGAAATACTTCTATTGACCGACTCCCTCGGATTTGGACCAAATCGGGCAATGAAACCCACTTTTATTGCGATTCCCCTCTAAACAAACTAAAGTGGATAATGAAGGGTAACCTTATTAAAAATATAGGGAAGGAAATGCACCCACAACAGGAAATTTGTTGTATAATGATTGCAAATTCGACATATTTCGGGTTTGGAAGCAAAGGAACAGACCCCTTGCTATAATTTTTCAAAAAAGGAGAGTGGAAAATGAACAGTTCGCTGATCATTGAATTTAAAAATGTATCAAAACAGTTTGACGATGACCCGCCTGTGCTTGATGATGTTAGTTTTGAAATTGAGCGCGGCAAATTTTACACATTGCTAGGTCCATCCGGGTGTGGTAAAACGACGATTCTGCGGCTCATTGCTGGTTTTACCGAACCGTCTAAAGGTGAAATCTTTTTCAACGGAAAAAAGATTAATCATGTCCCTGCCAATAAACGTCAGGTGAACACCGTGTTCCAGGACTACGCGCTGTTCCCTCATTTAAATGTGTTTGAAAATGTCGCATTCGGCTTGCGAATCAAAAAAATGAAAAATAGTGAAATTGAAAAAAAGGTCAAGGAAGCCTTGAGCTTCGTCAATCTTAAAGGCTACGAAACGCGGGAGATCCGTGAAATGTCCGGCGGTCAGCGCCAGCGCGTGGCCATCGCACGGGCAATCGTCAATGAGCCTGAGGTTATTCTCCTCGACGAGCCACTTTCAGCACTAGATTTAAAGCTACGTACAGAAATGCAGTACGAGCTACGCGAACTGCAGCGGCGTTTAGGCATTACCTTTATTTTCGTCACTCACGATCAAGAAGAAGCGCTTGCCCTTTCCGATGAGATTTTTGTCCTCAACAAAGGAATCATTCAGCAAAGTGGTACGCCAACAGACATCTACGATGAGCCTATTAACAACTTTGTTGCTGATTTTATCGGGGAATCGAATATTGTTAATGGCCATATGATTCACGACGAACTAGTTGAATTTGTTGGTAAACGGTTCGATTGTGTCGATAAAGGTTTTAACGAAAATGAACCAGTTGAAATCGTCATTCGTCCTGAGGACTTGGAGATAACGTCCACACAGCGCGGAAAACTCCAGGTTCGCGTGGATTCCCAGCTGTTCCGTGGCGTTCATTATGAAATCAGCTGTTATGATAAAGATGGGAATGAATGGCTTGTCCATTCAACGAAAAAAGCAACTGTTGGTGAGGAAATTGGTTTATACTTCGATCCAGAAGCGATTCATGTTATGCGGATTGGTGAATCTGAAGAGGATTTTGACAAGCGTTTAGAGGCTTATACGGATGGGAACAGCCATGAAAAATAGCTGGACGCGCCATCTTTATACAGTTCCTTATTTGCTTTGGATTGGTTTATTCGTTATTACACCGATTGTTCTCGTCGTCTATAATTCGTTCTTTAATATTGAAGGAAATTTTTCCTTTGATAATTATCAAAAGTTCTTTACACCCGTTTATTTAAAGATGACATTAAGTTCCTTTTGGTATGCGTTTTTAATTACATTGTTTTCGTTACTCGTTGCTTACCCGACTGCTTATCTTTTAACAAAAACGAAGCACAAGCAACTTTGGTTACTGCTGATTATTGTGCCATCGTGGATCAATATCCTATTGAAGACATACGCTTTCTTAGGGATTTTCGGGACATATGGTGTCGTGAACAGCTTTTTTGAAGTCATCGGTATCGGCACTCAGCAGCTTTTGTTTACCGATTTCAGCTTTTTGTTCGTATCGGTTTATATCTTCATTCCATTTATGATATTACCGATTTTCAACTCATTAAATGAGTTAAATCCGAATTTAATCGCTGCAGCAAATGATTTAGGGGCTTCACAATGGACGACGTTCCGCCGTGTTATTCTACCGCTAACGATGAACGGCGTAAAAGCTGGCATTCAGATTACGTTCATTCCAGCCTTGAGCTTGTTCATGCTAACACGTTTGATTGCCGGAAACCGAGTCATTACGCTTGGAACCGCAATTGAACAGCATTTTCTTGTCATCCAGGACTGGGGAATGGGTTCAACAATCGCGGTGTTTTTAATTATCTTTATGTTCCTGATTATGAACGTAACGGGAATCCGAAAGCGGGGTGTGTAAGTTGGAGAAAAAGATAACAGCTTTACCAAAATTATTTCTTATCATCGTTTTTCTCATTCTTTATGCACCGATCTTCTTTCTCGTCTTTTACTCGTTTAACAGTGGCGGAAACATGTCCGGTTTTGACGGTTTCACCCTAGACTGGTATAAAGAGCTTTTTCAGGATACACGATTGTTAATTATCGTGCTAAATACATTAGTCGTTGCGCTTTTATCTGCTTTATTTTCAACGATTTTTGGTGTACTTGGAGCGATATGGATTGATTCGATAAGAAAACAAAAGACACAAAATACATTCCTGTCGCTTAATCATGTATTGATTGTAAGCCCAGACGTAGTCATTGGTGCCTCCTTTTTAATTTTGTTCACGATGGCCGGAATTAAGCTTGGTTTTTATTCGGTGTTATTGTCGCATATCGCCTTTTGTATTCCAATTGTCGTTCTAATGGTTTTGCCAAAATTAAAGGAAATGAGTTCAACCTTAATCGATGCGGCCTTAGACCTCGGAGCGAGCCGATTAGAGGTGTTGACGCGAGTGATTTTACCGTATATTACCCCAGGAATATTCGCAGGCTTTTTTATGGCATTAACGTACTCTTTGGATGATTTTGTTGTTACCTTTTTCGTGACAGGTAACGGTTTTAGCACGCTTTCTGTTGAGATTTATTCCTTGGCGCGCCGCGGAATTGCTCTTAACATTAATGCTTTATCAGCACTTTTATTCTTAGTTACCTTACTGTTAGTTGGAGTTTATTATATCATTACCCAACGTTACAAGGATAAAGGAATGGGGGTACGGCGATGAAAAAATTAGTCCAGTTGGGCGTGGCCATTGTTCTCATTTCTGGTTTGCTGTTACTTACAATTGCGAAAATGAACTCTGCTGAAGGTTATTCTAGTGGTAATACCCTTACGATATTTAACTGGGGCGATTATATCGATATGGATCTTGTCAAACGTTTCGAAAAGGAAACCGGAGTCAAAGTTATCTATGAAACCTTTGATTCCAATGAAGCGATGATGACAAAAATCGAGCAAGGGGGAACGACCTACGACATTGCCGTTCCATCCGAGTATATGATTGATAAAATGCGCCAGGAGAACCTGTTGGTCCCGCTCGATCATGCCAAGCTGCCAAACTTAAAGAATATCGACGAACGTTTTATGGATCTTCCGTTTGATCCTGAAAATCGCTATTCCGTCCCTTATTTCTGGGGAACAGTTGGTGTCGTTTATAATTCAAAATTAATTGGCGGGAAGACCATCACAAGCTGGAATGATTTATGGGATCCTGATTTAAAAAATGAGATTTTTTTAATCGATGGAGCACGTGAAGTCATTGGAATGGGATTAAATAGTCTAGGGTACTCCTTGAACGACACAGATCCTGACCACCTCCAAGAAGCGAAAGAAAGGCTCAATGCGCTCACACCTAATGTAAAGGCGATTGTTGGTGACGAGGCGAGGGTTCTTTTAGAAAATAATGAGGCGGCTATCGGCTTAGTTTGGTCAGGTGTCGCATCTGAGATTATGTATGAAAATGAGGATCTTGAATATGTTGTACCGATAGAAGGCTCTAATCTGTGGTTCGACAATATGGTCATTCCGAAAACAGCCAAAAATGTCGAAGCAGCACATCAGTTTATCAATTTTATACTAGACGCGGAAGTAGCTGCCCAAAATACCGAGTATGTTTCTTATTCAACTCCAAACAAAGAAGCGTTGAAATACATGCCGGAAGAAATGACGGGTGACGTGCGGTTTTACCCGCCACCTGATTTAACCGAGAAACTAGAGGTTTATGAAAACCTTGGCAAAAAGAATCTAGCCCTATACAATGAATTGTTTTTAGAGTTTAAGATGCATCGGAAGTAAATAGTAGTGAAGGACAAGATGCTTAGGCTTCTTGTCCTTTGTTATTTAATCGACTACGGTTGTTTCCCCCAGCAATAATACCTTTAATTGCTCTTTAGCTAGTCCTCGCTTGTCCCATTCTTGCAGCAATCTTTCCAATGCTTCTGGTCCAGTATCGTCGGCTAGCCGATAGGCACCATAGTGCATGGGCACGAAGTATTTTGCTTTTAATTCCAGAAAAGCTTTCACACTATCCTCCGGGTTAATATGTGAATCCTTCATAAACCATTCCGGTTCATAGGCACCAATTGGCATGAACACCGTATCAATCGCAAACCGTTCCCCAATTTCCTCAAACCCACGAAAATATCCGGTATCACCGACAAAATACATCGTCTCCTGTTTGGTTTGAAAAATCCACCCACCCCAGTGGGAAGTATTCATGTCACGCAGTGTTCGGCGCGTCCAGTGCTGGGCTGGAACGAAATGGAACTCGATTCCTCTAAGTTCTACCCGTTCCCACCAACTTAATTCCGTCACCTGCTGATAGCCTTTTTTAGTAAATAGCGATTTGAGTCCCACCGGTACAAAATAATGTGGATTGCCTTTTATTTTTTTCAAGGTTGGAAAATCCAAATGGTCATAGTGCCCGTGTGAAATGACGACCACATCGATTTCGGGCATGTCCGTAATCCCAATCCCTGGCTCCGTAAGCCGTTTTCCAAAACCCATTCGTTTCGCCCAAACGGGGTCTGTTAATATATTTAGACCATTTAATTGAATCAAAAAGGTAGAATGACCAATCCAAGTATATGAGGTATGGGTTCTATTTGCTTGTAAAAAGTCCACCCTTTTCTCCGTACTCTGTTCGATATTCACTGTTAAATCCTTTTTCTTACTTCTTCGTTCCTTCTGCCATTTGCGCATGTCCTGAAATGATTTATTGTTTGCCACATGATCTAAATTTGCATATTTCTTCATACGCTCACCTTTATTCTATCTGCTATTTTTTGGGGTTTATACCGAGTCATCTTGATTTCCAATGAAATTTCTATCATTATGAGTATAGCAGATTTTATGGGGAGAGATGAAAGGTGAAGGATGCTCAGATTTTTCATGTTGATGCGTTTACCGACCAGCCTTTTGGCGGCAATCCGGCGGGTGTTGTCCCAAATGCTGAGCTTTTAACAGAGGGAGAAATGCAAAGAATCGCGCGGGAACTAAATCTTTCGGAAACAGCTTTTGTAACCACGTCCACAAATGATCATGGTGATGTACGGGTGCGTTATTTTACCCCGACAAATGAAATTGATTTTTGCGGTCATGCGACGATTGCTCTTTCGTGGATTCTAGCAACAGAATTCGGCTGGTTGAAAAAGAAGGATGAGATTAAATTAGAAACAAACATTGGAATCGTTCCGGTAAGCTGGACGGTCGAGGATGGCCAATTACTTTATGTGACGATGACCCAGGTGCCCCCGAAGTTGAAAGAAATCAATCATGATAAAAAAGAACTTTGCCGTCTTGCGGGCATCAACATTGACGACCTCGATGATCGATTTCCCATTAAATTAGCCTATACCGGCAATTGGCATCTTCTTTTGCCTCTTAAGACCAGAAAGGCCATCGATGCTGCCCGACCATTGTTGGATGAATTAGCTACAATGAACAAGGAGCTGGGTATTAGTACGACCCATCTATTTACCTTCGATACCGTAGATGATGCGTTAGTTTATACCCGTGATTTCGCTCCAGCTGTCGGTATACCAGAAGACCCGGTAACTGGCTCCGCTAACGGAGCGTTAGCAGGTTATTTTTTGCTTGAAGGAATAATCGACCCAGCAAGAACGACTTCTTATAAAATTGCCCAAGGACATGCGGCAGGTAGACCTGGATACTTGGAAATTGAAATTACATTCAATGGTTCAGAACCAGTCATTTGTGTCGGCGGCCGTGCTGTAAAGATGATGTCTGGGAACATGAGTTTTTAGAAAAACATCAGGCACCCCTGTGGACAAGTCAAGATTTATCCATGGAAGTGCCTGATTTTCTTGTGGATAGTTTAAGTTATCCGCAGGTTTATGTTGATTACTTAAAAATACTGTTGATAAATTGTGAAAAAACTTTATACAAAATAAACGGGAGCTTAACTTATCCACTGGTTTTCCTTGCAATTTCCCTTTATCCTCTATAGATTCATCTTCCAATTCGACAAGGCTAACCAGTTTTCCCGAGATTCATAATCAGGAATAATTTTTCCAACAAGACGCCAAAACGAACGGTCATGATTTAAATGGACCATGTGGCACATCTCATGAACAACTACATAGTCGATCACTTCTTGTGGAGCCATTGCCAATCTCCAATTAAAGGTCAGCTGATGCTGGGCATCACAGGTACCCCAGTTCGCCTTACTATCGGTTATTCGAATCGAGCGCGGCTTTGTTTTGAAGTGGACTCCATGGGCACGAATGCTTTTTTCCACTAAAGTCTTGCACTGTTGATAATAAAATCGCTTCAAAGCTTGTTTGATTCGTTCCTCTTCGGGATGTTTTACCAATATATGAAGTTGATTCTCCTTGAATATTACGTGGTCCTGATTATGATTGACGTCATGAGAAATTTGAATCGGATAGGCATTGCCAAGATAAAGAAACTCCTCGTCCGGTTCATAAACCTTCTGCTTGTTACCTGAAATTCGATCCTGCATTTCCCCTTTTTTCGCAAGAATCCAATCCCACTTTTCCTCTAAAAATTGGCGCACGGTTTCCTCGTGAGTCCCCTTAGGAGCATCGACCTCAACGTTCCCGTAAAAATCAATCCGTAAGCCTAGTGACTTCCGATTTTTATAAAAAATATCAAAATGAATGGTTTCGTTTAAATAGCTATGGATCATTTTATCACCTGAAATTTCTTTTGAGCTTAGAGTAACAAACACTTGGCCTTACGTCTATAACCCATCTATTTACTTTAGGTAAATGAATAATCAGTAGACGAAATTATTACGAAAAAGTTACTTTTTTCTAAACTATCTATTACCACTCATGTTTTTACTATAATAAATGTTATAATAAGGAAATTTTTTTAATAGGAGCGAAGGAAAGATGTTAATAAGAGTAATTGACAACAATGGTACGAAAATTCAAGTTTATGAGAATGGAAATCATACAGGTGAGGCAATTGTTTTTTTACACCCGCAAGGCAGTTCTTCTAAAATATGGCGAGGCGTTGATTCCTATTTTGACCGCTATCATGTGATTCTAATCGATTTACGTGGGCAAGGCGAGTCGGAACGAGCGATAAGTGGCTATGATATTGAAACACAGTGTCAAGATATTCTTACTGTACTTGAAGCCGTTGGTGTCGCGAAAGCCCATTTTGTCGGTAATTCATTGGGTGGCGATATCGCCACCGCTTTTGCAGCGATGCACCCGGAAATAGTGCTTTCGTTAACGAATATCGATTCTGGCATGATTGATTACATTGGTGTGGATGGGGAAAGACCATTGACTAAGGAAGAAGTTTTAGCAGAGTTCCGGAATCGAGAGATTAAGAGCTTTGCTTCGAAGAAAGAAATGCTTCAGTATGTCGAGAGTGTATTTCCGACAGAAATTTGGGATTCCTATTTCGAGGAGTGGTTTAAATTTGTTTCGATTTATGAACTCCAAGACGGGAGATTTTCTTACCAAATCCCCGTTCACATCAATGTACAAATTATGTCGATGGTCTGTGAATTAAAGTACAAAGCGCTGTATCAAGGTATAGAATGTCCGATTCTCTTCTTACCTGCGGAAAAAGAAGATCATTTACATACAAAGTTATCTTACATCGAAGAGGCAAACAAATATACAGAGACTTGGACTAAAATCATCCCCGGTTCACAGCATTTAATGATTCTAAACCAGCTTGACGAAGTCTGCCACGAAATCCGAGAATTCATCCAAAGCACTTCAACACTTTAGTGCTTTAAAGAAATCGGGGACAGTCCCCACATGCTTTAAAACGCTAAAGCGTTAATGTGCTTTAGCGTTTTATATTTATTCTTGCGCTTATATGTGTTAATGGATGTTTTCTGTTGGTTGTAGTGGTTGATTGTTTAGAATGTTTTCAACTTCTTGGTATCCTTCCAGGAAGGCAAAGTTATAGCGTGCCGGTAGGGCAAATACATATTTGCTATTACGTCCCAGCTCTTTTGGACCAATTGGCGCTGCTCCAATATGGAAATCTTCCTTCTGTAGAGAGTTCCATTGCTCTAGGGTGAAGATCATAATTGGAATATCCTGCCTCGGCACTTTAGTTGTCCATTTGGGATGCCTAATGATCAGCATTGGACCAGTTGCTACTACTTTTTCACCTTCAGTTCCCTTCCATCCTAGCCCTTCCCATTTATCCTTCACAATCGAATAATCTTTCCATGTGCCTGGCAAAGAAAAATCAAAGCCATATTGGGTATTTTTATAGATAACATTTTCTGCTTGTGCGTAATCCCCGAGTGTTACCCCTTCAATTAACCATTTTTGGTTAACCTTATTTACGTCCAATGTGATCGACCGTTTTGCTACGTTATTGTTATCATTTGTACTTTCTATAATGGATCCTTTTATTTCATAATTTGTTTCCGAACGCTTATGGATGGATTCAATTTCAATGCGATCTGGCCATGGGCTTGAAACTAGCCTTCCTGGCGCATTTTCTGGATCATTCTGCCATTTTTCCAGAAGCGTTTGAGAGACAAATTTTCCATAGTTCTCTTGCATACTTTTTCTTACTATATCTTTAGGAGAGAGTAGAGAGACGTTTTGGAGTGTTTGGCCAAAATCTAGTACTAATCTCTTAATGACATTCTCAGGATTCTCACTCTCCTGCCCTTTCCCTTCCTTCGCCACTTGTGACACTGATATCGCTCCATCACAACCGACTAGACTAGCGCTTAACCATAATGCCAGGGCAATACCAACCATTCGAAACTTCATGACTATTCCTCCTGTTATACCCTTTATAGATATAGACGAATCCGTAAAAAGATTGATACAGTTTTATTAAAATAAGTTTCTACTCACCAATTTCTGTAGAATTTCTTCATTTTCTTTCCGAATGGAGTTTGTTTCTTCCTCCAATAACCTGATTGATTGAATAACACCAGCAGCCATTTCCAGTTCAAGAATGCTGCCCTTCTCTATCCCTTCAGGAAGCTCCTCCCGTTTGACAAGAAGTTCTACCGTTTCGTCCAGCCGATATAGTAAAACAGCCAACTCCCCTTCGAAGCGATCAATTGTGTATTTTCCACTTCGATAACTATTTTGCATGGATTAGCTTTCCTGTCGGGTCATAGAGTTTTGCGCTGTCACCTGAGTTATTCCAAATATTACTTGTCGTCCAGAATAAATAGCTTGGCCGTTTTTCAACCGCTTTTGGCCCGGAAGTAATCGTTACCGTTTGCCCCGCCTTTAAAACGTAACCGCTTGGGAAATTATAGGTCTGATTACCATTAATACTCACTAACTTCCAACCTGTCATTGTCACATCGTTTGTGCCATTATTTTTGATCGAGACTGTTTCTTTACTTAAATCTAGTCCCGTGATGGTCAGTTTTCCAGTTTCCCCTGGTGGATTTCCACTGTTTGGCTTCCCAGTGTTATTTTTTTCCTCCGCATATTTCCACGGATGTGCCAACACATCATAGGTACTGCCATTTGTCTTCACTACAATCGTTCCCGACTGAGCAGTAGAGAAAATACTCGCCCCCCATTGAAGCAGGCGGTCTAATACTTCCTTATGTGGATGACCATAGGAATTACCCTCACCATAGGAAAGTATCGCTACCTTTGGCTTTACTTCATCTAGAAAAACTGTACTTGTCGAGGTTGCGGAGCCATGATGACCCGCTTTTAAAATTTCAGCCTCCACATTATAAGTTTGGACCATTTGCGCTTCTTCCTTTGCCGCAGCATCAGCTGTTAGCAAAACATCAATCGTACCCATGCTTAATTTTAAAACAATCGATGCCTCATTGCTTTCCTCATTCGCTCCACCACTATTTAACACTTCTACCTTAACCCGCTTATCCAAATCAAGTAATTGCCCATCTTTTGCAATGGAAACGGGAATATTTTTTTCACGAATGAGACGTAGATAGTCACTATACGTTACCGTCGTATGCGGTACACCATTATCAAGAATGGCTTTGACTTTTATTTTATCAAGAACCTCTAGTAGCCCTCCGAGATGGTCGGCATCTGGATGGGTTGAAACGACAAGATCCAATGTACTCACACCTTGGTCCTTCAAATATTGGACAACGGTCTTGCCCATTTCCCTTTTTCCACCGTCAACGAGCATGGTTTTTCCATCCGGGAAAAACACGAGGATGCTATCGCCTTGGCCGACGTCTAAGAAATGCACCTGAAAATCAGGCTGCGGTTTGAATTCATCATTCAGCAAGCGTGCCATAAATAAGGCGAAATGCTGGCGGGTTAATGCTTGGTTAGGTTTAAAAACATTTCCGGGATACCCAGTGGTAATGTTGTTTTTCGCAAGCGCCTCTACATACTCATGGGCCAAATCACCCTTTGGAACATCTTTAAAATCGCCTGGGTAAACCCCTGATAATCCGTATGCTATCGCTAAAACTTTAGCCATTTGAGCCCGCGTTAAGGTGCCATTTGGATCAAAATATTTCCGCCCTGTATTCGGATCGGTTTTTCCACCTATGAAACCCATCTCAATCGCTTTAGCGACTTCTTCATAGCCGTAGTCCCCGGGTTTCAAGTCGGTTAGACCGGGATTGGGGGCTCCTGTAGGTGAAACCTGCTTTTCCCTTAAAATCATTTGTACCGCTTGAAGTCTTTTGAGAGGAGTATTCGGGCGGAACTCGTTATCATAACCCTTGATGATTCCCCTGGTAGTTAAAAACCCAATTTCACTTTTGTATTGACTCACATCAGTGAATGTTTTTGCCTCCGTCGATGGAGCAGGCGCCAAAAAACTTAGTATAATTGCCATAATAATAAATGAAACTTTTATTTTCATCAAAACAGATCCCCTTTCTAAAGTTATCATGGTTAATAAAGGGGATATTTATGTAAGGCTATTTCGCATACAATGTTGCTTTACGTATAAGTTCTTCAACCGGATAATATCTTGTTTCGTGGGCATCTTTTCGTTAAATAGTATGCGAAAATCGCCTGGAAACACTGCAAATGAACGATATAGTGCACGTTAGCAACAAAGGTTACGAAAAGAGCCCTATGTAAAAGGGGAAACAGGATTTTTAACCTGTTCCCCCCTCTTAATGAACTTTCCGTAGCCACTGGTCCAAATAAACGACTTTGCTGCCTCGTTCTTGCATTTTTTTATAAAATAAAACTCTCTGAGCCTCTAATTGCCCGAGTTCTACAACTCTTGATAGATCCTTTGTTTCAAACCGTCCGATATCGTGCAAATCTATGTCAATTAGCAAATCAGCAGCCTTCAGGCAACGTTCCGTATTCATATCACTAGCAATATCGATATACCGATTGATATAGGAAATCAAATTGCTTGGCTGCTGGGCGTTTGAACCGCTAACTCTTACAGAAGTGACATTTTCAGCCCCCATTTTTCTAACAATGTCGGCTGGATTATTATTTAAAATATAGCCATCTACTAGTATTTTATCGCCGATTTCGATTGGCGAAAACACGCCCGGGATGGCGATGCTGGCACGAATGGCTAATGCCACTTCACCAGTATCAATAACCACCATCTTACCTGAAATCAAATCCACACAAATCACGGCAAAGGGAATCTCTAAATCCTCGAAATGTTTCCCTTCGGTTAGTTTTAATATAGTTTGATAGATTCGGTCGCCTTTAATCCAACCTTTACGGTTGAATCCAAAATCAAGATGGCGGCGGATCGATAAGCTTTGGAGCTCGCTACTCATTTTGTCAGGGTTCATACCGCACGCATAAAGACCGCCTACCACAGACCCAGCGCTTGTACCGGCAATATGAGTGATTTCAATCTGCTGACTGATCAATTCTTGTAACACACCGATATGGGCAACACCTCGAAGAGACCCCCCACCTAGAGATAGTCCAGTTCGTTTCAAGCGTCATGCCCTCCTTCCTTTGTTTTCATTAACAACAGCTTTTCTCGCTTAAATTTTTTATAATAAAAAAGGACGATCCCTACTATTACAACCATGATGACCCCGTAAAAATATAGGCTGTAGGTCGCAAAAAACTCCTTAAAGGCCTCATAATTCCCGTTGAAATAATCGCCAAGTAAAATCATCACAAACGACCATGGATAAATTCCAATAAAGGTCAACAGGGAATATTTCAGCAATTGAACTTTACTCATTCCCGCGATATAAGAAATATAATTACCAATCCCAAACGGTCTCGACAAAGCGATACTCCAAATCCCATACTTATTAAAAAATTGCTGACCTTTACTAAGGCCCTTCCTTAAGCGTTTCGAAATCAACCGTTCCATCTTCATCCCTAAGAAATAAGGAATCAAACTCGCTAAACTATAGCTAAGACTCATCCCGAAAGCAATCAGCGCCGTATCCACATAACTAGGTGAAAAAAGATATCCAAATGACAGGACCATCACGATACCAGGGAATGGGAGAGAAGACCCTTCCAAAGCCATTACGACAAATAAACCAGGTATGCCAATTGCATGGACCCATTCCAAAAATTGCTGCACCATAGTTCTCTCCTATAAGATCTGCTTAGCTGCACTGGAATCAATTAAACAGCTAATGAATTGGGCGATTTTACTAGGATGGCCGTTCTCAATTTCCTTTAAATATGCCTTCTGGGCTAAATGAAACTGCTCCATCTGCATCGGGTTTTTGAAAAATTGATCCATTTGCTCGTTTATTGAGCTATGTTGATTTAAGATGCGTACAAGCTTTAATTCCGTCAATAGCTTTAAATTGATCTCCTCTTGGCCAGGAAGCGCTGAGTGAATAAAAATCGGTAGCCCCTTCTTTAAGGCTTCGCTGATGGTTACGCCACCAGGTTTGGTGATGATGGCATCCACTTGACTGTATAACTGATCCATTTCTTCTCTTGATGAAATATAAGGCAGTGGATGAATGTTAGGCTTTTGTAATTGGCTAATTTTTTGCAAAAGCTTTTGGTTGCTTCCACATAAAACGTAGTATTCAATATCGCTTCCGTTCATTTCTTCGATCATTTCTATGATGTTTCCTAGACCCACACTGCCACCCGAAACAAGCACGCGGCGTCGGCCAAAGGAATTTCCCACCTCCGAGGTGATTTTCGGCTCAAACTGTTCATTGGTAGGGATTCCGGTTACAATGATTCGGTGTTCCGGAATTCCATTTTCCTTGATGAGTTTGTTTTTCACCGCACCGCTAGGAACAAAGTGGTAATCAATCCCTTCCCGACCCCAAACATCATTAATAAAGAAATCGGTATAGACATTAATGACTGGAACATTGCACTGCATTTTACTTTTTAACCGACTCATAAAATATGAAGGAAACCCATGGGTACAGACGATTAAATCCGGCTTTTCTTGTTCAATGATTTGTTTTACCTTTTTCATGAATAAAAACTCATAATATTTATAGGAGCGCCCACCCTTTGATTGGTAAGCCATTTTCTTGTACACCCATGCGTAATTTTTCGGGAATAAATGAATCCACTCCAAATACGTTTTGGTCACCAAATTTTCCAACGTGGAACTCCATTCACTTAAGAGATCAATTTTTTTACAGATGATGTTCTCATCTCTTTTTTGTAAAATAGCCGCAAGCGAATCAGCGACCTGATGGTGTCCCGAAGGCATTCTTAACAATGGGAAAAACAAAATCTTTTTCACCGCACTCATCCTCTCACTTTGTTATGTTCACTTTACAAAAATAACCGTTTCTTCAAAACGCCCTGCAGTCTAATCATCCGCTAAGACCTGCGCCGTATTTTGCATTATGTAATTTGCTCTTAATGCCTTTAGTATAAAGACCAATTTTAAAGAAACTACTAGTGTAAATCTTAAGAGTTTCTTAATATTTCCATTGAAAATATTAACAAAAACAAAAAACTCCTACCGAAATAGGAGTCTTTCTTGAAATCTATTGGTTGTATAAGTCTAGTTTTACGATCACCTTAAATAAATCGCCGTCCACATCTAAATCTAGCGTTCCCTCATGTAAATCAATAATCGACTTGGCAATGGCCAGACCGAGACCTGAACCATCGGTATGACGTGACTGATCTCCACGTTTGAATCGTTCAAATAGTTCATCCGTATCATCATTGAGCTCGTATTTTGAAACATTTTTAAATGTGATAATCACTTGATTATTTTCTGTTTTTACATTTATATAGGCTCTCGTATTCTCTAAGGCATATTTATATATATTGCCAAGCAAATTTTCAAATACCCGCCAGAGTTTTTGGCCATCAACGAAGGCATAGACCGGATGGTCCGGATTGGATATTCGAAATTGAATCTTTGAATCCTGCATCGATTCATGGTATTCCGCCAACGATTGTTGAAGTAGTTGAACGATATCAACCTTCGCTTTCGTTAGTTCAATATTGCCGCTAGCCATTTTCGATGCCTCAAACAAATCATCAATTAAGACTTTTAAACGTTGCGACTTGCGATCAATAATTTCCACATACGATTTACGTTCATCCTCAGATATCTCAGTTTTTTTGAGAAGCTCCGTATAGGTAATGATTGACGTTAACGGTGTCCGTAAATCATGACTTACATTCGTAATCAACTCCGTCTTTAATCGTTCACTTTTCGCTTGAGCGTTCTGAGAATTTTTCACGCCGTATTTTAACAGATTAATATCTTCTGCTAGCTTTGCTAAAAAAGACTTGCCAACAATTTTAATATCGGGCTCGAATTCGCCCTTTGCCAAAGCCCGTGTATTGAGTAAGATTTTATTAAAATACCCGATTCTTTTTAAAATCAAGATAAAAAGCGGTAAACCTACTATGATACAGCCAAAGAAAAAGATAACGAAGAATCCTGTCTCATTGGCACCAAGGCCCAAAAAGATTCCTAATAAAAAAACGACCGCCAATATCAAGAAGATTTGCGTTCCAACCCTGCGATTCACAAACGCGTTATGAACCATCTCTTTCGCTCTTACACTAATCATATTTTGCCAAATTTCTTTTTCAGAATCTCTATTTCTTACCCTCCTATAAAAATATATCGACTGAATAAAGGTTATTCCAAACATGACAGTTATAAAGAAAAGATGTATCAAGACATCATCCAAATGAAAGTTATAATAGATATTCGTCAGATTAACGGTTAAGGAAAAGGAGATGATTACCGAAATCGCCAAAACTAGTACTGACAAATCAAATGGAAGATTACTATAGGGCCCCTGCCATTTTTCCGGTGCTAACCGCGAAATAATTCCTATTTTCCTTCCAATCCAAATGCTAGCTATTAAAGCCAAAAGAGCTCCTGCAGAATAAATCCAAAAGATGATTCTTTCTTTTGCAAACGATTGGTATTCCAACATTATGATATTGGTTTTTGGAGCATCCTTCGTCACCGCAATACTACCTTCAAACAAATCATTAGCATGATTTCGGAAATAGTCAATTATTCCCGGAATGAACATATCCTCGCCCAGTTTCAGATAGCCGTTATTTTTCGTTGGATAACTTTGGATAAAGTACGATGTTTGATCATTTATATACTGATCCACAGTTTCACTGTCTTTGGTTGGTAGATTGGTGAATACATCTCCTGTACTGGTGTTTTTTAGATAATACACAAACGCTTCACGATATCTTTGATATTCCCCGCGATTAACTTCTAATTCCTTCAAATAATTTTCAATACTAGCTTCTTTTTCTTTTCTGACTTTTTGCTCCACATATTCATCGCTCTCGAAGTTCTTGGTTATATCTTCAATTTTCGTATCCCGCTCCTTGATATAAATATCCTCGAGGTTCTCATGTCCATTTGTTTTCGCTTCATCAATTTTCGAATTATATTGTTGTTCTATATTCTCGATTTGTTCGGTTAAACCACCGTATCGATAGCGATGCTCATCAATTTCCTCTTTGGAAACGGTAATGGCATTTTTCATTTCTTCTTTTGATTGTACTTCGTAGGTATAAAGATAATTGGTAAAAGTTCTGAGTGTATATTCAAATTGATTTGTTTTAAAATAATTTGCTTCCGTATAATCCTTATCATTTATAAGGACAGATAAAACACCACTTAAACCATAGGCAAACAAGACAAGCCATGCAATCATCTTGATTCTATTTATCCATTTTGTATCCAATTCCCCACACCACCTTTAAATACCTTGGATTTTTAGGATTGATTTCAATTTTCTCGCGGATTTTTCGAATATGAACCGCGACGATGTTCTCCGCGTTGTAGTAAGGCTCATTCCATACACGTTCGTAAATATCTGCAATGGAAAATACTCTGCCGGCATTTACCATTAACAATTCAACAATTTTATATTCGATTGGCGTAAGCTTCACAGGCTCACCATTTACTGCAACCTCTTTTGCAGCCTGGTCGAGGGTTAGTCCGTTTAAATCGATGACTTTGTTAGTCCCTTCAAACTGCCCCAATTTCAAAAATCTTCTAAGCTGCGATTTTACCCTGGCAATTAGTTCTAACGGATTAAATGGCTTGGTGATATAATCATCGGCGCCGACCTGCAAGCCCAGTATCTTATCTGTATCTTCACTTTTTGCACTCAATATGATAATCGGAATATTCTTTTGTTCGCGGATTTTAAAGGTAGCGGTAATTCCGTCCATTTTCGGCATCATAACGTCCAATAGAATCAAGTGAACATTATTTTCCGTCAATAGTTCGAGCGCCTCCACACCATCTTGCGCTTTTAAAACCTTAATCCCTTCATTTTTCAAATAAATCTCAATTCCATCGCGAATCTCTTTATCGTCATCCACCACTAATACTACGTAATCATTCATCGAACAACCCTCCTTCTCGAAGTTTAACATAATTTAGGATAAACAAAACTTCTTAATTAAAAGGGAGGGAAAATCTGAAGAATTTCTTAAGATTTTTAATTGGTGACGGGCACCAAAAAAGCGCCAGCCTCCTCTCGTTACTCGAGGGAGACATGACGCCTTTTTCAATAGTATTAGAATTTCACTGTTTAATATAAATTCAAGATTCCGTCAATTCTTTCAAGAGTGCTACTAGAAAGTTTTACTCCTGATGCCTTCACATTTTCCGCTAACTGTTCAGGTCGACTAGCTCCTACGATAGCGCTAGAAACATTAGATTGTCTTAAAATCCATGCTAATGCGAGCTGACCTAAAGTCAGGCTCTCCTCCGCTGCTACTACCTTTAACTGCTCCACTTTATCAAGGTTTTGATCGGTTAATTGCGAGATTTGTAGATGCTTTTGCGCAGCGCGGCTATCTTCTGGTGCAGCTTCGCCCTTTTTATATTTTCCTGTTAACACGCCTTGTGCCAATGGTGAAAAGACCACTTGGCCGATGCCGTGTTTTTCGGAGACAGGGATGATTTCTTTTTCAATATTGCGATGTAGCATACTGTAGTTTGGCTGATTGACAACAATGCGGTCGAGTAATTTTTTATCAGCTAAATGAACGGCCTCTGTCATTTGTTCGGCAGTCCATTCGCTGACACCCAAATAAAGGACTTTGCCTTGGCGGACTAGGTCATCTAATGCGCGCAACGTTTCTTCTAACGGTGTTTCCTGATGGTAGCGATGGCAATAGTAGACATCGATATAATCCATGCCAAGTCTTTTAAGGCTCGCGTCACATTGCTCGATGATATGTTTTCGTGATAAACCCTGGTCATTCGGGCCATCGCCCATTTTACCAAACACTTTAGTCGCTAAAACATAAGAGTTTCTTGGGTACTTACTTAATGCCTTCCCAACAACCTTTTCGGCTTCCCCGCGTATGTATACGTTTGCTGTATCGAAAAAATTAATCCCCAACTCATACGCTAAATCGATGGATGACACAGCGTTCTGTTCCTCAACATAGCCTCCATATGTAAGCCAACTGCCAAGACTAATTTCACTTACCTTTAATCCGGTATTACCTAAACGACGATATTGCATTCTTCTCACCATCTCCTTTCATTTCGATACCCTAAATATACTATAAAATGGGAATGGTGGAAATAGGGCGGATGATTCCGCTCAACCGCCCCAAAATCTACATGCTTTTATCCGATTTTCTGTCGCTATTCCATGAAGCAATATAATAGAGGCTGCAATAAATGAAGAAAACAATAACCGTAGAGCCATGCAATTCGCCGTTCGATATTTCCAAAAGAACGCCAATGCCAAACACCACTAAGCTAAAAAACCAAAGCCCTTTGAGTCTGGTGATAATTTTCATAAAAATGGTCCTCTCCATTCTGATTGAGGTCTTTCTTAGATGTATTAACCATTTTATGAAAAAATATACACTTTAGCAGTCGGAAGAAATCATTCTAACACTTTTTTCTATTTAGTAAAAAAAGGCTTATCCCAAGTGTTAAAACTGATATGAATTTGCTGGACAAAAGAAGATAGCCGGTAACATGCCGGTCTAAGGTAACATGTGGTAATTTAATGAGGATAATCACAATAAGCATGCCAAAACAAAGAATCGCATAAGCATGTCGATAGGCACGATTAATAATATTTTCACCGCGCTTAAGATAAACAATCACAACATAAGTCATCACCAAAACCATGACATAAGTTAACAATCCAATTGCTACACCAATGCCCATCCTATAACAATCCCCCCTTCTCTCTACCGCTCTAAAGCATGTGTACTCTTTACAACACTAAAGCACTTTAGCGCTTTAGTGCTGTAAAAAAGTCGGGGACAGTCCTACATAATTTAAAGGGCGAAGCTCCTTTAAATGTATGCCACATGAATTAAAGCGTTAAAGCGCTAAAGTTTCGTAGACTGGTTCTGTTATTATTCTTCTAATTTATCATTTATGGGTACTGATATAGGTTTGCGTTTTGTTTGTGTTTCCCATTTGAAGATTTTATTAAATAAGAAATAGATTTTTTTGGATTCCCTTGTTAGTAACGGACCGATAATCGCTAATATTAAAACATACACAGCAGTAAATGGTTTTAATATCGGCATTAGGCCACCCATCAGGCCTAAATTAGCAACAATAATCGAAAATTCTCCCCTTGAAACGATCGTTAATCCGATATTGGAAGAGGCTTTATGTGACAAACCTGCCTGCCTCCCGGAAATCATTCCAGCTATAAAGTTACTAATAATCGTGATAATGACAGCCCCTAATGCAAGCCAAACTGCTCCACCAAGGCTAAATGGATCAATACTTAATCCGAAGCTAAAGAAAAATACGGCTCCGAAGAAATCTCTAAACGGAATAACTAATTGCTCAATCCGAGCCCGATGCTCCGTCTCAGAGAAAACTAAGCCTAATAACAAAGCGCCAATTGGTTCGGCTACATGGAGCTTTTCAGAAAAGCCTGATACTAAAAATAACGAGGCAAAGATGACAATAATGAATATTTCATTAGACTTTATGTTTAATAGTTTATTGAGGATAGGGGCTCCCTTTCGAGCAATAACGAAAAATAGAATCATATAACCTAATGAAATGAGCACGGAGATAATTGTCCCTAAAATGGTCGTCGATCCACCTAATAATAGACCTGACATGACTGAGAGGAATAACGCTAAAAAGATATCATCAAAAAGGATGATTCCTAAAATCAATTCTGTTTCCGGGTTGGCTGTTCTTTTTAGATCAACGACAACCTTGGCAACAATAGCCGTCGAAGAAACGCTTAAAAGCCCCGCAATAATGAGTGTTTCCATCACTGGAAATCCGACTGAAAATCCGTAAACAAGACCCAATATAAAATTTAGAGCAACATAAATCGTCCCACCAATAACAATCGATCGTCCCGATCGAATGAGTTTTCCGACCGAAAATTCAAGCCCTAAGTAAAATAATAAAAATAACACACCAATTCGGCCAAAAAACTCAATTATCTCTGAGCTTTGGATAAAAGTTAGATCAATAAATCCAATTTTCGGGGCATGTGGACCAAGGACCATTCCTAATACAATAAGAAACGGGATAATCGAAAATTTCAGTTTATCTGCTAACAGGGCAATAATGGCAATAAGGACCAACGCTGTTCCAACTTCAAAAACTAAATGATTCCCCAATTTTCATCACCCATCCTTTCTTGAAAAGATTTCTTTGACAATCAATTTTACTTGATTGCGTTGTCCAGATACGATGACTGTGTCACCGGATTCTAATAATGTTTCTGGACCAGGTGTATGAATTTTTTTAAGGTTCTTCTTAATAATTGCCACAATGTTTACTTCATAAGATCTGCGGATATTTAATTGGCCAATCGATTGATTAGCAGCTGTGGCACCTTCCTCCACCTTAAACCATTCAATCACTAAATCATCAAACGCCATTTCAATCGTTTCCAATGCTTTCGGTGCATATGCCATCCCGCCAATAATGGCTGCCATTTGCCTTGCTTCGGTATCATCAAGTGTCACGCTTGAGATGGCTTCTTCGTAATTCCCTTGCTCAAAATGATAAAGATCCCTTCTGCCATCATCATGGATGATAACTACGAATTTCTCCTTATTCTTCGTAATAGCCTCAAATTTCTTCCCGATACCCGGTAGTTCAATTTCGCGAATAATCATTGTTCAAACTCCTCCTCTTCATATCGCTTTAACACTTTAAAGTGTGTGGGGACTGTCCCCACATCCTTTAAAGCATTAAAGTGTTTATAGGTTTACATCGATTTCGGTTCGTATTTTTTCTTCTTTAGAGACCCCTATGTACTTTAGCGTTTCTGAAGGGGTTGAGTGGTTAAAATGCTTTTGGAGTAGCGAGATGGCTATTCCACGTTTGTAGGCATGATAACCAAATGTCTTTCGCAATGAATTCGTGCCAATTTTCCCTTCAATCCCTACGGCTTCTGCTGCCTGATGTATAATCCGGTAAGCTTGCTGACGAGTAATCGGTTTTTCGGTCTTCCTGGATTTAAATAAATATTCCTCATTCGTTAGCTGCTCATTTTCCACAAAATGTTGGATTGCCTGCTTGACCTTATGGTTCAAATAGACCTCCTTCATCACTTCATGATGTGGGTACTGGAAAAAACTTTTGACACAGCCTTCCTTTTCAAAGACATCCCCAACCTTGATTTCCAGCATTTCGGTAATTTTTAAACCAGTGTTAATGCCGAAAACAAACAGCATAAAATCCCGCTCCGAATGCTTTTTCAAATACTTCTTGATCGCATTAATTTGCTTAATGTCCCTAAGAGCCTCCACGTATTCCATTTCAAAACGCTCCTTAATCGATGTTACATAATTATATTATTACATAGTATTATGTAACATTCAAACTTAAAATAAAAAAACCTAAGCTTCCTGAGAATTTCGGCTAAATGATTGCATAAAAAAATGAGCCAGGAAATTTACCTGGCCCTAACGACTGTTTTATTTTCTAACAAATGAAAGGAGTAATTTGTCATCGCGGCGAGATCCTTATACTGCTCTTCCCGAGAGGATTTCATGACAACCCCAATCAAGGTGACCCCATCCTTCTCGACGATCTCAACTAAAGAATTCCGTGCAGCATCGGTATAACCAGTTTTTCCGGCTATCACATTCGGTTTCTTATGGAACTGCGCCCGATTTGTAAGTTGGACGGTTCTGGTGGAAGTTTTAACAGTCGTGCTTTTTAACCCCATTACTTTAATGATTTCTGGATAATGGTGGAGGACTTCTCTTGCGATTAGGGCCATATCATAGGTTGTTGTGTAATGCTTAGGGTGATGCAAACCGCTGGCGGTCACAAAATTAGTATCCCTTACACCAATCTCCTTTGCTTTCTTATTCATAAGGGTACTAAATTTAACCTCAGTTCCAGCAATATGCTCGGCAATCATCGTTGCCACATCATTGCTACTCATCACAAGCAATGCTTTCAGCGCTTCATCGCGACTCATTCTTTCTCCCACTTTTAAAAGAAAAATAGAATTGCTGACATCCTGCTTAACCGCTTGTGGACTAGCAGTGAGGACCGCCCCTTTTTCAACTGAGTCTAATAACAGCATCGCAGTGACTAGTTTTGTCATACTTGCTGGATACCATTTACCCCGGGCCTGCTTTGAATAGACGACTTTTCCTGTTTTCGCATCAATCACCGTTGCAAATTTCCCATAAACTTGCGGCAGTTTCTGTGTAGCTGCTTCGCTTATAGGGACATGACCGACTAATAGAAGGAGAATAATGAAGAAGCAAACTAGCTTTCTAGTAAACATGGAGAACCTCCTTGCATGTACTATTCCATGTTATACATATTCAACTTTTCCATTATATTTCCTTTTAGGGATAAAAAATTGCCCAACCCTATCAAGATGATAGAATTAGGCAATTTATTCACGTTCCACAAAAAGTTCTGTAAGGACGGGATGATGGCACTGGTAGTTTCGTGTATTCATTTTGTTCAATAGTGTAGTCATACGGATTGGATAGAGCCACTAGGAGTTGTTCCATTACTTGATAATCCCCGTTCTTAACAGCCGATTCCAGAGCCTCTTCAACTCGATGATTTCTTGGTATGACCGCAGGGTTGCTTTTTCTCATCAATGTTTGCGCTGAATCTTTGGATTCTGATTGCCGTGTCAATCTATCCTGCCACTGTTTTAGCCATTCCTTAAACTGCGGTGTATTATACATCGCAATATCATCATATTGTTCCAGAGTTAAGGCACGAAACGTGTTGGTGTAATCCGCTTGATGCTCTTGCATTAAGTTTAAAAGGTTCTCAATTAGTGATTTATCTTCTTCCTCTTCACTAAAGATTCCTAGTTTGGCGCGCATTCCCTTAGTCCAGCTTGCTTGATAAATTTTACCGAAATTTCCGAGTGCCTCTTCAGCTAATTTAATCGCATCATCTTGATTTTCGTTTAGTAATGGTAATAGAGTCTCAGCAAATCGAGTCAGATTCCACAACCCAATGTACGGCTGATTCCCATAGGCATAACGTCCTTCTCTATCAATCGAACTGAAGACAGTTGCCGGATCGTACGTATCCATAAAGGCGCACGGGCCGTAATCAATGGTCTCCCCACTAATGGTCATATTGTCAGTGTTCATGACGCCGTGGATAAAACCAACCAGCTGCCATTTGGCAATGAGCTGGGCTTGACGCTTGATGACTTCGTTTAGAAAGGCTAGGTAACGTTCTTCGTTTTGAGCTGTTTTTAACTTAGGATAGTGACGATTAATAGTATAATCGGCAAGGGCTCTCAGGTCCTCGTCATTGCCCGATCTTGCCGCATATTGAAAGGTTCCTACACGAATATGACTAGCAGCTACTCGAGTAAGGATGGCTCCCGGTAGCTCTGTTTCCCGGTAGGTAATTTCACCGGTCTTTACCACTGCTAAACTGCGAGTCGTTGGGATATTTAAAGCATGCATCGCTTCACTGATAATGTATTCACGGAGCATCGGTCCCAAAGCTGCCCGGCCATCGCCGCCACGAGAGTATGGCGTTCTTCCCGGTCCCTTTAACTGAATATCAAAGCGCTCGTCCTTTGGTGTGATTTGTTCACCAAGCAGAATGGCACGCCCGTCGCCAAGCATCGTAAAATGGCCAAATTGGTGGCCAGCATAGGCTTGGGCAAGAGGAGTGGCACCATCCGGAACTTGATTTCCCGCAAAAACAGCTATCCCCTCTTCACTTTTAAGTGCCTGAACATCTAACCCTAGGTCTGCAGCCAATGTTTCATTAATAATAACTAACTTCGGCAAACGAACAGGAGTTGGTTTTTGCAAGGTAAAAAACTTTGCAGGTAAACTAGCATAACTATTATCAAAACTCCAACCAAAATCCCTCTTCATCTCCATCCCTCCATTCACTTCATAACCTCCTAATAGTCTACACAATAAAAACCAAAAAAACACTTTAACCCTTTAAAGCATATTACCCTGTGTGATTTCATTGATCATGACTCCATCACTTCATTCCCAAGCCCTGCATATTTCTTGAAGATCCTTGTAAAATAGTTGCCTCATACCGAATCACATTTCCATTTTCATATGTAAATTTATGCTCCAAATTGAGTTCACCATTTAAGATTTTCGGTAAAAATCATAGGTGTCTCCTTTCAGAAAAAAACCCATCTCCTGGAATAAAGAGAGGACTTTTACCATTATACTGCAATTTAAGAACCTACCAGGCTGATTTTCTTTCTGTATGCTGGGATTATCAACCATTCTTCAAAACACCCAAATATTCCACCCATGGTCCAACATCCGTACGATATCTCTCCGCCATCACCCTAGTCACCTGAGCCAAATGGGTAAAATCATGCACGACCCAAGTAGCAAGCAATTCTCGCAACCGAACTACACCAAAATGTGGGTGAACTCCAGTTTGTTCCAAGTCAGGATTACTGGCAACAAGCCCTTTAAGTTTCTCTAGATTTGCCGCTCTCAGCTCAGCAAACTCACCAATAAGCTGTTCCAATGTCTTACCTGCAATGTTTTTCAAATGCCCCAATCGCTCAAACGGCGGAAAAGTTTCACCCTCTCCTTTTGTTAAAATAATTTCTAGCCGAGGAATCCAGTCGTTCTTCTCCCCCTCAATCAAATGCCCGACCACTTCAATGGCATTCCACGTTCCGTCACCTTCATTACAAGTGGTCCAGCCTTCTGATAGTCCGGACAATAATTTTTCAACTACAGAAGGTGTTCGCTCCAGGATTTCAATGGCTTCCATTAGCTCAAAATTCATCCCTCTCGCCCCCCAATTCTTGCAAAACTCCACCAATTTTCCGGTCATTAATGACAATATCAGCTAGACTATCCAAATCCGTCGGTTCCATATTAATAATAACTAGCTTCGCACCATTTCTTTTCGCATCGACCGGGAAGTAATTGGCTGGCGCGACACTTAACGATGACCCAAGCACGATAAATAGATCAGCCCGATTTGTCTCAACACCAGCCTCATGGAAACTATTAGCCGGCAGTGATTCACCAAACAAAACGACACCTGGGCGAATAAATCCACCACATGCGCAGGTTAAATCCTCCTCCATAAACCTGGAGATTGAGTAAACTTCACCGCACTCATCACAATGGCAGGATCGAAGAGTCCCATGCAGTTCAGAAACATTTTCACTTCCAGCCTTTTGATGAAATCCGTCTACATTTTGGGTTATGATGGCTTTAATCTTCCCCTCCTGCTCCCATTTAGCAAGAATATGATGCCCAGTATTAGGTTCAAGATTTCCGAGGTTATCAATTCGATGCCTGTAAAATTCAATAAAATCCTCACGATGATTTTTCATCGCGTTGGTACTAGCTAGTTTCATTGGATCCTTATGCTTCCATATTCCAGTTGTAGCAGAGCGAAAATCTGGAATTCCACTTTCAGTCGACATGCCTGCCCCCGTAAAAATAACCGTATATTGAGATTCAGCCAACCACTTTTTTAGCGTTTGAATGCTGTTTTCCAAAAGGTCATCTCCTCCTATCCATTCCTTTCCATTATAATGGACCCCGGCCCTATATTAGTACTTTTTAGTGTAAAACTAGCCCATAGGCTAAATGCCGAATTTCCCCTAGTATTGCAAATCTTTGTGCAAACTTCAAAAATTGATTGGGAAAATTGGAAATGGTTCTCTCAGTTATCAACCGAGTTCATCAATTAATCAAGTCAAACTCCAGAAACACCAAATTAACACTCATTATCTCCTCCCAAAAAAAAAAGCGAACAGCACCAAGTCCTGTTCGCAACTACCTGCCATTCAGTTTATTAAACATCCTCATTAAGACTAACCCTTCAGCCCACAGTGGCAACGGTTCGTTGATTTGATTTTTCCAACGCTCATTTGTTAGAAACCCTTGTTCAAACAACCAGTTAATCCCTTCCATTTTCCAAGCATTAGGGTCAACAGGCTCGACTGTAGCCCCCTTTAACTGATTATACATCGTGATAATTCTCTGACCATAAGTGTCATTCACCTGAAAAGCTTCTTCTAAACTTTGATATTTACTCGTATTATACCCAGGATAAGCCCACTTTCCGGCCAAATCCTCCCAGTTTGGTGCACTTCCCCTTACAACTAAATGAAAGCGTGGGTCGACCACTTTTTCTCCGCTAGGTAGCGGCGCTTTTGTAGCGTAGGCATACAAATGTTGAATATGAGCGGTTATTCCTTCAGCAATGGTAGAAAAGAAAGCTCCTTGTCTGCCACCACCTGAAGCGCCGATTCCTGCATAGTTGTTCTGCTCGCTGCGGACATCACCTCCGAAGCGGAACCAATTGGTCTCCAAGATGGATTGGCAAAAGGCTACATCACCACGAACACCATACCTTTGACTAATGGTTAAAAATTGCTCTGCAATCGCGGCATTAAACTCGGGATTTACCCGTTTAACAAATTGAATCATTTGTTGGGAACTTACTTGATTTGTACCCATTATTGGATTTTTAGGTATCACAATTATTAAAGACCTCCTTGTTTCAAAAGTTTATCTCCTACAGGTAAATTATGTTCAATCTAAATATTATGCAACTACGGATTCATTAACTAAACACTAAAAAAGGTCCAATCCCTGCGGATTAGACCTTTTCAAATTAATTATTTTCATCAGATTGATGGTTCTCGGATTTACCTTTGTTTTCTTTAAAAGCTTTTTTAGCTTCTTTCATTTCTTTTTTAGCATGCTCATGCTTTTCTTTGCGCTCTTGTTTTGCTTGTTCATGCTTTTGTTTGCGTTCTTGTTTTGCTTGTTCATGCTTTTCTTTGCGTTCTTGTTTAGCTTGCTCATGTCTTTCTTTACGTTCTTTTTTAGCTTCATGCTTTTGCTTCTTCATTTCTTCTTTGACAGCTTTATGACCGTTCACTTCTTCGACAGCTGGAGCTTCCACAGTTTGTGTTTTTTTAACTGAATCGGTTGTTTTCGTTTCTTCTACTTTTACTTCTGTATTAGTCTCTACCTTAGTTTCAGTTGTAACCTTTGTTGGTTCCTCTTCCACTTTTTCAGAAGCTTCCTTTTTAGCCATTTTAGCTTCGATTTTCGCTATTTTCTTTTCAAGCTTCGCATAGCTTTTTTCGATATTTTTTTGTAAAGCTGCTTTCGCAACTGGATTTTTCACCTTTTCCATCGCTGCCGTTAAGGCAATAATATTTTGAGATAATACTACTTTAACTTCCTCGATTGCTTCTTTATCTTTTTGATTTTCTCCATTAGTAGGGGCTTGTGCGACAGGAACTTCGCTTTGAGTTGGCGTTTCTTGACTAGTAGTAGTCGTATCTTGAGCAGTTGTCCCTTCTACTGTAGTAGTATTTTGTACACCTGCATTTACCTCAGTACCAACAGTCGTATCAGTCGGTGTTGCTGTGTCACCTTGGGCAGGAGTTTGTCCTTCTGTTGTTTCTGATTTATCAGCTACGACTTGATCAGCTGCCTTCATACCCTCAAGTGCTTTACCAATTGTTTCAATCGCTAGATCCTGTTTTCCTTCAGCAAACAAGCTTTCTGCTTCAGCTAAACGCTCAGAAGCAAATTTCGCTAGTAGTTCTGCCTCTTTTACATCATTAACAGTTAAGAAAAGTTTAATTTTCTCGATCATGATTTTCGCAAAATAGAAGAAATCGCCAGGTACTAATGACGGTGCCTTGACTTCGTCCTTTGATTCACTGCTTGTTGTCGTTTCAACGTCGTTAGTTGGTGCTACAACCACTGTTGTAGTATTATTTGTTGTCGATTCAATCGTTTGAACATTATTCTCTACATTTGATTCACTTGCAAACGCTTGAGTGGATGATAAGGTAAATGTTCCGGCTAGAACCATCGCTAATACTGTTTTGGTAACTTTATTGATTTCTTTTTGACTAAGAAATTTTTTCAATTCCATTCACCTCTAGAATAGTATATTAATATTATTTAAGCGGCCGCTGCTTTCAGTAATAGGTTCGTGTACCATACCGCTTTTTTTGAGGGTGTAGCTTGATAATTTCTCTAAGGGAATATTTTTCAACTCAGAAATTGCCTGAATTGAAAAGCAACTATTCCACATAACAAAATAAAAATAAGGGACTGCCAAAAGTCAGTTACATGACTTTTTGAACAGCCCCTCAGGGTAATCCTATATCTTACAATCTCTTTCGGTAGACAGAAAATTAATTAGCGTTTCTCAGCGCTCGGCACAAATAGTGGCTTGCTGTATTTTAGCTTACCGAATTTACCGATGATTTTTTGACCTTCATTACTTACTAAGAATTCAACAAATGCTTTACTTGCATTTGGCTTTTTAGTGCTCTTCACGCGAATGACACCATAAGGATTTAATAAATCCTTTTGACCGGAAACTAGGTTCACTAATCCTGTCTTATTTGTTAAGAATGTTGCTTCGTCCGTAAGGGTATAGCCGCCTAGTTCGTCCGCCATTCTTAACGTGTCACCCATACCAAGTCCAGCTTTTTTATACCATTTCCCTTCTGGAGTAAGGTTAGCATTTTTCCATAAGCTAAGTTCTTTTTTATGTGTGCCGGAATCATCGCCACGAGAGATGAAGGTGGCTTCCTTAGTAATAATCTTTTTAAGCGCTTCCTCAACTGTTTTGGCATTTTTGATGCCTGCTGGGTCATCTTTTGGACCAACTAGTAAAAATTGGTTGTACATCACACTGTGTGCTAAATCTCCGTATTTATCCTCGACGAACTTATCTTCACTCTTACGGTCATGGACAAGAATGACATCAGCGTCGCCTTGCTCACCCATTTTAATGGCTTGGCCAGTTCCAACGGCAATAACTTTAACGTCCACATCGTATTTGGCTTCAAAAACGGGGATCAATGTATCTAATAATCCGGAATCTTGTGTACTTGTCGTTGTTGCAAGAATAATCGATTTTTCTAGTTTTGGTTTTGTTGCTGTTTTAGTAGGTGCATTTTTCGTGTATTTTGGGTTTACATAACCATATTTACTACCCCATTGTACTTTTAACCAAGAATTTTTAGTCCCTACTACCGATAACTCCGTGCCCTTTTTAGCAACTCCCATTACCTTATAGGTAGAACCTGGACCTGTTCGCACATTTAAATTAATAGTAGAGTTGACTTTTTTGATAACCTTTACAGATGTGGTGCTTGTGGCTGCGCTAGCTTGAGCTGTAAAAGATGACATGCTCGATGTAAAAATTAGAAGCACAGCTGCTAGAATCGTAAATAGTATTTTTCTAAGTTTCACCGATATCCCTCGCTTTTTTAGTTTGATAATTTAAAGGTAAGGGATAAAACATATTTTGTAAATCTAGTTTCGTTAAGTTTTGTTAAGTTTTGTTTGTTTTGTGTCGTTTTTATGGCCTTTTATCATTTCTATTGTGTTAATCTATAAATAATTATACGATTATTTTACTGTACTGTTTATGAATGTGGAGGACTATGGGATGAAAGAGTGGATTTCTTTATTTAAGGAAGATGTCATTCTCCAAATAATCGGCCTATCGCTACAGGTTTCTGTTACAGCTTTACTTATCGGCGGAATCATCGGGATTTTGTTCGGAACAATCTTAGGGATTTACTCCTTCAAAGGGAAAAATGTGATTCTATCCGTTGTTTATACATTAATGGGGGTGCCTCCGGTGTTAATTGGAGTCATCGTTTACATGCTTTTATCCAGAAAAGGAATTTTAGGCTTTGCTGAGCTGTTATTTACACCTTCCGCGATGATTATGGCACAAATTATTCTCGTCACACCGATTGTGATTGGGTTAACCTATTCGGCGATTTCCGCTAATGTAAGTAAATTTTCCACTACAGCACTAACACTGGGAGCAAATTCCTTTCAATTATGGAAGGTGCTGTTGCGCCAATCTAGCCGCGGGATTATCACAGCTTGTTTGACAGCGTTCGGCCGGGCGATTTCTGAGGTTGGTGCGGTCATGCTAGTTGGCGGTAATATTGAGGGAGAAACTAGAGTAATGACAACAGCGATTATTTTAGAAACAAGACAAGGCAACTTCGACATCGCTTTAGCCTTGGGGCTCGTCTTATTATTGATCAGTTTTATCATCAACTTCTTTATTCTATGGCGATTTATGCTCAAGAAGACTCCTAACCAGGAGGTTATACCCCTATGAAAAATACCGTCGTGATTGACAACTTGCTCGTTAAAACCAAAACGAAAACACTACTTAAGCTAGATTCATTGGCGATTGAATCAGGTAAACGATATGTCCTAATTGGGCCAAGTGGCGCAGGAAAAAGCACGTTGTTAAAATCCATTGCCACGCTTCAAGCAATTAGTGCAGGCGAAGTAAAATTATTCGAAGAGAAGATTAGGAAAAAAAATCTACTCTCATTGCGTAAAAGGATGGTCTATGTCGCTCAGCATGAGGTGCTGTTTCAAGGGGATGTCGAATATAATGTCGGCCTCGGATTACAGTTCCGCAAAATGCCAAAAGCAGAACGGCAATCAAAAATATCCAGCATATTAGCCTTACTAGGTCTAGAAGACTATGAAAAAAGAAATGTTGAATCTTTATCAGGTGGGGAGATCCAACGCGTAGCTCTAGCTAGAGGACTTGTTTTAGAGCCGGATTTGTTGCTGTTGGATGAACCCACCGCCAACCTTGACCCATTTAATGTTCAAATGATAGAAAAGGCAATTATTCATTACTGTGAACAAAACGGCGCCACGCTCATGTTAGCCACTCACAACATGAACCAAGCCAAACGAATCGGCCAACATGGCCTCTTCATTCAACAAGGAGAACTAGCAGAATCCGGACCATTACCCGAACTAATCAACAACCCAACCACCAAACAACTCCAAGACTTCCTAGAATGGGCCTAACAAATACACTTTAGCACTTTAAAGCATGTATATTTTTTTAAAAACACTAAAGCAAATTGGTACTTTAGTGTTTTTAAAAAAACTCGGGGACTGTCCCCACATGCTTTAAAGTGCTAAAGTATTTTTTTGTTTCGGCGTTCGAGGTAGTTTGAAGGATTTTTATGATTTTTGGTGAATTATTATTTACTAGGAAGAAATAACTATCTTATTTGTTGGTTTGAATTGAAGGGGCCGTTTTCAGATGACGATTGTCACGAACCTATTACTAAACCTATTAATTATTCTTATCTCTCTAATGGGGAATCAATTCTGGGTTGAAAGTAAGCCACAAAACCGTTTTGTACAGAGATACTCTCTATTGATTACTTCAGCGATAGCTATTTTCTTTTGTATGACTTTTACCTTTTATGAGCAAAGGGGTATTCATTTTGATTTAAGAAGGATACCGTTCTGGTTTGGTTGTATATATGGAAGTACATCGATTGGATTTATTTTAACCGGGTTTACGATTTTGGTACGTTTCCTGCAAGGTGGGGAAGGTGCCATTACTTCAAGTTTAAACTTGGTTTTTTTATTCCTATTTATTCTATCGATAAAATCCTTTTATTTTCGCCAAGCCACCTTAATAAAGGTATTTATAGCTACGGGCACCAATATTCTATTTTCCCTAATGGTACTATACACATTTTCGGAGATTAAAGGGCTCAATCTCCGTCACGTAACTTGGATTGAATATACGGTTATTAATGCACTTGGAATGATTTTAGTAAGTTATTTTATTGAACTGATTCGAAGGAATTACCAGCTGCGCCAAAAAATTGTCCATGCAGACAAGCTCGAAGTGATGAGTCACTTAGCAGCATCCGTCAATCACGAGATTAAAAATCCTCTCACCACTGTAAGAGGACTCGTACAACTATTTAAAGAGGATTCCCATTCTCAAGATGTGCATAAACAGGAATTATACCAACTGGCTCTAAATGAAATAGACAAAGTTGAGAGTGTGATAACGGACTATCTTACTTTTGCAAAACCATATCCAAATAAAATTGAAAAAATTAATTTAGCCAATATCATCAATCAATCTGTTTCCATCATTAGTCCATTTGCCCATCAAAAAAAGACTTTGATTCAATTAGATGAAATCCCGGAACATTTTCTTCAGGGGGACAAAAATCTGTTAGTTCAAGCCTTTGTCAATATGCTACGGAACAGTATCGAATCGATGAATGAAGGTGGAATGATTTCTATTACGAGCTTTATAGGTAAGGATAAAATTCAAATTCATCTGATGAATGAAGGAACTAAACTGAATAACGAAAAACAACTAGGTATGGGTGAACCATTCTTTATTAACAACACCGATGGCACGGGGCTAGAATTAATGGTTGTCTATCGAATCATCGAAGGAATGAAAGGTGAAATCGATATACGCTATATAAGCAACCAGACTGAGATTATCATATTTTTTCCGCTATAACCCTAATGCCAAATGACAGAAAAACGCCTCCCTCAAACAGGGAGGCGTTTTTCTGTCATATTCTATTTTCCGGTTGCCACTTCCCTTTTCAATGTATGTTTAAACTCCCTTGCATTCAAACGAACGGTTGTCATCGCAGCTAACAACAGGGCCCCCGTTACTGCAAACACGACATGGATTGAGAAGATTCCACCAAGGAATCCACCAATTATTGGACCAATCATTCCGCCAATTTGATTAGCCGTTTGATTTAAGCTAAACGCCCGACCACGGAAATCCTCAGGCGTGGACTTCACTACTAGACCATTAAGCGCCGGGAACACCGCACAAAAGAAGATTCCGTACACGAACCGGATCAACGAGAATCCCCAAATTTGTGAGACGAGGATTTGCGCCAACATTCCAAGTCCTCCACCAAGCAGTCCAATAAATAATACTCGTTGAAATCCAACCTTATCTGCCCATTTCCCCCACCTTGGTGCAAATATCACACTTGCAATCCCCGGAAGTGAAATCACGACACCCGTTAACATGGATTGATAAGTTGAACCACTACTTAAATCAGCTATATACAATGGGAGCAGTGGATCCACTGTCATTATTGCACAACTTGCTACGAGTGTTAAAACGACAACTAATATAAATGGGCGATTATTTATGGCCACTTTAAAATCGTTAATAATCGAGCCCTTAACCTTACTAGGTTTAAAATTCTCCTCTTTTACCCAGAAGATGATCAAGAAGGTTGCTAAACCTACAATTATTCCTCCCGTACCAAACGCCCAACGGTTTCCAGCTAACTCAGCAATCGCTCCCCCGATTAGTGGCCCAATAATCATACCCGATGCGGAAGCCGAAGAGATCAACGAAAGGGCATAGCCGACTTTTTCGCTAGGCGTATTCGTCCCAATCAAAGCAATCGCCCCTGGAATAAACCCACTTAGTAAGCCTTGTAAAATCCGCAGCGCCAAGATTTGTCCCGGACTTGTCACGAAAGCCATTAACGTATAGATGACAAACAGTGCAAAGCCAGCTCGGACGATCATCGGCTTTCGACCATATTTGTCGGCAAGATTCCCCCAAAACGGTGTCGCAATCGCCCCGGCAAAAAACGCTGAACTAAAAATCAAACCTGACCACATTTCCGTGTGTTCATGCACACCAATTTGTAATAGAAAGATTGGTAAAAACGGAATCACCATGGAAAAACTTGCGGCCGTGAAAAACACACCAATCCAAAGCACCCACAAATTAATTTTCCATCTTGGCATACGAATTCATCTCCTGAGCAAGTGAAATTAACTAATTTTTTAAATATTCATGATTTAATAAAGCCATCATACCATAAACAATAAATATTTTCACTCCCGAAATATTCGACTTATGAAATAAATGATTTCCGAAAAACAAAATGGGAAAAAGGAGTGGTTTCAAAACCACTCCTCCGATTCAGTCCGCACCTACACGACTGCTGTTTCCGAAATTTCAATATTAGCCCTTTTAGTGGAGTACATATGAATGAGAAAAAATAACACCCCTCCTGCAATCGGCATTATATAGGCTGGCAACCATTTTAACAAAAGGCCGGAAAACACCATTGCCAGCGGCAGCATCGTTTTTCCGATACTAATACCAATGCTGAGTACACGACCACGATAATCCTCGGGGATTTCCTTTTGCAAATAATAAGCGATGGGAATATCAATTAACGCGATAACGATGCCATAACACAGCATCAAGACACTGAAAAAAACAACATAAAAGGCTTTTTCAAATCCACCTATCAAAACAGGCAGTCCGAATACCACCATCAACATTGACAAAATATAGGAAATTCTTTTCAAAAGTACTGAATAAGCCATCTTTTCCGTCATTCTCTTAACCACTAAGGCCCCGAAAATCATGCCAGCCGGAAAAAAACTTTGGATCAATCCGTATTGCTTCGTACTTAACTCCAAAACATTATTAACGATATAAGGTAATGGGATTGTCACCGAAAAACCAATAAAGAAATTAAGTGAAATTAAGATTGAATATATACTCTTCAGACTGTCACGCTCCATAATATAGCGAAACCCTTCCTTCATATCTTGGAAAAAATGAATTTTCGCCGCATCCTTTAGTAGGTCTAGGCGATTAATCTGAATAAACAGCAGCGAGCAGCCTGATAAAATAAACCCAACACCATTCCAAACAATAAAGGTCCGAATATCGAATAGCGCAAAGGCAACGCCACCAATCATTGGCCCCATAATCAATGAAACGGAATCGATAATTTTACTAATGGAATTCAAATTCATCAGCCGTTTTGCTGAAACAATATTAGGTTTGGCGGACTCCATCGCCACTCCAAAAAAGGTGGCACATAAGGTTAATAAAAATGTCGTACAATAAATCAACCAGAGCGATAGACCATATTCCCGACTAAGAAAATAAACAGCCACAAGCAGCACTCCACTTAAAAAGTCCATTCCCACGACAAGCTTCTTCTTATTGACTTTATCGGCAATCACCCCTGCAAATGGATTGATTAAAATCATCGGCAAAATCCCTAATAGTAAAGTCACGGCAAAACTTAATGCTGAACCGGTTATTTTTAATACATATAAGCCGACAGCAAAGTTATACATAGACGCTCCAAATACCGACACTGTTTTCCCTGCCGAATATAGAAGCAAATTTCGAAATTCATTATTTTTCATCGTCATCCTCCTTATTACTTCATACCCAAAGTGTATGGCAGAGGGTTAACCCTATCACAATAGGAGGTTTGTCGATTTTTTGAAGCAAAATGAAAAAAAGCTGGGGTTAACCCAACCTTTTTCCAAAAAACGCATATGTATAAACTTCTTCTCCCTCAACAAAAAAATCCTCAAATTGGCCACCTTTCTGAACAGGAGAAGTTTTCGTTTCTTCGATCACCGTGTAGCCAAGTTTCATAATATTTTCCTTGATTTTCGAATCAGTGAAATTCTTTCGCAACGGGATTTCTATCTTCCCCTTCGGACTAAATTTATGGAATACAATAAACGAAGCCAATAAATATCCAACGGGTTTTAATAAAGCATCCACTTCACTTAGCAAAAATTCTTCATGCTCAAAACTATAGTTGCTAGTTCCCGCGATATCTAGTAGTATATCAACGGTCTGATCCTTTATTGGAATTTTCTTAAAGTCTGTACAAATAAACAGAACATTTCGCTTCATCCCAGTTCGTTCAAGTAAATGTTTAAGGAACTGGTGTCTTTTCAGATTATGATCAACGGCAATATATAGGCAATCCTCCGGTAATTGCCGAAAAATGGTTCGCAAGAAAAATCCAGCTCCCGATCCCAATTCCAACATTACCTTCTGATGCAAGTTCAACTCTGCCATTTTGCGACTCCCTCGTTGCAAGCCTTTATGGAGATTATCTAGATAAGAGGAATCGGTTGCCTGAATATAATTCCCAATATTTTCAGCCGATAGATGATTAGTGTTTGTTTCGTGCGGTGTTCCCACGATCAAGATACCGGAATCTACGACATATTCTTCCCCACAGACACAGGTAAGTCTTCCTTCCATTAATTGATTCCGGTGAATTCTTCCATCTTCTAGATCGAGTTCACCACCACAATTTAGGCATTTCAATAAATCCAATGCCTTCATATTCAGTCCTGACACGACATTCTCAGCAGAAGATTCCACTGCTAATTCTTCTAATTTCATGGATAGTTTGTTTTTCATTTCCACTAAAGCAGCGATTTCTTCATCAAGTTTCTGATATTTCTCATTGAATATCGATTGGTAGTAGGTATTTTCCTCGTAAGCCTCGAGGTTTCCAATATTTCGGTAAAGCAGTATCGTTTTAATTTCTTGCAGTGAAAAGCCCATTGCTTTCAATTCTAATACAAGGTCTAAATCCATTTGGCAGCGATCATCGAAATCATATTGACCACCCTTTTTTTCAGGTACAACTAGCCCAAGGTCCATATAGTGCCTGATGGTATCAACACTTAGTTGATTTTGATTTGCAAATTTACCAATTCGCATGAAAATCACCAGTTTCTTTCGTTCTAATTAGCCTAATTATACCCTATTTATCCTCGAGAATTAGAACAAAAGAAGATTGCCATTTATACAGTCGCTAATTCCTTTTCCAACATCGTGCCATTTTTAGCAAAATTAATATGCCATGATAATGCTTTTTCTAAAACATGTGGTGTTTGTCCTCCTCTTACCAGAGCTTCCTGATAATAGTTGCGAAGCTGTTCCTTATAAGTTGGATGAGCGCAATTTTCAATAATTAGTTCTACTCGTTCACGGGGAGCTAATCCGCGCAAGTCCGCATAGCCCTGCTCTGTCACAATTACGTCAACATCGTGCTCGGTGTGATCAACATGGGAAACAAACGGAACAATACTCGAAATATTTCCGCCTTTGGCAATCGATTTGGTAACAAAAATAGCAAGCCGTGCATTACGAGCAAAATCCCCTGAACCGCCTATTCCGTTCATCATTTTTGTCCCTAACACATGGGTTGAATTGACATTCCCGTAGATGTCTAATTCCAAGGCAGTATTAATCGAGATTAGCCCTAAGCGTCGAATAATTTCTGGATGATTCGATAGCTCCTGCGGCCTCATGATTAATTTGTCTCGGTATTGATCAAAATTGGCAAAAACCTGTGCCATCTTCTTTTCAGAAAGGGTGATTGAACAACAAGAAGCAAATTGAACTTTACCCTCATCCATCAAATCAAAAACGGCATCCTGGAGCACCTCGGAATAGACTTCCAAATCCTTAAACTCTGATTCTAGCATTCCATGGAGAACGGCATTAGCAACCGAACCAATTCCCGATTGTAGCGGCGCTAATTTTTCCGTTAGGCGGCCACTCTTTACTTCAGTGCGTAAAAATTCGATTAAATGCCCCGCCATCATCACAGTCTCTTCATCCGGAGGGACGATAGTGGAAGGGGAGTCTAATTGGTCGGTGAACACAATTCCTCTGACTTTATTGATATCAACCGGAATGCCAATTGTACCAATTCGGTCATTTGGTTTCGATAAAGGGATTGGTCCTCTTTCTCCCTGTTTCCCTGGCTCATATAAATCATGCAAGCCTTCAAGCTGCGGAGATTGTGCCATATTAATTTCGATTATGATTGTCTTTGCATTTAAAGCAAAGGCTAGTGAGTTTCCGATGGATGTTGTCGGAATGACCAATCCATCCTCGGTTATTGCAACCGCTTCCAAAATTGCAATATCAATAGGCATCACATCTGCACGAATCAGCTCTGCCGTATGAGACAAGTGCTGATCAACAAATAAAAAATCGCCTTGGTTAATTCCTTTTCGCATCGTTGGGTCAGCTTGAAATGGCAATCTTTTATTCAAAATGCCAGCTTCAGCAAATAATTTATCAACATCTGAACCTAGTGAGGCACCTGTATAAACATTGACTTTCAAATCTTCTCCTGTTTCTTTGACCCGATTGACTAGGGCAAACGGTACCGCCTTAACATCTCCTGCACGGGTAAAACCACTTAATCCTAGGGTCATTCCATTCCTGATCCATGATGCTGCTTGTTCAGGAGTGACAACACGGTCTTGTAAACGCAGGTCCCTAATCCGCTCCATTCCTTTTCTCATCAAAATCCCCTCACTTTTTATAAATATAGAAATATTTTAACTATTTAAAGCATGGCGATAGGATTTTTTGGATTAGGTTATGAATAATTCGGATAAAACAGCAAATTCAGACGTTAAAGCAGAAAAGATTAGAATCCTAAAAGTTTTCGAAAATAGCTTGAATAGGATTGGCTCACTGGCACTCGTTGACCGTTATCCATTGACAAAACAAACGTTGAATGGGTGTCAGGATAGATCATTTCAATATGATTGACATTTACAATATAAGAACGGTGACACCTGATAAAATTATCCTTTGGCAACAAATACTCAAATTCCTGCAGCGCGTGTTTATGGGTTCCAGACAAACTTTCCCCATAAACATAGGTCTTTTTATCCTTTGCTTCCAAATAAACAACCTCGGAAAAAGGCATTGGAATCCATCCATCTGTTGCTTTTACGGTCACAACAGATTTTCCTTCTGTTAATGCCGGATAAATAGCTGTTACACAGCCCTCTATTAGTCCATTATGGTAAAATGGCACGGCCATCCCATGATAAGGAACGCCAAAAATATCACGATGAATGAACTCCGATACCTTTGACTGCATATTTAAGGCTTTGAAGGCTATCGTCCCTTCCTTAATGGGGTCTCCCGAACTGATTTTCAAATCAATTCGCTTACTTGGCCGATAATAGATATATTCTTTCGTGTTCGAAACGGCTATAGATATCTCGTCGGAAAATAATTCCCCAATTACATCTAACAGTGAGCTAAGGGAAATGCTGTTCATTTCATTCATCACCTCTAATCAAACGTTTGATTGAAAAAGGGAATGGCGCTAACAGGCACCATTCCCGATTATCTTTATTATTTTTTCTTTGTTAATCTACCTAGTATAAACGCCCCTGCAGCTAAGCCAATGACTGTGTTCGTTTTTTTGTTAAACACTTGTTTCGCGACAAGATTTAGGTTTTGCGGTCTTTCTGCAAGTCGGCGCATGAAGTAGCCATACCAGTCATTTCCGAATGGAACATAGGTACAGAAATTGTAGCCTTCGCTAGCCAGTTTCAATTGCATATCTTTTCTAAAACCATAAAGCATTTGGAACTCGTACTTATCATTTGGAATGTCATGCTTTTTTACAAACGCTTTCACATGATTGATAATATTATGGTCGTGAGTTGCGATTGATGTAAACTTCCCATTTAATAAATGCCACTCGATAAGTTTAATAAAATTGGCATCAATATCTTTCTTATCTTGATAAGCCAACTCAGCGGGCTCTTTATAGGCACCCTTTACAATACGAAGACGGAAATCCTTATATTTTTCAATGTCCTCTTGAGCGCGGAAGAAATATGCTTGAATAACCGTTCCGACATTATCATATTCTTTTGCAAGCTCGTCCAGAATAGCAAAGGAAGGGTCAAGATGACCGTGATCCTCCATGTCAAAGTTCACAAAAATTTCATATTGATTTGCTCTGTCAACAATTTCTCTTAAGTTTTCTAAACAAAATTGAAAATCGATATCTAATCCTAACTGTGTAGGCTTTAATGAAATATGGGCATCCACTTTATGTTCATGAATGGCTTCAATCACAGCAAGGATGTTTTCTTTTGCTTCTGTCGCTTCTTCTCTTTTAAAAACAAATTCCCCTAAATTATCGACAGTACAAGAAATTCCATGAGAATTAAGGTCTTTAATGCTTTTGATTGTTTCTTCAATATTTGTTCCCGCTACGACGCTTTGCGCTCCCATTTTTAAGCCATACTTCTTAGCAGCACTATTCAGAAATTGGTTTTGGGAAAGGCCAATAAACAAATCTTTTAAAATAGACATAGCGATTACCCCTTAATGGTTAGTTTAGTCAGAGTAAATTATATCATAAACTTTCAAAAAATTAGTTTGTCAAAATTGTTTTTATTTTCACTCGTTTCTTCTACCAACCTCTGCCAGCGCCACCGCCACCGGAGGAGCCACCACCACCACCACGATAGCCGCCACCTCCTCCTCCGCCTCTACCGCCACCTCTCATAAGGATGGATAAAAGCATTTGCGTGAGGAATCCACCAAAAAATTTAAAATCAAGAAAAAGCAATACTACCACTAGTATGATAATCAGCCAGGCAGGGATACCATCACCTTGGTCGGTAGATACTGGGTGTTCATCTAGTGGTGCTTGGCTTGGATTTAGTTGTTCATCCTCTAAACCGTACTCGCTTAAAACTTCATTCGTAAGCACTTTATAGGTTTCTACTATAGCTTGGTCTGGTTGTTGATTTTTCAAATAGGGAACGGTATATTGATCAAGAATTCGCCCGACTTTTCCGTCAGGTATTCTTCCCTCTAAGCCGTATCCCACCTCTATCCATGCTTGATGGTCATCCATCGCTAATACAAGGAGAACCCCGTTATTTTCTGTCTTGTTTCCAATCCCGTATTGACGAAACGCTTCGTTTGCATATTCCTGAATCGTTCGATCTCCTGTTGTACCAACGGTTAATACAGCAATTTGCGCAGTTGTTTTGTCCTCAAGTGCCCTGCCAATTCCTCTTAGCTCATTTACTTCACTTACGTCTAAAACTCGGGCAAAATCTTGTACATAGATGTCACCAACAGGAGTTGGAACAGGTAAATCCTTGGCAAACGTATTTCCCCCATATAGAAAACAGGTGAAAAACGCCAGTAGAAAGCAGAATGCCCGATTCGCTTTCATCACCCGTTTCCTCCAAAATCAACTTCTGGAGCTTCTGCTGCTCGAGGATCGGCTTTAAAATATTGTTTCTCATCAAATCCAGTGATATTAGCCATAATCGCTCCAGGGAATTGCTTTACTTTTTTGTTATACACAGCCACTTGGTCATTGTAATCTTTCCTCGCAACGGAAATGCGGTTTTCCGTCCCGGCAAGTTCATCCATCAGTTGGGTGAACTGCTGATCAGCTTTCAGGTTAGGATAATTTTCCACAACGACTAGTAAGCGGCTTAAAGCACCTGAAAGTTCTTCATTAGCTGTCGCCTCTTCTTCCACCGTTCTAGCACCGGCTAATCTTGCACGTGCATCGGAAATAGATGCAATGACTTCCTTTTCATGGGCGGCATACCCTTTTACCGTATTAACTAGGTTCGGTACTAAATCCAGTCTCCTTTGGAGCTGATTTTCGATTTGGGCATATGACTGATTAACATTTTCCTCTAAATTAACAAAACCATTATAACTAGACGCCAACATCCCACCAAAAATAACAAGAATAACGACCACAATACCAAATCCAACTAATCCTTTTCTCAACATAACCCCTCCTTTAGCTGTAGTATACTACAAATAGGTGTAAATATGGTGCCTGTCACCAACCTCCTTATTTTTTCCATATTAGATTGAATTTCTCGCTGTTTCGTTTAAATTAATTTCTCCAACTGTTCATACATTTTTTCACGTTCTGTGTCTAGCTTTTGTTTTTCTGCAAAAATCTCTTGTAGCCTTTGTAAATCGGTTTCCTGAGTTAATTCAACTTCTAGCTGGGCTAACTGTTCTTCAATATGCTCTAAAGTCATTTCCAGTTCATCAATTAGTTTTTGACTGCATTGTCCTTGTGGCAAGGTCTTAATTGTCTCTTTCTTAGCCTTCACCGTAGGCATTTCTTTTTCGAAATCTAACCTTGCATTTTGCTCCTCAAGCTTCTTTTTTGCCCAGGAGTAGTTGCCGTCAAAATAGTGGAGCCTTTGATTATCAAGCCAGTACGTTTTTGGGAAAAGCTTATTTAAGAAATATCGGTCATGGGATACCGCCAAAATCGTCCCCTTGAAATCCTCTAATGCATCCTCTAACACTTCGCGCGAATCTATGTCCAAATGGTTTGTCGGCTCATCTAGCACAAGGAAATTAAGATCCTGATGCATTAATTGTGCTAATCGGAGCCTCATTTTTTCACCGCCGCTTAACTGACCAACCTTGCGGAAGACATTAGGCCCATAGAACATAAATTTCGCTAGTATATGACGTGCTTCACCTTCTGCTAAATGAACCTCGTCTCGAAAGGCATCAATCAGCCTCCTGTTCGGGTCAGAAAATGTAAAGTGCTGCGATAGGTAGCCGATTTTAACATTACTCCCCAGTTTAACTCCTCCTGCATCCGGTTTCACTTCAGCGAGGATCATCTTAATAATCGTCGATTTTCCAGCCCCGTTTGGACCGACAATCGCCGTTCGATCCAAATATTGTACGAGCAGGTTGGCTTCGTTAAACAGCCTTTTCTCTCCATATGCTTTTGAAACATTTTCTAATGTAAAAACATCCTTGCCACTGCGCTCAGTTTTTTCAAATTCTAAGCCCATTTGCTTTCGCTCCAGAACTGGACGTTTTAGCATTTCCATCCGCTGTAAGGCGCGCTCCATATTACGAGCCCGTTTATGAAGCCCTTCATTCGGTGGGTTCGCCTGATTAGCCCATTCCCTAAGTCGCTTTATGGCTTCCTTCATCTTTTTGATTTTCTTTTGCTGTTCCTGATAGGCTTGGAACTCTTGGAGCAGACGTTCTTCTTTCTCCTTTACAAAACCCGAATAATTGGTGTGATAAACCGTTAGTTCACCATCTTCTAAGTCATATACTTTAGTCACAACATGATCTAAGAAATAGCGATCATGCGAAATACACACTACCGTTCCTTCGTATTCTTTTAAAAATTCTTCAAGCCACTCGACCGCAGTTATATCGAGGTGATTCGTCGGTTCGTCTAAGAGTAGCAGCTCAGGCTGCTGAAGAAGGATGAGCCCTAGGCAAATTTTTGTTTGTTCGCCACCACTTAATCTGTTGAATGGCTTCGTTAGCAAGTCCCCGATAGACACCCCATTTACCACCTTGGCAATATTGGCTTCCACTTCATAGCCTCCTGAAAGGGTAAAGAGATCCTGTAGGCGGCCATATTCTTGAAGGTCCTTGGCTAATTGGTTTTCATCAATTGTTATGGCCATACTTTCTTCTAGTTCTCGAAGGCGATGGCTTATTTTGTAAAGCTCAGTAAAAGCCGATTGAAGGACATCCTGACCTGTGGTTCCCTCTGGATATTGCGGGATTTGCGCCAAATAGCCAGCCTTTGCTCCTTTTTTCAGATGAATTTGCCCAGTATCAGGTGCTTCCACATTTGCTAACAATTTAAAAATTGTCGTTTTTCCACTGCCATTCCGACCTACAAGGCCAATACGGTCTTTTTCTTGAATTTCCAGCGATAAATTTTCAAAAATGATATTGCCACCGAACATCTTGGTTAATTGTTGAACACTACATAAAATCATATTCCTCTTCCTTCCGATTCATTAGTTTTCAGTAAGAGGCAAAAAATAAAAAAGCCATGGAAGAGTAGACGCCTTCCATGGCTTATCGATAACATCATTGCGCTTTAGCAAAAAAGATAGATATCCCCTGTTCAAGGCAGGATCTTTCTATGGGATGCAAAAGCAAGCTAACAAAAAAAGAGCTAAATAGCTCTCATTTTGCCACCGATTTATTCATCGAGTTAGGAATTGAGACCTCTTACTGTTGGTTTTTCATATTCATTTGGCTAAAAAAGGGCAGACTGGTCCCGTTATTAACCACATCATGAAAAATTGCACGACAAATATAGATAAACTCTAAATATTGTCCTTGCAAACCAACAGATCGACTCATCTCAATTCCACCTCCTTAAAAATTTCAAAATTGTTATTATTCATTATATGACCAAACCAGAAAAATGACAACCATCACTTTAGCGCTTTAGTGTTTTAATAACCTAGGGGACAGTCCCCACACGCTTTAAAGCACTAAAGGATATTGCCAGTATTATTTGGTTTACAAATGAAGCATTAGGTCCTATAATTCTTTTCAAAACTATATTAGAATACTTCACTCATATAATCGCTGGGATATGGCCAGCAAGTTTCTACCGGAGTACCGTAAATACTCTGACTATGAGTGAGCAATGTGGAATTTCATTCATTTCATGATGAAATAGTAATTCCGTTCCTTCTATAAAACCTGAAGGTCATGGCTCACTCGATAGATTAAGAGTGCAATGACTTTTAGGTTTTTTCTTTTTACACTAAGAGGGGGTTAGGAACATCATGGAATTATTGAAGAGAAGGATAGAAAAGGAAGGAAAGGTACTATCTAAAGATGTCTTAAAGGTTGATTCGATTATTAATCATCAAATAGATCCTCAACTTATGCTTGAAATTGGGAAGGAATTTGCCCAACGTTTTAAAGACGACAACGTAACAAAAGTAGTAACCATTGAATCATCCGGAATTGCCCCTGGATTAATGACGGCGCTTGAACTTGGAGTCCCAGTTATTTTTGCAAGAAAAAGAAGGTCTTTGACTCTATCAGAAGGTTTGTTAACCTCGTCTGTTCATTCCTTTACAAAAAATGAAACGAACGAGATCTCCGTGTCTAAACAATTCCTTTCATCGGAAGATAGCGTCATCATTATTGATGATTTCCTAGCCAATGGCCAAGCAGCATTTGGATTAGTTGATATTGTGAAACAATCAGGTGCAAAAATTGCTGGGATTGGGATCTTAATTGAAAAATGTTTCCAGCCAGGAGGAAAACAGCTTCGTGAAAAAGGACTTCGTGTAGAATCACTAGCCAGAATCCAAACACTCGAAGAAGGCAAAATTACCTATCTAGAAGACTAAAACAGCGAAACCGCTTTAGCGCTTTAAAGCACGTGTATTTTTTTAAAAACACTAGGGGACAGTCCCCGAATGCTTTAAAGCGTTAAAGCGGTATCTTGTTAGTCTTGGAATAGGTGTCTTAACATTCCTTGTCGGTTGGTGAGGAAGTATTTGGTTAGTTGGTAGTGTTCGGTTTCTTCGTATTCTACTTTTGTTATTCCCGTTTCGTGATCGAATTGAAGGATGGTTGCATTTGGATAGCCTAATAGTATTGGTGAGTGGGTAGCGATGATGAATTGTGAGGCTCCTTCTTTTTCTAAATCATGGATGATTTTAAGCAAAGCCAGTTGTCTTGCAGGTGACAGAGCCGCCTCAGGCTCATCCAATAAATAGATACCCTTTTGGCCAAATCGGTTTTTAAATAAGGATAGAAATGATTCCCCATGTGATTGTTCATGTAATGATTTTCCCCCATAAGCAGCAAAAACGTCGTCACCCGGATTATCCTGTTGAAGTTGCTCCAAATAGGAAGCAAAATCATAAAATGTTTCCGCCCGCAAGAAAAAACCGTTACTTATCTTAGGTAGCCAGGATAATCGCAGATAATCACCCAAAGGAGAGACTGTGTCCGTTATTTCAAACCGATTGTTTTGTCCCCCGCCCGCTTTATTAAAACCAATTTGTGCCGCAATTGCTTCTAGTAAGGTCGATTTACCTGACCCATTTTCCCCGACAAAAAACGTGACATTACTAGGAATTTCTAGCTCCTCCAACCCTCGAATGGCTGGTATGGAAAAAGGATACATCCGAAAGGTCGATACTTTCTCCCGCAATAATGTTACTCGTTTTAAAAACATAAGCATCACCCAAAAGATATTTTTTCTATCATATCTCGCTTAAATCTCTTTTTCCAACTAACTCAACTTTTTTTAACAAAATAGCCGGGGAATCAAAGCAATGATTCTCCGGCAGTACTCATTTAATCTATCTTAACGGTGAAGGCTCTACTCCCTCAGGAATCGGACAGAAATACGGTGATTCCGCCAATTTCAAATCAAGCTCCTCTTTTGCTTGTCGAATAATTGATGGATCCTTAAATAATTCAATTGCTGAAGCTGCCAATACTTTACCTGCCTGAAGCATTCCTTTATGAGCAATCGAAGTCGCCCCTTGAGAAACAAGCTGCCAAGTGTGTAATGGAGTCCCAAACACAAAGCAGGAACTATAGAATTGTGCCGTTGGAACGACCCAACTGACATCACCCACATCGGTTGATCCGAACAGAATCGCGTCGGTTTCCTTAAAAGGCAACACATCCACACAAAACGGGAACTCCTGCAATTCTTTCTTCTTATGGGTTGATAATGCTACAGACGTTTTCTTCATTTCCTGTAAGGCGTTTTCTACATCTTCTTTTGTAATTTTTTGTTGAATACTTCGGCCAAATTGGATTTCCTCTTCTGTATAGGTAGTTTCACCCACAGATTCTAACTGGCTATGCACCACTTTTCCAAGTACGGTATTAGGGTTATAGTCAGAGCAGGCCTTATCAAATTTTACCTCTACGGTTGTTTCCGTCATAAGAGCCGCACCTTCAGCAATTTTTACCACTCTTTCATAAATGCTTTTCACTTCTGCCAATTTTGGTGCCCTAATCAAATACAATACCTCTGCCTCCGCTTGAACCACATTTGGGGACGTTCCACCTGCATTGACAATCGAGTAATGGACTCTTGCCTCCGGTATGATATGCTCACGCAAATAGTTCACACCCACATTCATTAACTCCACAGCATCTAGTGCACTTCTGCCTAGGTGAGGAGAATTAGCAGCGTGTGACGCCGTTCCTTTAAATTTAAAATAAACCTGATAATTGGCTAAGGAAGATACTGTAAATACGCCATTAAATGAATTTGGGTGCCAAGTAAGAGCACAGTCAACATCATCAAATAAATGTTCTCTAACCATAAAGGTTTTTCCAGAGCCACCTTCTTCCCCTGGACAGCCAAAATATTTAATCGTCCCTTGAAGATGATGTTCCTTCATATATTCTTTAATCGCAACCACAGCGGCTAACGGCGAAGTCCCTAATAAATTATGTCCACAACCATGGCCATTTCCACCCTCTACTAAAGCCTCTTTTTCCGCTACCCCGCTTTTTTGACTTAATCCAGATAAAGCGTCAAATTCTCCAAGAAGTGCGATAACGGGCTTTCCAGAACCATAGGTCCCTATAAAAGCCGTCTTAATCCCTCCAACTTCTCTTTCAACCTGGAAACCTTCAGCAACCAAAGCCTGACATAGTATTTCCGATGACTGGTACTCTTGGAATCTCGTTTCCGGGCAAGCCCAAATTTTATCACTAATATCAATATAACGGTCTCTTTTCTTCTCGATTAACTCGTTCATTTCCGAAACTAAATCTGCTGTTCTCATTAAATTCACCCCGACATCAAGTTATTTTTCTAAATGATCACTATTGGCTATTACCATTGCTAAGGTTTTGACGGCTATCTTCATAACCGATTCATCAATATCAAAACGTTCATGATGATGCCCCGCTTCTAGGGTCGTACCAAAGATGGCATAAGAGGCTACCCCACCATTCCGCCTTACTCTTTCCATCATATAGGTTGCATCCTCCGATCCCGCTGCAAATGGCATATCATTTTGAATAAACTCAATCTCTGGCACGTTTTCTGCTACTCTACCAATATAGGCCATCAGCTCTTCACTCGAATCACAGGATCTTGCTTCACCAACAATTTCGTAGGAGACATCCACATCATACATCACGGCGGCTCCTTTAATAATCTGGATGGCATTTTTTAAAATGTATTCATTCACCTCGGATGTTTCGCCCCTTGTTTCTATTTTGAGCTGGGCGATTGCAGGAATAATATTGCGACCACTTCCTGCTTGTAAAACTCCAACATTAATACGAGAGTTTCCTTCACTATGCCGAGAGATACCGTGCAAATTTAATACAGCAGTTGATGCTGCCAACAAGGCATTTTTCCCATCTTCAGGTTTTCCTCCAGCATGGGCTGCCACCCCAGTATAGGTCACATCCATTTTCGATGTTGATAAAAATCCCTTCGTACCACTGATGAATCCACCTAATGGGACTCCTGTTCCAATATGTGACGCTACAAAAATATCAACATCATCGACAACGCCAGCTTCCACCATTGATTTCGCGCCACGAACCCCTTCTTCAGCTGGTTGAAAAATGATTTTCACTCTCCCGTTTAATTGATCCTTCATCTCTATTAGCACTTTGGCAAGACCCAACCCAATAGACGTATGGGCATCATGGCCACAAGCATGCATCATTCCTTTATTAATAGAAACAAAGTCCGCTACTACAGGAAAATGTTCACCCTCCTCAGATTCATACAGGTCTAGGGCGTCCATATCAAAGCGTATTCCAATGGTTGGTCCGGAGCGTTTCGTGTCTAAAATTCCCACTACTCCTGTAAAACCGCCTTCAAAAGCAGGGAGCCAGTTTGGGTTTGCCCCTTGTTGTAAAGCTCGATCAAAATGCTGCTTCAATACTTTATCAGATGGAACACCCATGCGTGCTTCTGATTTAATCACCTCACGCCCTACCTTCACTTCAAAGCCCCAGCTATCAAGCATGGCTGCAACTAATGAAGCTGTTCGAAATTCGAGCCACCCAGATTCAGCATGCTTATGCAAATCACGTCGCCACTCAACCATTGAAGGGTATAGGTCCTCTACTAACTTCGAAATCTGCGAATCCACTAAACAGCACCTCATTTATAAGTTTACTTATTAATATATTCATTTTCGGAAATATTTTGGAACATTTCTTTAATTTCAACTATATGGAATACTATAAATGATTTCAACAATTTTCTGAATAATATTATTCTGGAATTATTTTTAGTGGGAAGATGCCTTATTTAGCATTAATAAAGGTTGACGAAGCCGTTTAAGAGGTTAGCAGTGTAGTTTGACTTTGTAGAAAGAGATGATAATAAAGTTTTATGTAAAGCGATGATAGATAGGTGTCCCAAAGAAGTCTATCGAATTGACCATCATAAATACTTATCTTTTTAAGATAATCATTCAAGGGAACAGTGACCGGCTGTTCCCTTTCCTAGACGCTAAAACAATTCAAGTGAATGGGTAACACAATTTCGCCCATTCGCTTTCGAGGTATAAAGGGCTTTATCAGCATTTGAAATGATGGTTAGATTGGTATCTTCAGGACTGAAGGTGGCTGCACCAATACTTACCGTCACAGAGCATTGGTCCCAAACGGCCGTCTCGACGGCAAGCCTAACTTTCTCTCCTATCATTTTACTCGCTTCAGCGTTAGTATTCGGTAACAGAATCATAAACTCTTCTCCACCATAGCGACCGGGGATATCTTCTTTTCGTAATCCTGCCTGCATAATCTTTGCCAATTCGCGTAATATATGGTCACCAACCAGGTGCCCCCATGTATCATTGACATTTTTAAAATAGTCAATATCAATGATAAGTATAGAAAATGGGGTACTTGTTACTGTAAATTCTGCAATATACTTATCTATGGTTTCAAAGAGAAACCTGCGATTTTTCAGTCCAGTTAGGGGATCGGATGTTGCTAATCTTACTAACTCCTTATTTAAGGCCATTAATTCCGTTTGCTTCGCTTCGACATCCTTATGGAGGACTTCTAATTTTGCAAGTGCTTCATCCTTTGCACGGTAAGCCTCTTCAATTTGCCTTTTAGCATTTCGAAGTTCATTTTCGTAATCGATTCGTTTGTCCATTTTAACAAATACACAATCAATGAACTCAGAATCCCCTATCCGATTTCGTTTTCCGTTTAGAAGAATGGGTAAATCCTCACCTTTACTATTCCTAATCGTCAAATACAGTTCATCAACATGACCATACAATTGAATGTAAGGATAAAAGTAGGTGTGGAATAGAAATTTATTAGCCCCTGACATAATTGATTCAATATGCTGGTTCAATAATTGATTTTTCTCGTAGCCAACCATATCCAAAAAGGTTTGGTTTACCAAGGTTATGATGCCTTTACTTGTGATTGATACAAAACCACAAGGGACATGCTCCAAACGCTCTTCCATTTAGTTATGCCCCTCCTCTACTATTAATAGGATGATAGAAACTTTTTAATATAATAGACCGTTTCTTCAGGATGGCTTAAATGAGGATAATGGCCCTTCGCCTCCATTAATTGAAACGTGCTATTCTTCAAATTTAGATGCAAATACTCCCCTGCTTCGATTGGAACGATACTGTCATCTGAACATTGCAATATTAATGTTGGAACATCAGACTTTTCCAGGTCCTCTCGATGGTCAGAAAAGAAGGTCACTTCAGCAAATTCACGTGTAATGGCCGGATCAGATGAGCTAAAGCTTGTCGCTACCTCCTTAGCAAGCCCCGGTCGTTCGGGGTTATTCACGACAATGGGTGCCAAATAGCTTGCCCAACCGATAAAGTTCATCTCCATCATATCGAGTAGCTCTACTATTTCCTTTTTCTCAAACCCACCCACATACGCTGGCAAATCGTTCAAATAACAAGAGGATGGACCAATCATAACAAGACTTTCAAAAACATCTGGTCGTTCAATAGACGCCAGCATGCCAATCATCGAGCTAACCGAATGTCCGATAAAAATGGGCTTTTCTAACTTTAATGCATCAACAATTTCCAAAACATCTTGTGCATACCCGACAAGATTGCCATAGCGTTTAAGATTATAAGCGCTTAATTCGGACTTACCCGAACCAACGTAATCAAATAAAATTAATCGATATTCATCTTGAAAATAAGGTACTAGCAATCTCCACATATTTTGGTCACAGCCAAATCCATGGCCGAAAATAATGGTTTTATCTCCTTCTCCTATTATCGTTACATTATTGCGAGCCAAAATACTAGTCACGATGAAATCACCTTTCAAAACCTTAATAATTTAAATATTATTATAGCAAAATTTAAACTATTTTGATTGGAATGAATGAACAGTACAAAGTTCCTTCACAAATCCTAATAAAAAAGATGCCCTTTAACGGACATCCCATTCATTACCCTAACTTACTTTTCACAACTATTTCACCCTGTCCAGCCTTATCGTTTTTTATAAAAAACGATGTGAAGACAGCTAAAATGCTACCAAAAAATCCATATAAGAATAATCGATGGATGCCTTCCATATAATCGGATCCACCACTGATTAATAAGGCTCCCATTATGGTTACGCCAATTGCCGTTCCTGTATTCCGGCAGAACATAAGGAAAGAAGTTGAAATTCCTTTCTCATGTGGACCAACCAGCTGCTGAACGCCGATGACACTAACTGTTGATAACAGACCAAATGCCGCACCCTGTATAATTAACACGAAAAACACATACCAAAAGCCATGATTTTCATTTAACTGCATCAAGAAAAAACCGGATATAAGCAAGAGGGCATTTCCAATAATAAACAATCTTCGGTAACCATATTTTAAAATCCACTTCCCTGCAGGTACCGACATCGCCATCCAACCGATGGCAGAACTTAAAAGGGCAACACCGCTCATAAATAATGATAGTTTCCCGACGTTTTGCAAAAACAGTGGAATATAGCTCGAAGTTCCAAATAAGGCCATATTCCCGACAAATCCATTTGTGTTTATCCAGGCAATTGTTCGATTTTTAAACATCGAAAATGGAACAATTGGTGAAATTTGTTTTTTCTCAAAAAAGTAAAAGCCGACAAGCACTAATGCACCAAAAATAAAATAAATCCATTGACTACTCTTAACGACCGTTACTAAAAGCAAAGAGGTTACCCCAACCCCAAATAAGATAGCTCCGATGTAATCAACACTTGCCTTTTTCGGCTCGTATTTTTCATCATACGGTAGCAGCATGAGGAAGGCAATTAAGCAAATGGGCAGATTAACATAGAAAATCCATCTCCATGTCAGAACCTCCACGAAAAACGCCCCCAACATTGGCGCAAGAATTGCTGAAAGTCCCCACATACCCGTAAATAGAGCTTGAATTTTCCCACGTTTTTCAATTGAAAATAAATCTCCGGCAATAATCGCAGGAAACGGCATCATGAACCCTGCTCCAATTCCCTGAAGCCCGCGGAAAATAACTAATTGAACCATATTGGCGGATAATCCGCAGAGGAGTGATCCGATTAGAAAGATGATGATTCCGGATGCAAATACCTTTTTCCGCCCGAATAAATCGGACAGACGTCCTGCTACCGGTGAGAAGATTGTGGTTGCAATCATATATGCAGCAAACGACCAAGCATATAAATCAAGTCTGCCTAATTCCTTGGCAATTACAGGCATCGTTGTATTCATGATTGTCGTATCGATGGATGCTACTAGCATCGCTAAAACGATACTGATCATAACTGAAGTTCTACTCTTCATACTTATTCCCCCTTACTTTAAGGAATAATTTTACTCTATTTTGAGGGGGATTGTCACTATAAGAATAGTAGGGCTATCTTTACTGTTATATAATAAATCATATACTGTAATATATCAGTTTTCAGCTAGAACCCCTTTCGTTTCAGTAATTAACCTCTAAATCTTTCTTGTATTGGAATTACTGTTGTAATTATTTTCATACCCTGTTACAATTTAACATATAAATTTATAGAAAATTTATACTATTCTTTCTACCTAAAACTGATACAGATTGGAGGAATCCTTTTGGCGAAGCTACCAAAAGTAAATGAACTAGGGTTCTATGAAATTCGTCTTGAATCAATTGGCGGATTGGGAGCCAATTTAGCGGGTAAACTGCTCTCAGAAGATGGGGTTGTCGGCAATGGATTGAACGGAGTAGGATTTTCTTCATACGGTTCTGAGAAAAAAGGCTCCCCTGTTAAAGCACATATTCGTTTTTGTGAACCGGAGACGAACATCCGAGATACCACACCTATTGAACGTCCTCATGTTGTAGGCATTTTCCATGATGCCCTTTTTAAAACGGTTAATTGTACAAGCGGGATTTATCCAGACAGTACCATCCTAGTAAACTCACAAAAAACTCCTGAAGAACTCAAAAAACAAATGAATATCTTAGGCGGAACGATTGCTGTTGTGAACGCAACTGAAATTGCCTTGGAGGAACAAACAAAGGTTAACACTGCCATGCTCGGTGCTCTATACCGAATTTTAGATTTCTTAGACCCAGAGTCCATGAGGAATACGATTAAGAAAACATTTGAGAAAAAGTACCCTCACCTTGTCGAACCGAATCTAAGAACCTTTGACCGTGGCTATAATGAAGTAGAATTTAAGACTTACCTTCCGGAATCGGGAACGGAACCAAAGCCATTTTCAAGACCAGAGCCCATTCTCGGATACGAAACACAGCCTCTTGGCGGAATGATAACGAATCCGGGAAATAGTATTTTAAAAGATTTAAGTATTTCACGCGCGGGGATGCTGCCGCATTTTCATCAGGATAAATGTATTAACTGTGCTGCCTGCGACACCGCCTGCCCAGATTTCTGTTTCGTTTGGGAAGAAAAAGCTGATAAGCGTGGTAGACCACAAATGTTCTTAAAAGGAATTGATTATCAATATTGTAAGGGCTGTTTGAAGTGTGTAACTGCGTGTCCTGTGGAAGCGCTTTCTAGTGAAAGAGAATACAATGACGGCTACGCTGAACAAAATCGCGTACCTCATATATTTGATTTAGTAGCACAAAATTAATGAAAGGTGGGAACCTTATGTCGATTGAATTAACAAGTGAAAAACTGACCGTTCCTACTGGTTCGGTTGAACAAACCGTTGTATTTGAATCTGGAAATGAAATGGCTGCTTATGCTGCCCATCAAATTAATTATCATGTCATGGGTTATTTTCCTATCTCCCCTTCAACTGAGGTTGCCCAGTTCCTAGATGGAATGAAGGCTAAGGGTGAGCATGATATCGTGTTAATCCCGGCTGATGGTGAACACGGTTCAGCTGGAATATGCTACGGTGCCTCAACAGGCGGTGGCCGTGTCTTTAACGCGACTAGTGCGAACGGTTTCCTCTATATGCTGGAGCAGTTGCCGGTGCAATCAGGAACACGTTTCCCGATGGTATTAAACCTAGTAAACCGTTCCGTTTCAGGACCATTAAATATTCACGGTGACCATTCCGATCTGTATTTTGCGCTTAATACCGGTTGGCCAATCCTAATGGCCCGCGACCCACAGATTGTGTATGATATGAACATTCTTGCAATTAAACTAGCAGAAGACCCTGAAGTACGTTTACCTGTCATTGTTTCATTTGATGGCTATTTTACTTCTCACCAAAAGCGGAAGGTTCAAGTCATTAAAAACCGTGCTGATGTTCAAAAGTTTATTGGTGAACTTCCGACTGAGTTCGCTCACGCCTTAGATCGTGAAAATCCAGTCACCATCGGACCTTACATGAATGAACCTGATTATATCAACAACTGCTATCAGCAATCGGAAGCAATGTACAAAGCGGAAGAAGTTTTTGAAAGAATCTCGAAGGAATATGCAGAGCTTACTGGCCGCGAATACCCAATCCTTGATTTATATCGCATGGAAGACGCAGAAATTGCTGTGTTTATGCTAAACTCAGCAGCCGAGGTTTGTAAGGATGTCGCCGACGCATTTCGTGCGAAGGGCATTAAAGCTGGAGTCATCTCGCCAAATATGATTCGCCCATTCCCGCAAAAGCAAATTGTAGAGGCTTTACGAAACATAAAGGCCGTAACGATTGGTGACCGTGCTGACTCTTATGGAGCTCGCGGTGGAAACATGGCGCTGGAAATTAGAGCTGCATTACAAACTTATGGAAATGTGACGACTAAAGTTGTTAACCGCGTCTATGGATTAGGCGGTAAGGATTTCTATGCAGATGATGCGGAGCACTTTTTCCAAATTGCATTAGAGGCAGCAGAACAATCCTTTGTTGAAAAGCCATTTGACTATTTTGGTCATACACCTGGCAGAAAAGATTTAGCACCAAAACGAGTACTTAATCCGCTGAAAAAAGAAGACTTAAATACTGGTCTTATCACAGTCACTCCAAATGAGGAGACGGGCGAGTTGAATGTGAAAATCCCACCACTGCGGAACTTAACGAAAAAACCAAAGCGTCTGGCATCGGGCCATGGTGCTTGTCCAGGCTGCGGAATTTTTTCTGGACTTGAATTGTTCTTTAAAGGAATTGAAGGTGATATCGTTGCCCTTTTCCACACTGGCTGTGCAATGGTCGTAACGACGGGCTATCCTTATAGTTCTCATAAAGCGACTTATATCCATAATCTATTCCAAAATGGATCAGCAACCATGTCAGGTCTAGTGGAAATGTTCCATGAACGTAAGCGCCGCGGTGAATTTGATAAACTTGGATTAAGTGATGAATTTACTTTCGTAATGATTACCGGCGACGGCGGAATGGATATTGGCATGGGGCCAGCGATTGGTACAGCGCTGCGCAATCATAAAATGATTATTCTTGAGTATGATAACGAAGGTTATATGAATACGGGTAGTCAACTTTCCTACTCGACTCCAATGGGTCATATGACGAGCACCTCAAATGTCGGTAGCTTCCAAAACGGAAAGCCATTCCATCATAAGGATACTGCGCAAATTATGGCTGCAACCCATATTCCTTATGTATTTACCGGGTCTGAAGCATTCGACCGCGACTTATTGAAAAAGGCTGCCAAAGCCCAATGGTATGCAAACAACGTCGGGATGGTGTATGGTAAAATTTTAATCACATGCCCACTTAACTGGAAGTCTAAAGAAGAACTAGGTCAAACAATCGTGGAAGCTGCGGTTAATTCCTGTTTCTTCCCACTCTATGAGGTAGAGCGTGGAATGACAACGATTACCTATGATCCTGAAGAGAAAAACAAACGGATTCAATCTAGCGAGTGGCTGAAACTGATGGGCAAAACGAAGCATTTATTAAACGAAAATAGCCAGGAAATGCTCCAAATGTTCGATGAAGAGATTGAACGTCGCTGGAGACAGTTAAAAGCAAAACACGAAAGTCCTTACTTATAAAAAACACAGAAGCGAACAGTACCAGGTGCTGTTCGCTTCCATTTTTATTATTTGCAGTTATTTACGAACTCAGTAAATATCCGCTGATTCATCTCATCCCCTGCTACTGCCAAGCTTTCAGGATGCCATTGAACCCCAAGCACGAACCGATGCTTTTTGCTTTCAATTGCTTCAATCACACCATCTGATGCTACCCCTGACACTGTTAATGGTAAAGGGACATTTCGAACGGCTTGATGATGAAACGTATTCACCATAAACTTGGTCTCTCCTGCTAATCTGGCCATTAGACTGCCTTCCCGAGCCTCTACATAGTGAGCACGGTGAGTTCGATTTGCCTTTTGGCTATGCTGTAGTAAAGGTTGATCAATTTGACTGTAAATATCCTGAAACATGTCGCCACCAAAGGTAAGATTTAAAATTTGCATCCCACGGCAAATTCCTAGAATCGGCTTATTTCTTTTTAAAAAAGATTGTATGATTGCCATTTCAAAGCTATCTCTTCCGGGGGAAATCGTTCCCAACTGCGGATGAGGTTCTTCCCCAAAGATAGTAGGGTCAATATCTCCACCACCCGTTATGACTACCCCGTCTAACGTATCAACCAACTGATTAACATCATGATCTAGCCAAATCGGTAATATCACTGGCACCCCATTTGCCCCGATAATCGCCTTTATATAGTCGCTCGCCAAACTATGTTTATAATCTAATTCCACATGCGCTGTTACCCCGATGATTGGTTTTTTCATCATGATCACCCGTTTCATTTTATTGACTATTCACGAAGTATCCCTTTTTTAGACTATGATAATTAGCAACTTCTGTTCCCCATATAGAAAAGCGAACAGCTTCTAAATTCACTGTTCGCCTTTTGTCTATAAAATTGGTAAAGCAATCTCAACCGTTGTTCCGTTTTCCCCACTTTGTATAGAAAAACTTCCATTATGATTTTCAATGATTTCTTTGCTAATCATTAATCCAAGGCCCGTTCCACCTTGTTTGGTTGTAAAAAACGGCTCACCAATTCGATCTAATAACCGCTTCGGAATTCCTATACCACAATCAATAAATTGGATTTTTACTTTTTTATATTCAAACTCTTTAACCTCAACGGTTATTTTTCCACCTTTAGGCATTGCCTCGATAGCATTTTTTAAGATATTAATAAAAACCTGTTTTAATTGATTCTCGTCGCCATTGATCCAGAGATTTTTAAATTCGTATTGAGTATCAATTTCAACATTATTCATAATTGCTTCCGTATTGATTAGGGTAACGACATGATCCAAAACGACTCTTAGGCGACATTTTTCAAACTTTAACTTTTGTGGTTTCGCCAATATAAGGAGTTCATTAAGGATAATTTCAATTCGGTTAATTTCTGAAGAAATGATATCAAAATAGGTGTGGTCTTCTTGGTATTTATGCTCAATCAACTGAATAAATCCCTTTATTGCCGTTAATGGGTTGCGAACTTCATGGGCTATCCCAGCAGCTAGCTTTCCCGCTACCGATAATTTTTCCGAGTTGATCATCAACTCCTGGGTTTTTTTGCGTTCGGAAATATCGCGGATAATAAGGTGAATAGCTGATTCGTTTTGATAGATCGTGGGGATGCCCTTCACTTCAACCTCTAATAGATTACCATTTGGTAAAATTAATCTCTGCTCCATAAAATCAATGGCCAGGTGTTTCTTAGCCATTTTTTTCTCCAGCATGTTATTTTTTTCTGGTTCAAGGAGTTCAAAGTAATCCTTACCAATCATCACATCACGACTCTCTACTTGAAACAATTCCACACCGGTGTCATTGATATATAAAATAAGGCCATTGCGTATGATAACGACTGCATCAGGAGAATACTCAACCAAATTGCGATACCGTTGTTCACTTTCACTAATAGCATTTTCGGCTTTTTTCAATTCAGTAATATCCCTAGCGACACTAATAATTTCTTTTAACTGTTCAGTATCATCATCAATAATTGGGACAAACTCAACGTCCATCCAAATATAGGTACCTTCTTTTTTCTGGATACGAAAGGTATCACGCTTAAATCCACTATTTAATAGGTTAAAGTAGTTTTGTTTCGCTAAATCACGATCATCCCGATGTACCAATTCAAAAAAGGACTTTCCAATTAATTCTTCATGCGAATAGCCAGTAATATGTAAGGACGAAGCTGAAACGAATTTCAACTTTGCTTTTAGATCTGTTTTCGTAATCAGATCCAATGAATTGTGTGCGAGGAAATTATAGACTTGTTGTGCATCCCGATAGCTTTTTTTATTTAACTTTAATTGGGTAATATCATTTGCAATCACTACTACACCAATAATTTCATTTTGGACACTAATGGGAAGTTTCGTAATATTAACCTCGATACGTTGCCCCTCTTTTGATAAAAAGGAACTGTCAAAATTGCCGACTTTTCCTTCTAGGGATTGTTGAAAATATCTGTTCGCTTTACCCCAAGCGTCAGTAGTAAGAATCTGATTATATGTAACTGTCCATGGTTCATCTAAAGAAAAACCTATCATTTTTTCACATGCAGGGTTTAGAAACGATAAATAACCCTCCCGGTCAATTACCAAAAAGGCATCAGGGTTATTTTCTATGATCACTTGGTAATGACATAAAAGTTCCTTGACATACTTATCTAATAAAACCCTTAATTCAAGTTGAGTAAGTATATTAGAGCCGTTCATTCCCATAGGATTAATCCCTTTCATTAGTACTTGACTTAATCTATATTTTAGAGATAGATGGGAGATTTTACAAGATAAACATGATAGGTATCAGGTATAAACACATATAAAGACCTATCTTTTGGTGGAAGTTTCAGTTCCATTAAGATAGGTCTGTTACTTAACTAACATTTTTCAAGTGTTTAAATTGCCCTTTAGAGAGAACCGTTTTTTCTAAACGATATGCCATCACACCTGCAAATACGGCTAAAATAATATCCTTTGGTAGTGGTGGCACCATCCATAACCAAGCCATTTCGTAGGTGAACCCTTCCGGCGCTGCTGCCCAAATTTTATAGGCGAAATACATCCAATTGGTCCCAAACAAATAATTTACGACCAATCCTATGAGAGCAGCCATAATAAATGCCTTCAAGCTGCGTTTTTTTTCAACGATCTTTCCAACAAAGAAGGCGATTAGGATAAAGGAAAGGATAAACCCGAATGTCGGACTAACAAAGGTCGATATACCAGCGCCGAATTTTGCAAAAACCGGAACACCAACTAACCCGACAAGCATGTAGACAATCATGGCAATGGATCCGATGCGACTACCTAGAATTGCTCCCGCTAATATAGCAAAAAAAGTTTGTAAAGTTATCGGTACTCCCCCAACAACCATAAACGGTGCAAATGAAGTAATATTCGCTCCAACCGCCATTAAAGCAACGAACATTCCTACTAATGTTAAATCAATTGTCTTAAATCTCATTCATTTCTCACTCCTAATAATTCAATAATCCAAGAGTAATAGTTTTTTTTTTTATTGTCAACCAAATATTATAATAGGTTAACATTACACGCCGGTAAAAAAATTCAAGCCCCAGAAAGTTACGGCTTATTGCGAAGGTTATAGCAAATGAAGTTTAGGAGGGTTATTTATGTCTATCCTTTTGAAATTTTCCTTAAAATGGCACATCTTTCGAATGAACTATCATGCTTTACTTCTAGGCTCCTGCATTTGCACCGATCTTCAAAAAAAGTTACATCACAAAATACACTTTCACCAACAAAAAATCCACCAACTCAACTCAATCAACAAAACACTTTAGTGTTTTAAAAAATATACATCCTTTAAAGCGCTAAAGTGTTAGATGTGGATTATATTTATTTAATTAAAACTAATCCTCTAGGCATCAATTCATGAAAACCAGAATATAAAAAAAAGAGTAGTTAAAACATAAAAACTACTCCAATCTAGGATGTAATCCCCTAAAAAAGTTATTTTTTAAAGAAACATTTTAGGAAATACTATCACACAAAGGAGGAATCTTATGGAATGGTATTTGAAAGTCATGCAAAATTATGTTGGCTTTAGCGGCAGGGCGCGACGAAAAGAATACTGGATGTTTTACCTGGTTAACTTAATCATTTCCATTATTCTGTCTATTGTGGAATGGACTATTGGATTAGCTTCCGTTTTAACCGGTCTTTATTCATTAGTTATCTTATTACCTTCCCTTGCGGTCACCGTAAGAAGGCTGCATGACACAAATCGTAGCGGTTGGTGGATATTAATTGTTTTGATTCCAATAATCGGAGCCATCGTTCTCCTTGTCTTTACCGTCTTAGATAGCGATCCTTACGAGAATGAATATGGCCCGAACCCGAAATTCAATGATTAATCTCCAACAAAATAGCCATCAAAAGTATAGTGACTTTTGATGGCTATTTTTATTTTCGGTCTTCCTTATCCAAGCTAAATAATAAAAACGATATCCCACCTGATAAAATCGCGGCACCCACAGCAATGATAATTCTGATTCCTAGGTCAATTTCTGCATATTCCTTTGCGAGCATCCACAAGGCTAAAAAGGCCACAAATAAGGAAATGGGGATCACCAATCTGAATTTTTTCAAACCTTTTTCTTCCTTTCGAAAAACTTAATCTTCTCGATAACTATTTTAGCATGAAACGTTTAAAAGATTTAGAGAATCAATTCATGATAATATATTTAGTATATAGACACTATCTTATTAGGGTGGGAAGAAACGTGAAAGAAGAACTTCGTTATATTGGAAAAAAAATCATTGAAAATGATTTAGCCATCGCCAAAAGTATCGCTATGCACCATCATTCGAAATACACCAAGGAACTAAACGAAGCAGGATCTCCACTTACAGAACGCCTAGACTATCGAAGAGAATTAATCCATTATTTTGGTCAGGCACTTTATGGGGACATTGAGATTGTCACAAAAAATATCGAACAGTGGAGTATAAGAGGTGCCGAACTAGCCATTCAATATGAGGTGCCACTAGCAGAGGCACTTAGAGCCATATCTGCCTACCGAACGGTCATCTGGGATGTCTTCACAGAGGAACTGGAGCAAAAACACTTTGCAGCTATTACCATGCTAGATGTGTCCAAGATTATCGACCCGTTAATTGATCAAATCTTTGGTATCTATGGGGAAATATTTGAAAAGCATAATCAACAGCTAATAAAAGTGGCCAATACTGCCCTAGATGAACGCTCTGTCCCTGTCGTCCCTATCGTAAATGATATTGCAGTCATTCCTTTAGTTGGAGAAATTGATATCCACCGTTCAAAATTAATTATGGAAGTTTCCTTATCAGAAGGGGATAAGCTAAGTTTATCCTGTATCATTTTTGATTTATCTGGTGTCCCAATGCTTGATACCATTGTGGCTGATCAATTTTTCAAAATCGCTCAGGCATTAGAACTTATTGGGATAAAAGTCATTTTCACTGGCGTTCGTCCGGAAATTGCCCAAACCATTATTAAACTCGGACTAGACTTTACAAAAATAAAAACCTATTCCCATTTACAACAAGCTCTTATCGAGAAAGGGTTTTGCAGGCAAATTTAGGGATATTTTTTCTCCATTTATGTAAAATAGACATATTCAATCGGAATTGGAGGTATCGAGATGAAAAACGTGATTATTTATACACAAGAAACTTGCCCACCTTGTCATGCGGAAAAACTATGGCTAAAGGAAAACGGGGTTGAATTTGAAGAACGCGATATCCGTAAAAATGACCAATTTTTACAAGAATTAATCGCCCTTGGCGCAGCGGCAACGCCGGCTACTGTTATTAAAGATGACAACAGCGAGGAAGTCATTCTTGGCTTTAACCAAGCTAGAATTGCAGAAATTCTAGGTCTATAAGAAAAAAGTCACCGAAATGGTGACTTTTTTTCTTAAGAGAGGATTCGTTTCTCTCCTTCAATCGCTTTAATCAAATCGATGTTTTGGGTAAATTCTAGGGTACCGATATATTCGCCGTTTTCGTCACGGACCGCGAAGTAACGAATATAGACAAATTTGTCCTGAACCTTTATCCAAAAATCTTCGCTATCCTTTCTACCTGATTTGAAATCCGCTAATAGTTCTTCCACTACGTGTACACTTCTTGGTGGGTGACAGTTTTGTACCGTACGGCCAATTACCGCCTTCGTTCGCGCAAAAATCCGCTCCTTACCATGTGAAAAATAGCGAACCACATCATCCTGGTCAATAAACGTAATATCAACAGGCAAATGATTTAACAATAACTCCAACTGCTTTAATGATAAAATTCCTGTTTCCATTTTAATATAACCTTCTGAAATCGCCTTCTCATCCAATGCCTTTCTTTCCGGTTTCCAAACAGTGGCTGGTCCAATCAAGCAATATCCGATTTCATCACTTTCATGAGCAATCTTCACCCATTCATCTTCGGTAAAATTATTTAGTGCCATCGGGAAAAGGATATTCTCCTCACGATAAATCATTGAAATAACCTGCTCACTAACATAATGGAGAACCGCTACAATAGCTTGTTTGTCACCTTGATCATTCATTAACTTTTGCCGAGCATCTTTAATGGCATCAACAATAAAATCATCAATTCGCCACATATTATTCGTTGGTCCATATATCCCGTATTTCTCCAAATAAGGGAAAATTAAATTTTCTTTACGGCTAAAATGTTTCGTAATATCAAGTAAGAGATTTATATCCTCTAATAGTTTAAATATAATTTCAGCATTGTCTTCCTTAATAAACTGCTCTAGGTGAGGCTGCAATTTTGTTTGAACGAGTTTTTCCAGTTCACGGTTTTCTAGCTTAAACGTGTGAACAGGGTGCCCTGGTTGGTCTTCTTGGTCCTGTTTATTTTGACCTTCTTCTTCAACATTTCCTTTAAAAAAATCTAAATGGTCAGCATACATCTGATGTACATCCTTAATGGAAAGCCCTTCATCTTCCAGAAAATCATGCTGGAGCTGGGAGATTTCTTCCACCGTCACTTTTCCAATAAAAGCATTAAAATGCGCTTTCACCTCATCTAAGCTTCTTCCATTGTGAAGGTCTTTAAAGATTTGCCTTAGTTGATCCAGTCTTTCTGTATTTATATAGGTTTCTTGTTCGCGATTATTAATGATTTCACTCATTTGTTATCTCCTCCAGGATTGGATGGCATATTTTCACTGAAAATGTTTCTCATATATAAAATAGCACTTTTGAGCGCCCTGTTTAGTGATTTACATCATCCCAATAGTGTCAAAAAAAGCATATTTACAGTCCTGTTTGTCCAATTTTTGAACGACTATTGTAAATACAACTGATCTCAACTAGGATGATTAAATTACCATTTGGAAACATTAATAAAGGAGTATTTATCTTAAAGGAGTGTGTATATGAAGGCAGTAACCTATCAAGGACCTAATCATGTTGTCGTCGACGAAGTTGAGGATGCTAATATTGAGCATAAAGAAGATATTATTGTCAAAATTACTTCCACTGCAATTTGCGGGTCTGATTTACATCTCTATCAAGGCAACTTCCCGCTCCCACCTGGCTATATTATTGGTCACGAACCAATGGGCATTGTGGAAGAGGTTGGACCAGGTGTCACTTATGTAAAAAGAGGCGATCGCGTTGTTATCCCTTTTACGGTAACCTGTGGCCAATGCTATTATTGCCAGCATAAGATGGAGAGTCAATGTGATAACTCAAATCCACATTATGATTCAGGAGGCTATTTTGGTTATTCTGAGAAATTCGGTAACCATCCTGGTGGACAAGCAGAATATTTAAAGGTCCCTTTTGGGAATGCGACACCATTTTTAATACCGGAATCTTGTGAGCTCGAGGACGAATCATTACTCTTTTTATCTGATGTTTTGCCAACTGCCTACTGGAGTGTTGAGCATGCAGGAGTGAAAAAAGGGGATGTAGTTGTGGTATTGGGCTGCGGACCTGTTGGTTTGATGGCACAAAAGTTTGCATGGATGAAGGGTGCCTCCCGGGTCATTGCCGTTGATTACTTAAATTATCGGTTAGATCATGCTAAGAAAATGAATAAAGTCGAGACCTTTGAGTTTACCGAGTATCCAGATATGGGCGAGCATTTGAAGGAGATTACCAAAGGTGGGGCCGATATCGTGATCGATTGTGTCGGAATGGATGGAAAAAAATCGCCATTGGAGTGGCTGGAGCAAAAATTAAAGCTTCAAGGGGGTACGCTCGGTCCTATCCAAATTTCGACAAAAGCTGTTCGTAAATACGGGACTGTTCAGATTACTGGAGTTTACGGAGGAAATTACAATCTTTTCCCAATGGGGGCATTTTTTTCGCGAAATATTACACTAAAAATGGGACAGGCCCCAGCAAGACATTTTATGCCTGAATTATATAAAATGATTGTCGAAAATAAATTTGATCCGAAGGAAATTATCACCCACAAGATTCCTCTTTCTGAAGCTAGTCATGGCTATCAAATTTTTAATGGACATGAGGATGATTGTATTAAGGTGATATTGAAACCTTAGTAAAAAACCGCTCAAAAGAAATAGCGGACAGAGTTTAATGTCCGCTATTTTCCACTTTTTATCTAAACACATCTCTTATATCCCCGAAAGTTCCCCTCCAAGATTTTTCCTACGCGAAATAGAGCATTTTCCTGCCCGACCGAAGTAATTACTTGGACAGCAATCGGCAAGCCATGTTCATTTTCTCCGACCGGTATGGTTAGCGCAGGTAATCCGAGTGTATTAGCAATGGCGACATAAGGCATATATTGCTGATATGTCTTACGAATCGAAAAGATTTCTCCATACACCTTTCCATGAGGAAGTGCAGGTTCATGATAAACGGGAACGATGAGCACCTTGTTTTCAAAATACGCCTGGCACTGTTCCTCGGCATCGGCCAGGTCCGTTTTCAATTGCTCCAGCACCTTGCCTTTAGGTTTAAACAGATTCACACCAATTAATCCCCAGGTTAAATATCGATGAATTTCAGCATCCTTGAAAACTAGGTCTTTAGTAAACTCTCGGATTGGACGCGGTTTATTATCACCAAAGGCATGTTTCGCCACTCCCACTCCACCGTCAATAGACATGACCAATTGCCACATGGTAGCCAATTTTTCAAAATAAGGTGGAAAGGTAGAAGATATCGAAAACTCTTTAGACAGACAGGCTTGGACTTTTTCAACAAGCTCCCATGTATCTTTGCCCACAGGAACTTTCGGATGAATAGGCGGAATGATTACGGTAAACGAAGACATGTCCATTTCAGTAGGTATTGCATCTGCAATAATTTCATTGATTATTTCGGCATCCTCGACCGATTTTGCAATGGCGCCAATACCGAGCATTTTTTCTTGGTAAGGGTCGGTTACCGCTGGGAAATGCCCTACTTGTGAGACTTGCTTAGCACCTGATTTAAAGCCAATCACTCCGTTAAAATGGGACGGAAAACGAATCGAGCCGCCAATATCTGAACCAAGTCCGACCGCAGCACCCCCTACCGCAATGCAAGCAGCCTCACCACCGCTTGAACCGCCCGTCGTCCGTGTACTATCCCAAGGATTATTCGTTCGGCCGTATAATTTGTTATCGGTTTCCTGGCAAAAGCAAAGCGTTGGCGTGTTCGTTTTACCTAATATAATGGCCCCTTCTGCTCGAAGTTTGGCCACAACTCGTGCATCCTCTTCCGAAATATGGTCTTTCAAACGAACTAAACCACCTGTCGTTTTCATTCCCTGGACATCGAAACATTCCTTCATTGAAATGGGAACGCCAAAAAGCCTCCCTCCTCCCCTCCCTTCCTCGAGGAGACGGTCATAAACAGCGGCTTCTTTAAGTGCTTGATCAAATCGGTCTTCTACTAGAAAATTTAAGGTCGGATTAACCCTTTTGATATGTTCAATATAGGTGTTTGTTGCCTCGACAGACGTAATTTCTTTAGACTTTATTTTTTTTGCTAAGGTTGTTGCATCCATATCTAGAATAGGCTGACTCATTTGCTCACTCCTTTTCGCTATTATATTGGAGCTTGTTCGATAATATTAAAGGTTTATGAAAAATTCGGAGTCACTAACATCTTCGTTTGTGTAAACACGCTCCTTATAAAAAATCTCCCTAGTTGTAGCCATTAAGACAGTTGAACTACGTGTTCCATAACCATCCGTACTGATAAAAATTGGTGACAGAATTCTTTCCCACTCTAAGGTGACCCCGGTTCTAGGCAAGCGTTCATCTGGTGCAGGGTCACTATTTTGCAACAAAGTGAACAGTTGCTCGCTCATCTCATCTTTTGTTGACGATGTCAGATTACGTAATCCTTGTTTACCCCGTTGCACTTTTGGCCAGTCCGTATCAATTAAATGATTACTAATTCCATAAATGCCCGGCATTATTTTTTGAACCTGATTTCCAATGTTGGAGTAATAGTAAAGTTCATCGATTGTACCAGCTAGAAGGTTGTAGCCTGGGTAGTGGTCACGCAAATCCATTAGCTTTTCCATATATTCTTTCGGGTTTATTTCAGAATTTAGGAAATTGCCCACTAACTCGCCACGTGAGCGTTTCCCCTCTGTAATCTCCTTTGGGTACCGATAATTGGTCAATGCTGCGAATCTTCCAGAAGTGTTGACTCCCATCCAGGTCCCCATTTGCTTTAAATCCCTTCCGGCCAGAATCTTAGGATGGTCCTCCCAAAAATGAGCCGATGCTGTTGGACGTTTAAGAAACTCATCGCGATTTGCCGCGACGATTAGTGGATAGGTGGGGTGAGTTTGATAGGAAAATAATACTAAACACATGGTAATCGCATCCTTTTTGGAATTGTTTCTTCTATTATATCGAAAGATTTATTAAACTATTAGAATGGAGTAACATATTAGAAGAATTTTCGTGGGGAGGATTGTAAATGAATCAATTAAACGATTTATTTCGGAAACGGATTGGATTATTAATGGATGAAACAATAACGTTTGAAACACTTGGGCAACTTCTTGAAAAAATCGCTACAACCATTCCTTTTGAGAATTTAAAAGTCATCGCTAAAACTCCGGCCGATATTAATAAAGAAAATTTGGTCCAGAAAATTCTAGTTCGTAACGAAGGCGGCTTATGCTATGAGCTAAATACGATACTCTATTATTTTCTTCGTGAAAATGGGTTTGATGTTCAAATTGCCCGAGCTATTGTCTTTGACCAAAATAAGGGACAATTCGCGGCAATTGGTCGTACTCACGTCATTGTCCTTTTAAATCATGGAGGGCTATTATATGTTGTTGATACAGGGTTTGGGGGTAATCTTCCTTTAAGACCTGTTCCATTAAGCGGCGAAATGGTGAGTTCCTTTAATGGGGAGTTTCGTATTGATAAACTAGAAAGCGAACATGGAAACTTCATGTTCGAAATGAAATTAAGACATAAAGATACCGAATGGAAAAATGGCTATGCCTTTTTCTCCCATCAACCAATCAAAGACATCTCAGAAATGAACGAGGTTCAAAAACTGATTAACGAAAGTCCATTATCATCCTTAAATAAGGCACCACTAATAACCAAATTGACAGTTGACGGCAACATCACTCTTACCAACAACGCCCTAACTCAATGGGAAAAAGGCAACCTAAACAAACAAGACATCCAACCTGACCAATTCAAAGACCTAGCCCAACAACACTTCCAAATCCTAAAAATAAAATAAAATCGCTTTAGCGCTTTAAAGCATGTGGGGACAGTCCCCGAATTCTTTAAAGCGCTAACGCGTTAAAGTGTTAGTGTGTTTTTGATTCCGGTTTGGTATGGAGTGCGGGGGAGTGTGCCGATTCGAGTTTCGTATTTGGTGCCGTCTAGGTGTACAGGAGTTTCGTTTAGGTACATCATTTCGGAAAATTCTCTCATGAACGGGTTGAATAGTCCGATTAAGTTAATCATCCAGCGATGGATTGGTTTTAGTTTAATCTTTTTACCTAGATGTTCTGAGGCAATCTTGGCAATTTCGTTGCCAGTGATGGTCCCGGCACCCGGAATCGTCCACTCTTCTCCATAAGCATCTTCTCTTAATGCGAGCTCAACTAAGGCTTTGGCAGCATCTTTAATATAGATGAACTCCTTTTTCAGGTCTGGTCGACCTATATAGCCAGCAGAGTTTTTCTTTTGCATTTGTCCAAACGTATAATGAAGGATGGTACTCTCAGCTTTCGGTCCATAAAAATCTGGAAAATGGGCGATTAGATATGGGACGCCACTGGATTCAATCTTTTCCTGCAGCTGTAAGCGCAATTTTCCTTTTTTTGTATTGGGGATTTTTTCTGTATTTTCTTGGACCTTATGTTTCTGAGCACCATATGCATAAATATTATCAACATAGACGAATGGTTTATTCTGCTTGCCGCATTCCACTAAGACGTTCGTTAGGATTTGCATTAAAGTCGGATCCCAATTTTGATAAGGTATATTAATGCTATGAATGACAAGGTCCACTTTCGACATAGCATCAGCTAGCTGAGCTTGATCCAAGACATCTCCTACATAAATAGAGGCTAAAGTACCCCATTCTCGGCTATATTGCTCCAGTTTATTTTTTGACCTTGCAAAAGCAATCGTTTCAATATTGCGACTGACTAACTCCTCTACCAAAGAAAACCCCATCCCACCTGTAGCTCCTAATACTAAAGCTTTTTTCATTTATCATCATCTCCGATTTTTATTGACCACTGTTCAATAAATTTGTTTATAAAAGAAATGACTCCAGAAAGTCATTTCTTCATTATTGCAAAGCTTTTATTAAAAATTGTACATGCGCCCTTGCCAGAATCTCGATATCATCAAACCTTGTTTCGGACCGGCAATAATGAGTCACAAATCCATGAAGACTCAAAAACAAAGAATAGATTTCCTTTGTTGTGATCGGTCTAATAACTAATGACGTAACCGCTTCACCAAACAACTGAAGACTTTTGTTCGGACCTTCTTCAAGATAGCTTTTCACATCATCGTCCCTAACAAGAAACATTACTTCATAATGATTTTGATTGGTAAGGCCAAACTTAATGTATTGATATAGTAATTGGAAAAGCTTTTCTTCCTTAGAAAGATTCTTATTTTCCATAACGTCATCAAGCACTCTATCCAATTTTTCAAAATCAATTTTAATAATTTCAAAAAAGAGTTCTGCCTTATTTTTAAAATGGTAATAAATAGCTCCATGGCTGCATCCTAATTTTTGGGCAATCTTCCGCATGGAAAGTGAGGCATAGCCTTCTTTGGCAAACATATCTCGGGCGACATCAAGAATGACTGTCTTGGAAAGTTCATTCTGTGCTGATTTTCTAGGGGACAATTTATTCAACTCCATTCATTGAACACTGGTCAATTAAAATATAATCTATTTTCCATTGTTTGGCAAGATTTTATTACAAATAAAGGAGGAAGCTATTTTACATAGCTTCCCATCAAAATGAATCAACTATTAATTTGTGATTTTAGGTTTTCTAATTCTTCTGCGATTTTACTAACATCAATTCGCTGGAATAATGGCTCGATCGTTCGGAGTTCCACTGATGTAATGTTCACCATATTCCAGCTCAAATCACAAATTCCTAGCATATCTCTTACCTTTTCACTTGAGAACGGTATAAATGGTGAAAGTAGCTGTGACAAGTTAGCAATAATGAAAACGCAAGTACCAAGCGTTTCCTTGCATCCTTCTAGGTCCATATTGACTTGTTTCCAAGGCTGCCTCTCATCAAAATACTTATTGGCTCCTCGGACAACTTCAAAAATCTTTTCTAACGCCAGTTTTAATGAGCCGTTCTCAATCAAGGTACCCACTTCTCCATAAAGGCTCTCTACTCTTTTTTCAAAAACCGAATCAACTGCAAAACCATCCATTTTCCGACCAAAAGATTTTTCAATAAATTTAAAGCTTCGATTCACTAGATTTCCATACCCACCAAGGAGTTCACTATTATGGCTAAAAATAAACTCGCGCCAAGAGAAATCGGAGTCACTCTTTTCCGGAGCATTAATGGTTAAAAAATAGCGAATCGAATCCGGATTATAGTGTTTCCAAAATTCAGGAACCCAAACAGCCCAGTTTCGACTTGTTGAAATTTTCTTTTTCTCAAGTGTCAAGTACTCATTTGAAATAATATGCTTCGGAAGGCCTGGATTACCGATTCCTTTTAGAATTGCCGGCCATATAATGGTATGAAATGGAATATTGTCCTTTCCATGGACATAATACGTTTTTGTATCCGATAACCAAAAAGTGGAATCATCTTTCCCTGTTTCTTTACTCCACAGCTTACTAGCGGAGAAATAACCTGAAACGGCCTCAATCCACACATAAATCTTCTTATCCTCGTATCCCGCAACCGGTACACTCACACCAAGTGGCAAATCTCTTGAAACTGCCCGGTCATGTAAACCCTCTTGGAGATACCGTTCGGTTAGTCCAATCGCATTTTGACGCCATCCCCCTTCCTCTCTAACCTTCGTTACATATTCCTCCAAATCCTTTTGGAATGAACTCAAAGAGAAATAGAAATGCTCAGTTCCTTTAATAACCGGTTCATTCCCACAAAGCTTGCACTTTTTATCTAGCAAATCCAACGGATCTAAAATAGCTGAACAATAATCGCATTGGTCACCACGTGCTGCTTCTCCACAATTTGGACAGGTTCCCTCAACGTAACGATCCGGAAGGAATTGCTGATCCACTTCACAATAAGCCTGCTCCATTTCCTTTTTATAGAGTAATTTTTCCCCGAGCAGCTTTAAAAAAATCTGTTGAACGATTTTATGATGGTGCTCGCCATCTGTTCTTGAATAACAATCATATGAAAATCCCAGTCTTGAGAAACAGTCAGCAAACTCCTCATGAAAACGGTCAGCAATTTCAACCGCAGTAACTCCCTCCTGTTTCGCCCTGATAGCGATTGGTGTCCCATTACAATCGCTTCCCGAAACGTATAAAACCTCTTCGCCTATTAACCGAAAATAGCGTGCCAATATATCCCCTGGCAGCAGACTCGCAATATGCCCAAGATGTAATGAGCCATTTGCATAAGGCCATGCTCCTCCAATAAATACACTCATTCCAATTCCTCCCCTTTTAAAAATAAAAAAACCCCGTCCTTTTCTATATATAAATAGAAAAGGACAGGGTATATTCCCGTGTTACCACCTTTTTTCACCAATAGTTCACACTATTAGCCTCAGCAAGTACGAAAGTTTACACATTTCTAAACTCTGATACTGTGGTTTTTATAACGAGTACCAACACTCGCCGCAGCCTACTTGATTTTATTAAATCGTTCAGTACGGAACTCAGAGGCCATTTTTCAAACGAATATTTTAGCTTCTTTTCAGCTACCGAAGCTCTCTGTCTTAAAATAAGGTCGTTTTACTTTTTCTCTTCACTGTTTTTAACTATTTAAAATTATTGGTATTATATCCAATAACTTGGATTTTGGGAATACTTTTTAATGATTAAAATCTTCTCCGCCGTTATAATGCTCATTTAGATAGGAATTTTCTTCCGTTGCAAAGTTTACGGAAAGAAGACTGGTTTCTGGGTCAAGTCCATATAGCCCCTTTTCCAACCGACTGATTTCCTCACCACTTTGAAACATAGGTTCTCTATCTTTATCATTTCGTCTCATATTCATTACCCCTTCAAAGAAACTATTCCTATATACCTATTGTGAGCATGTCTCTGACTTTTATAACAGCTTTTTAATATCTAATATCGTTTGAAGATGCATGCCTTCATGGAATATGGTTCGAATCAATACTTGTTCGATCGTAAACATCCCCATTTCCGTTGGGGCAAATTCTTCTTCCAGTCTATGGCCATACATTTCCTTTATGCGCCTTGGTTGATCTCTCAACAATTCCTTTAATTCCTCGAAGCTTGGAGTTTCATTTGAGAAGTTTGCCGGTGAACTACCATAACCAAACCATGCTTGGTACTGTTCTGGAACGGCTGCCTTTTCCTTTGTAACCGCTTGAATCCATAAATACTGATCTAGGTAAATATGTCCTAAATTCCAACGGATATTATTCTTAAACCCGGATGGTACCACCTCTGCCTGTTCAGTAGTAACGCTATCCACCACACCCAAGATATAACTGCGATAACTCTCTAACTGATTAAATAACACCTCATGCCTTTTTCCCACTAGTCAATCCCCCTTTTCATAACTATAATTTACCAAACACATCCGAATTTCCTCCTAAACAAACAAAAAAACTTTAGCGCTTTAAAGAATGTGGGGACTGTCCCCACATCCTTTAAAGCGCTAAAGTGTATTGACATTTTACTATTGGTGGTGGTATCATTTTCATTTGGATTGATGCTGTTATTTGGTTTGTTGAAGTTTTCCAGTAAAGTGGTTAGATGGAAAATTTGGTACAAATATCTTATAGGAAAGTATTTAAATCTATGTCATAATAGTGTGCTAGAAGGTAGGTGCAATATATGAATAACTTTTTATCACGAGGTCAAGGTATTTTTCATAAATATATTGGCTTTTTCTTTGTTGCGGTATTCTTCCTTTGGATGAAAACATATTTCGTTCAATTAACTCAATTTAATCTGGGAATTGAAAACGGTCTGCAGCAATTTCTATTATTTTTAAATCCGTTAGGATCGTCATTGTTATTTTTAGGGTTGGCGTTCTTCTTTAAAGGCCGTAAAAAATATACTTGGCTATTAATCAGTTACTTTCTCATGTCGTTTCTTTTATATGCTAACATTTTATATTACCGGTTCTTTAATGATTTTATAACGTTGCCAACCTTAACCCAAACACAGAATTTTGGTGACGTTAGTGGCAGTGTGGTTTCTCTATTAAAACCATATGATATTTTATTCTTTCTCGATTTCTTTATTTTACTCGGATTAATTGTTTTCCGAGTAGTAAAAAAAGAAGTTGCGGATATGAATCGTTTCAAAGTTGCGGCTTTATTTTCATTTGCCCTTGCGATCTCAAGTGTGAATTTAGCATTAGCCGAGACCGACCGTCCACAATTATTAACAAGAGGCTTTGACCGAAATTATATTGTAAAATATTTAGGGATGTACAACTATACCATTTATGATGCAGTCCAAAGTACAAAAGCTTCTGCACAACGTGTATTAGCAGACAGCAATGACATTACAGAAGTTATCAACTTTACAAAATCCAACTATGCTGAGCCAAATCCAGCTTACTTTGGAAAAGGTAAAGGCATGAATGTAATTTATTTACACTTAGAATCTATGCAGAACTTTTTAATTAACTATAAGTTGCACGGCGAGGAAGTTACTCCTTTCCTTAATTCCTTAGTGAACGAAAAGAATACCATGTATTTCGACAATTTTTTCCATCAAACAGCCCAAGGGAAAACCGCTGATGCGGAATTCATGTTAGAAAACTCGTTGTTTGGATTACCACAAGGTTCAGCTTTTACAACAAAAGGCTTGAACACATATCAAGCAGCTCCGGCAATTCTTGGACAACACGGTTATTCATCTGCTGTGTTCCACGGCAACTCCGGAACGTTCTGGAATCGTAACGAAATTTATAAATCATTTGGCTATATAAATTTCTTTGACGCCAATTACTATGAAATGAAACCTGAGGACCTTGCTGAATACGGCTTAATGGATAAGCCATTTTTCCAAGAATCGATTCCAATGTTAGAATCGTTACCTCAACCGTTCTATACTAAATTTATTACTGTTTCGAACCATTTCCCTTATCCGATTAAGGAAGAATTAGCGACCATTGCTCCTCATACAACAGGAGATAAATCAGTCGACTCATACTTCCAGACAGCTCGCTATGCGGATGAGGCATTGAAACAATTTTTCGAATACCTGAAGGAATCAGGACTTTATGATAACTCCATCATCATTATGTACGGGGACCATTATGGAATTTCCGAAAATCATAAAAAAGCGATGGAACAGGTTATCGGCAAGGAAATTACACCATTTGAAAACACAGGCTTACAGCGCGTTCCATTCTTTATCCGTGTACCGGGTGTAGAAGGTGGCATCAACCATGAATATGGTGGTCAAGTGGATATTCTACCAACCCTTCTTCATTTATTAGGAATCAATACGAAAGAATATGTTCAATTTGGAACTGACCTTTTATCAGAACAACATGATGATCTTGTACCATTCCGTAATGGAAATTTCGTAAGCTCTACGATTACTTCTATAGACGACAAGTTCTACGACTCGACTACCGGCTTAGAATTAGCCGAGGACAAATTAGAAGAAGCACAAAAGTTTCAAAAGAGCGTCGAACAAAAATTATTGCTTTCTGACAAAGTCGTAAATGGTGACTTATTGCGTTTTTATACACCGGACGGTTTTACTCCGATTGATCGAAGCAAATATCACTATTTTGAATCAGCCATTACTGAACAATAATAAAAAACTGCCACAAGTTTTCTCTTGTGGCAGTTTTTTATTATTCATTCGTTATTAAAAAATCATTAACAACCTTAATATATTCTTCTGGCTGCTCGCGATATGGAGAATGAGCACTTTCCTCAAAAACATGCAGTTTCGAACCTTTTACTAAGTTACTAAAATAAGCGGTCGATTCCGGTGTCGCTTCATCATATCTCCCACAAAGAAACAGGGAAGGTGTACGAATTTCATGTAAACGCGGCGTACAATCAAATTCCTTTAGATTGCCAGTCACACAAAATTCTGATGGCCCCCACATTGTATTGTAAACTTCTAAATTTCCAAGCTCGGATGTTTTCGCTCTTTCCTCTGGAGCAACTTCAATTCGGCAAATAAATCGTTTCGAAAATTCCTTCATCGCCGCTTTATATTCCTCTGTATCGGTTGTACCTTCCTCTTCACTACGGGAAATTACCTCTTGCACTTCCTCTGGCAATTGTTTTAATAAACGTTTAGCATCTTCTGCCCATAGAGGAGCACTTAAACAAGGGCTTGAAAAAATCGCACTTTTCACGCCAGTAGGTTTCGTTAACAGGTAAGAGGCAAGTAATGTCGTACCCCAAGAATGCCCCAGAATATGAACCTCTTTCAATTCTAATTCTTCGCGAACCTGTCCTAACTCCACAACATATCGGTCCAAATTCCACAAAGTTGTGTCTGTTGGACCTTTTGAATACCCAGCTCCAAGCTGGTCATAATAAATGACCGTTCTTTCCTTCGCCAGCTTATCTAAACGATGCAATGGTAAGGAAGAGAACCCTGGTCCGCCATGCAACACTAACAATGGGGCACCCTTCTCTTTTTCGGCAGTTACCTTCCGAAACCATACTTTTCCGCCGGTGACCCGGGCAAATCCTTCTTCCACTTTCATTTCTTCCTCTCCCCTCCAAGTCGGTTATCCCTAGTTTATCCTCCTGTTTCAAATTTGTATAGGTACATTACTTTCGATAAGTTCGCTAATAATAACAACAATATCTCAAAGAGAAAGGGTCATTTTACATGTTAAAAAGGTTGCTATACTTATCTCTCTTAACTATTTTACTATGTAGCTGTCAAAATAATCGAAACGATATGGAAGAAACCGACTACAAAAAGATAAACAATACTGAACAAAACGGGGGTTATCTAAGGTTAGCAAACGAGCCTCCATCTCTTAATAATCCACCTACATCAGATGTTTTTCCGCTATTTATGACTGATTTTAAAGAAAGATGGAACGCTATTTCTGATGAGCAAACTGGGGATAACTATATAGAAGAATTTACAGCTAAGGATAATCCCTTGCATTTCGTCACGCTGTTGAAGAAAAATCTTGAATTGGAAATACATACGTTGGATGAAAATCAAATTACGGAGATTATCATTAACGGTACAGGACAGAATAGCAGCGATTTTCTTAAAATGTTAACCAGTTGGTGGCAGGTTTTTTTAATCACCAATCCAGGAACTGATTTTCACGAAATTGATGCAATTTTTTCAGAAATAGGGGTTGGTCCTAATTCACAATTAGAAGAATTAACCGACCGGACCTTTTCGTATGGGGGCCTTTTATATGAAGTAAATACCACAGAAAACTGGATTACCTTTAAAGCTCGCTATCCGGTTTCCCAAGGAGGCGAATAAATTGAAAAAATTCATCCTTAGCCTCTTTCTATTCGGATTGATTCTTTTCCCGTCATCCTATTCAGAAATAGATGCAAATTCAGGACTATTTAATATGTCCTATATTTATTTTGGAAGCCCAAGCACCTATGTAGGTCAGGTGAATAAAACAAAAGGAAGCTTACACGTTGTCTCCCCCAATTATTTCGATGTAAATGACAAGGGAGAATTAGAAGTTACCTGGAAATTGCAAACATCCTTTATCAATGAAATGCATCGACGTGGCGTAAAGGTTGTCCCCTTCTTAGCCAACCATTGGCATCGGACAGCCGGAATCAACGGATTACTAAATCGTGAAAAACTTGCCCGTGACATCGCTGATGCCATTGAACAATATAATCTGGATGGAGTTAATGTCGACATTGAAGGGGTAGGAGCAGATTATCGAAATGACCATAATGAGTTTATCCGACTTCTTAGGGAAAAGATTCCTAAAGCCAAGGAAGTTTCGGTATCTGTTGCGGCGAATCCAAATAACTATAAAACTGGCTGGCACGGCTTTTACGATTATAAAACCTTATCCAATTATGCCGATTATTTAATGATTATGGCCTATGACGAAAGCTGGGAGGCCCCAGATAGCCCGATTGGTCCCGTTGCCAGTTTGTCATTTTCAGAACGGTCGATTCAGTATGCAATCAATCAAGGTGTTCCCAAAAATAAAATTGTCTATGGCATGCCTTTTTATGGGCGGTTATGGAAATTAGACGGACCTACAACGGAAGGGCATCAAGTAACTGGACGAGGACTTTCTAGTACACGGGTTAATCCACTTGTCAGCAAGTTCAATGGAACGTATTATTTTGAGGAAAAATCTCAAACTCCATATGCAACATTCACCATTCCGAAAAATCAATACGAATTTGTCGGCACATTAAAACTCACCGAAGGAAACTATGTGATTTGGTATGAAAATGAACGTTCATTAAAAGCAAAGCTCCGTCTACCGACCAAATACCAAATTAAAGGGACAGGATCTTGGGCGCTATATCATGAAACCGAGGATACATGGGATTACTACACCCGCTGGCTAAATCAAAGATTTTTCACCGATGTCCCTAATGGATTTTGGGCGGAAAATGAGATTATGCATGTCTCCACAAAAGGCTGGATGAACGGACGAACGAACACCTCTTTTGCTCCAGGGTCTTCGCTCACAAGAGCACAGGCTGCTCAAATTTTAGTAAGATCCCTTGGATACGAAGACGTAACGCCTTCTAATTACCAATTCTCGGATACAGTAAAGCATAATGCTCGGAGGGAAATTGAAGTGGCCAGAGAGCTTGGCATGGTTAGAGGGGTTAGTCCAACTCGCTTCGACCCAAATGCTCCAGTCACAAGGGCACAATTGGCATCGATGCTTAATAATATTTTCAAATATGCAGCCCCTTCAGATGAGATAAGCCCATTTACCGATGTCACACCCAATAATAGCCATTACAATAATATCTTAGCCATTAGCCAACAAGGTTTTCTTACAGGCTATAAGGAAGGGACATTTCGTCCGGGAGCAAACTCAACCCGCGCTCAAATGGCGGCATTGATGACAAGAATGTCTGATAATTTTGAAGTAATGAAGCGTCAGTGAGGAAAATCTCGAGAAATGAAAAATTAGCAAGAGACACACCGACATAAGGTGTGTCTCTACTTATTAGCTTAATTGGACAGCAGCTTTTTCAAGTTGAAAATTCGCCTTTATCACGCCAATTTTATCATTGCGTGCATTAAGTACGGGTGCATGAACGTATTCATCTAACTTTGTAAACAACTCTTCATCACCAATTCCTAACTGTCTTAACACTTCCATAGCCACAACACTAGTTGCACGGGGACTACCATCTTCTACTTTGATCGCAATACCAATACCTGTTTCAAGGTCGCCAATACATTGAACTGCCTCAGCCCCTGCTTTAGCTACTAAGCGACCATTATACACTCTCATTAAATCAGTATCAAAACGATTGGTTCCCCCAACCATTTCTGGATGCTTGATCATTGCATCGCGAATCGTTTTCAATACTTCTGCCCTATTTCGATTCGAAAAAACTTCAGGCTTAGCTAACCGTGCAAAGCCAAGTGCCGTGTTTCGTAGGGGCAATTGATGAACGGGAACCCCGCAACCATCCACACTGATTTCGATTTGCTCTTTTGGAAAACTGCAGACATCCTCGATGACCTCCAGGATTCGCTGCTGTAAAGGGTGATGGATATCCCGATAGCTGGAAACATCTTCGTTCATATGAACGGCAGATGCCAACATCCCCGAATGTTTGCCAGAGCAATTACTAAATACAGGTGTAAGCTCCTTCCCTTCGCGAATCAGTTGTTTATAACTCTCCATATCCCTCGGTATGTGGGTTCCGCATTGAAGGTGGTCTTCTTCAAGTCCAACACGGTTTAAAATATCTAACACAGTGCTCCGGTGGTATGTCTCCCCGCTATGTGAAGCACAACTTAAAGAGATTTCAGCGGCTGAATAATGAAAAGCATCTGCTGCCCCTGTCTCTAGAAGTTGAACAGCTTGGAATGGTTTCATTGAAGAACGTGGAAATGTTAAACGGTCCGGGTTACCATATGAATACAATAGGTTCCCTTCCGCATCGACGACAGCAATATGGACTTCATGTGTACTTTCTAAATACTCGCCTCGATAAACTAATATAGGTTTACTCATAAAATTTTCTCCCTTCACATTTTACCTTAATACTAATCATTTATTATTTCGACTCTCGATGTAATTTTTCCTCTTTCATTTTTTGTGGGATATATTGGGGAATTTAGGTTTAATAGGGGAATGAAAATATTTAGAATACCGAAATACATGGAGTGTATGATATACTAGTTGATGTATTCAGAAATTTTTAAAAATATAGGGGGATCTTTTGATGACAAAGGTTATGTATCCCGAAGTATGGGATTTGGAGGTCATATTCCCAGGCGGGAGTGAATCTCCACAGCTTCGTGAGCACTTAGATCAATTAGTACCAATACTTTCAAGCTTTGAACAAAATGTGCAGAACTTTCAAGTACCACAATCCATTGCTGATGCTGTTCAGATTGCTGCAATCCTAGAAGAAATTACAAATATAAGAAACCATATTGGACAAGCCCGTTCCTTTATCGGCTGCTTGTTAGCACAAAATACAACTGACAAAAAGGCGTCTTTGCTGCAGGGTGAGGTTACAACACATCAAGCCCGCTTTAATACCTCTATGCAAAAAGTACAAAAAACCTTAACCAAAACGGATGATAATGTTTGGAGCGGACTATTAGAAACCGAATCTCTCCAACCGTTTCAGTTTGTCTTAAATGAATGGCGTGACCAATCCAGACAAAAGCTTTCCGAAGAAGAGGAAGCGATTATTACCGCCCTAACCTCCGACGGGTACGAGGCATGGGGAAATTTATACAATTCTGTTGTTGGGGATATGAAAGTAAAAGTCCAATTAGACGGAGAAGAAAAACTTTTATCGGTTGGACAAGCTAATAATTTAAAAGCGAATCAAGACGAAACCATCAGGAAACAAGCCTACGATGCCTTGGATTCCGCCTGGAAAGAAAAAGAAGATCTTTTCGCTAAAATTCTTAATCACCTTGCCGGATTCCGGCTACAAGTGTATAAAAAACGCGGATGGGATCATGTCCTAAAAGAGCCCCTTCAATATAACCGAATGAAGCAAGAAACTCTAGATGCTATGTGGGGCGCTATCTCCAAACATAAGCAACCATTTGTTCAATACTTAAATCAAAAAGCTCAATTACTTGGTAAAGAGAAATTGTCCTATCAAGATATGCTAGCGCCTATCTCTAAGAGTACACAAAAAATTTCCTTCCAGGAATCAGCCGAATTTATCTTAAAACATTTTGGTCAATTCGGATCCGAGCTGAAAAACTTCTCTCAGAAAGCCTTTGAAGATGGCTGGATTGAAGCCGAGGACCGTCCAAACAAACGCGTCGGTGGATTCTGTACTGGACTTCCAATATCGGAACAATCAAGAATTTTTATGACCTATAGTGGTACGATTGGCAATATGGCTACCTTAGCCCATGAATTAGGCCATGCCTTCCATTCTTATGCTATGCGTCCCGTTCATGGTCTAAATCGTCAATATGCGATGAATGTCGCAGAAACGGCTTCCACCTTTGCCGAAATGATTGTCTTTGATGCTGCAGTGAAAGAAGTTAAATCCAATGAGGAGAAAATTTACCTTCTCGAAGAAAAAATTAAGCGCAGTATCACTTTCTTTATGGGAATTCATTTCCGTTTCCTTTTTGAAACAAGATTTTATGAAGAACGTAAAAAGGGAATGGTGTCCGCAGTTAGACTAAATGAATTAATGGTACAGGCTCAAGAGGAAGCTTATGCGGGGGCTTTAGAGGAGTATGATCCAAGAACTTGGGCATCGACGTTACATTTTTATATTACTTATGTACCATTCTATAACTTCCCTTATACATTCGGCTATTTATTCTCACTCAGCATCTATGCGAAAGCCATAGAATCAGGTGAAGGATTCGAGGAAAAATACATGGCTTTACTGCGTGATACAGCCTCTATGACCGCTGAAGATTTAGCCATGAAGCATCTGGGTGAAGATATTACGAAAGAATCTTTCTGGGAAAAGGGCGTTGCCTTATCCGTAAAAGATGTTGAAGAATTTATTCGCCTAACAAGAGAATAGAACTACACTATGACTCCATTTTTTTCATGGAGTCTTTTTTTATTAAAAATAGCGTTCTGTCGAATATTGTAAACAAGTATTGCTCATATTATTTCATTAAGGGGGGATTCTATGAGTTTCGACTATTTGGTCATTTTGGCATTATGGGTTATTTGCCCTTTCATACTATTAATAACTGTCCCTCGCTATCGAATTCGAGAATTTATCGCCGTTTTTTTCATTTTTCAAACCTTAACCTGGCTTTTTAGTATTACTTTAACAGCCTTTGATCTACTTTCATTTCCAATCCGTTTATTCCCTAATGCGACAAAGATTGGCTTTACAATGGAATATTTGGTTTATCCTACTGCAGCGGTGTTATTTTACAAATGGTTCCCTGAAAGAGCCACATCACTCAGAAGAGCTTGGCATTACTTTTTTTCTGTTTCCGGGTTTATTCTAATTATGTTTCTACTCGGGAAATACACAAATTTATTATCTAAAGTAAGTGTAAACGCACTTATTCGAAGTTACTTTAATTTTACAGTTGAACTTTGGCTCTGCAAACTATATGTCCAGTGGCTGTTGAAAAAAACAACTTTACAAAAAGTCGGGTGATCGATGATGATATCAAATCTTACCATGCTTTATTCCGTTTGGGGGATAACCCTCATTTCAGTCGTTTATTTACCTAAAAAACGTTTGAGAGAGGCGAGTATTATTTTTTTATTTCAGCAATTTTTTACCTGGTTTTTAGGTTTAATAACGGTCGAATTAGGCTTACTAGAATATCCTTATCGTGAATTAGCTTCTGTCAATAAAACAAGCTTCACCTTTGAATTCTTTGTCTATCCTGTTATATCGGCATTTTTTGTCCTATTTTACCCGAAATCAAGCCGGAAGGTGGTTGGATTTGTCTATTCCACAATATTTACCACTGGCCTTGTTATTCCAGAAGTTTTAATTGAAAAATATACCGATTTAGTTACTTACGTCCATTGGGCGTGGTATGTCTCTTGGATTACCATCTTTCTTACCCTCTATATGGCCAAATGGTCTCATCGATGGTTTTTTAAATATGATAAAGCTGCCAGCACTCAAAAAGATAATGTTATCCTAGACTAGTTTTTCCGCAACATTTAGCACGACGGCCATACCCTTTCCATAAAATATTAGAAAGGCTAATGGAAAGCTGTGGTGCTATCAAATGATCGACTATTATTTTCAAAACCTTCAGGATAAAAACATGAGTTTTGAGGATGTTTTTGAAAGGATTAAAAAATTTATCAAGCTGAACCCTGTTGGGAATTTTCGGCTTATGGTTGGAACTGATTCACAAGTACATCGGAAGCATACTGTTTTTATAACCGGAATTGTCATTCAAAATGAGGGAAAGGGCGTTTGGGCATGTATCCGAAGGGTCATCATCCCGAGAAAAATGCTACACTTACATGAACGGATATCATTGGAATTGAGCCTAACCGAGGAAATTGTGGCGATGTTTTCAGAGGAACGGAAAACAGAATTGATTGACCTTATCCTCCCTTATATTTACCAAGGGTCCTCTTTTACGATGGAGGGTCATATAGATATAGGATTAGGGAAGCGGAACAAGACTAGTGCATTTGTAAGCGAAATGGTCGAGAGAATCGAATCTATGGGACTCCAGCCGAAAATTAAACCAAATGCCTTTGTTGCTTCAACCTACGCAAATCGCTATACAAAATAAAACAGGGGCCAATTGAATGGTCCCCGCTTTACTTCTTGGCTATTTTTTAAAATGATATGGTACTGTTGCGATTACAATATTTCTTTTAAAAATTAAATATGTCCTAATTAATAAACTCGACTGGTTATGCAATATATTGTGCCAGCTTTTTTTAGTGATAAACTGTGGTATAAGAACGGTCACCCAATAACCAGATTCACTTGCCTTGTGTTCTACCGTATCGATAAATTTCGTTAACGGATGTAGTAGGCTTCGATACTGGGAATGTAGAGTAACTAGTCTTATCTCTGGATGGAATTTCTTCCACTTTTCCTCAAAAATCCTTTGATCCTCACGCTCAAAGGCAACATATACAGCAATAACTTGATCGGTGATCGACTTCGCATAATTAATGGAGTTTTCGACCACTTTCGTTATTCCCGCCACAGGAACAATAATGACGTTCCCTTCTATTGCCTTTACTGGCTCATCTGCACTTATTCGCAACTGTTCCCCGACTGTTTCATAATGCCCCTTAACACGATGAAAAATAATGACCATGATTGGTACAAAAACTAAAACAGCCCACACTTGGGTAAACTTTGTTAAAAAAAACATGAGCGAAACAATAAAACTAATGAATGCGCCTGTAAAGTTCACAGATAGTTTCCATACCCATCCCTTAGGCTTTTCACGAATCCACTTTATAACCATTCCCGATTGCGAAAGGGTAAACGGGATAAACACCCCGACTGCGTATAACGGAATTAATTGCTCAGTATGTCCTTGAAAGGCGATAATCAAAAAGATCGAAGCAACTCCCAGAGTGATAATCCCATTGGAGTACCCAAGGCGATCACCTCTAATCGTGTACATTCTTGGAATATATTTATCCTTTGCCAAGCTGTAGGCCAACATTGGGAACGCTGAATACCCTGTATTTGCTGCTAATATTAAAATCAACGCCGTAGACCCTTGAATAAAGTAGTAGACGATATTTCTTCCAAAGGTTGCCGAAGCGATTTGTGAAACAACGGTTTCCTCCACTTTCGGTGATACTCCATAAAAATAAGCTAGCAAAACGATTCCTGAAAACATAAAGGCTAGCAACACGCCCATCGCTGCCAACGTTTTAGCCGCATTCTTTGGGGCAGGGTCCTTAAAATTTGGAATGGCATTGGAGATGGCCTCCACCCCCGTTAATGCGGAGCTTCCGGAGGCAAAAGCTTTTAGTAAGAGAAATAAACTGATTCCTGCAATTGGTGTTCCCATTGGGGCATGCATTTCCGGTGATATTTGCCCTGTTACCATTTTATAAAGACCAACAACGATTAGAATAGCTAACGACAATACAAACAAATAAACTGGGTAAGCTAAAAAGGAAGCTGACTCCGTGACTCCACGCAAATTCATGATAGTAATAAAAACAACAAATAGGCACGAAGTGATGACAGTGTGCGAATGTAAGGCAGGTACTGCTGAGGTGATGGCATCCGTTCCAGCTGAAACACTTACGGCTACCGTTAAAACATAATCGACCAACAGCGAACCACCAGCAATTAAACCAGGATTCACACCGAGATTTTCTTTTGAGACAACATAAGCTCCACCACCATGTGGATATGAATAAATAATTTGCCGATACGATAAGATTAAAGCTGTCAATAACACTAAGACCCCCAGTGCAATTGGCAGCGAATACCAATAGGCAAGCGTACTTACCGTAACTAAGACCAGCAAGATTTGCTCCGGTCCATATGCAACCGAAGATAAAGCATCTGAAGATAAAATGGCTAACGCCTTAAACTTATTTAACTTTTGTTCACCAAGTGCATTTGACTTTAATGGACGGCCAATGAGAATCCGCTTTATAGTGGATGGCATAGATGGAACACCTCATCATTCAAAAGTACTAACAATTTTTACAGACCAAAAATGCCCACTAAGGCAAAGTCTAGCCCTAGTGGACATTACATCACATGTCTCATTAGCTGCACCTTCCCTCAATAAACGCTGACGAGGTTAGCTGACGGATTCGGGCCTTTTGAGTAGCCCTACCTTAGTGATAAACCAAGGATTCACCCCAAGCGACCAAGTAAGATCACAGTTTGGTTCCCCCGTTCCATACGGATTAAGCGATTTGGAATTATGAATGAACATTATCATACTCCCGGGAAGCTTAATTGTAAATAGCTTTTTTTTGCTTTTCTCTCAACAAATTCCGCTGCCATTACAGCTATCGCATTTATGAAAGTTGTTGATAAACGAAAGTTCAAAACCATCATAATAATAGCCTAAACCATCGCAATCTCGGCAACTATCCTCCCCGTTCCTCCCGCTAACTAAATCATCATATAAACCTGCACGCACTTGCTGAATGACATGAATAAGCCCCATATTCCACCTCAATAAAAATCAATATGGTTTTATTATGCAAATGATTTTACAAGTTTATCCAAATAAAAAAAATAAAAGACCGCTTAAAGCTTAATTAAAAGCTTAGCGGTCTTTAGGTCATCCCTGAAGACAAAATTACTTTAATTGTTTTCACAAATTCAGAGGGACTAAATGGTTTCAAAATATAATCCGTTGCCCCCATTTTAATGGCTTCCCGCTTCTCGGAAATGCCGCCTTTTACAGATAAAATAACTACAGGTGTCTCCCTTGTCTTTCTTATTTCCTGCAGTGCATCCAATCCGTCCATCTTAGGCATTAATATATCAAGAATAATTAAATCATACTCATTGATCATAGCTTTTTCTACTGCATCGACACCATTATCGACTTCTTCAATTAAATAATTTTCCCTACGAAAATATTTAACTAGCAAATCACGTAAAACTTCCTCATCCTCAGCGATTAAAATTCTCGGTTGAATGAGCGACACCACACTTCCACATTTTATTATAGTAATTACCTTCATAATACTAAAAATTCGGAATAAAATACAATCAAAAATGAAAGAGACCCCAAAGAGTCCCTTTTTATTGTTTCATTTTCGGATCAAGCACATCACGTAAACCGTCACCCATTAAGTTAAATCCTAAAACAGTCAGCATAATGGCCATCCCCGGGAAAAATAGTGTCCATGGTGCGTTCATAATGTAGTTTTTCGAATCAGATAGCATTTTCCCCCATTCCGGTGCTGGTGGCTGTGCGCCCATTCCAAGGAACCCTAGAGCTGCTGCTTCGATAATCGCCGTTGCAATCGCTAATGTGGCCTGAACGATAACAGGTGAAATACTGTTCGGTAAAATATGACGCATGAGAATTCTTGAATCCTTCATACCCACTGCTCGTGCTGCCATAATGTATTCTTCCTGCTTAACACTTAATACCTTGGAGCGTACTAATCGTCCAAAGTTTGGAATATTAATGATGGCAATCGCTATTAAAGCATTTTGTAGAGATGGGCCCAGAATCGCCACAACAGCAATAGCTAAGAGAATACTAGGAAAAGCTAACATAATATCAAAAATTCGTGAAATGATGGCATCCACCCAACGACCATAATATCCTGCGATAATTCCGAGGGCTGTTCCAAAAATCACTGATCCGAGCACTGAGAAAAATCCAACCCATAGGGAAATTCTTGCCCCATAGACGACTCGAGAAAAAATATCTCGACCAAAGTCATCTGTACCAAACCAATGTTCACTTGAAGGAGCTATGAATCGCTCCTTTAAATTTTGCTTATCAAATTCGTATGGTGCGATCAACGGCGCCAAAATGGCTATACAAATGAAAAGAAGAACAATCGCCAGACCAACAAGGGCAATTCGATTTTTACAAAAAGCTAGCCATGCTTCCTTCCAAGGAGGTAATAGCTTTTCTTCTTCTTCAACTGGTATTGCCTTAATGTCAATCTGTTTTTTCACCAGTTCTGCCACAACCGTCCCCTCCTTCTATTTGTTGTATTTAATTCTTGGATCAACCACGACGTAGAGTAAATCCACGACTAAGTTAATTAATACGAAAATCGCTGCGATAATTAAGATTCCAGACTGAATAACTGGATAATCACGATAATTAATCGCGTCATAAATATATCTTCCAATACCCGGCCAACCAAAAATGGTCTCGGTTAGAATCGCTCCACCTAATAAAAGTCCAGTTTGTAAACCAATAACTGTTAAAACGGGTATAATTGCATTCTTTAATGAGTGTTTGTAGACAACCCAAAACATTTTTAAACCTTTTGCTCTTGCAGTCCGTATATAATCCGATTTCATAACCTCAAGCATGGTTGCCCGTGTCATCCGTGCAATGATTGCCATTGGTATTGTCGCCAGCGCAGCACTTGGTAAAATGATGTGCTTAAATGCGATCGTAAATTGATCAAATCGGCCCTGTATTAACGTATCAACTAAGTATAAATTGGTTATAGACTCAATCGGATCCCGAACATTATTCCTTCCAGTCGTAGGTAACCAACCTAATTCGATAGAAAAAGCCCATTGCAGCATCAATCCTAACCAAAAGATAGGCATCGATACACCAATTAACGCAATGACCATCGCAACATAGTCAAACCATGATTTCGAAAACCATGCACTAATGATGCCGGCATTAACACCAATAATAACCGCAATAATCATTGCCACTAGGGTTAATTCAAATGTCGCTGCTAAAAACGGCCAAATCTCCTCGTTAATCGGACCCCTTGTCCGAAGTGAGATTCCTAAATCACCTTGCAGCAGGTTTCCTAAGTATTCAAAGTACTGGATATACCAAGGTCGATCCAGCCCTAATTGCTTCGTTAATGCTGCAATTGAATCCGCAGTTGCTCGCTGACCAAGAATGACTTGTGCTGGATCTCCAGGAATGGCATGGATAATCGCAAATACAACTAGGGTCATTCCAAACAGTACCGGTATTAATGAAAACAAACGGCGGACCGTATAATTAAACATGCTCTCCACCTACTTTTTGTCAAATAATATAGTCAACAAGGGGAGGGATTGACCCCTCCCCTTGCAGGCATTTTTTATAAAATTAGTTTGCAAACTCTACATTTAATAACCATTCTGAACCAGTTGGATGCGGCTTGTAATTTAATACATCCTTATGTGCAGCTAGTAATGGAATAGAGTGTACTAATGGAACCCAAGGAGCGTCCTCATGGACAATTTCTTGAGCTTTTTTGTATAACTCAATACGTATGTTTTCATCTGTTTCTGTTTGAGCTTGAATTAACACTTCATGAAGCTCATCACTGCTATACATTGCACTGTTGTTACTTCCGATGCTGTCCTTATCTAATAATGTATAAATGAAGTTATCAGCATCCCCGTTGTCACCGGTCCAACCTAACATGAACATATCAAACTCGCCATTTTTAGCTCTTTGTAAATAAGTTGCCCAGTCAACAGATTGAATGTTAGCCGTTACACCAATTTCAGCCAAGCTAGCTTGGATAACCTCCGCAACCTTCATTGCTTCAGGCATATATGGACGTGCTACCGGCATTGCCCAAAGATCAATCTTAAATCCGTCTGCATAGCCTGCTTCAGCTAATAATGCTTTTGCTTTTTCTAAATCGTAAGGGTATGGCTCAATGTCATCATTGTAACCTGAAATTGCTGGTGGCATTGGGTTTTTAGCTGGCTCAGCTTTACCACCATAGAATGCATCAATTAGAGCTTGCTTATCAATCGCATGGTTGATAGCCTGACGAACAAGCTTGTTATCAAACGGCTTGTGTGTATTTGTTAAACCAATGTAACCAACGTTCATGGAAGGACGTTCGATTACTTGTAGGTCTGGATTTGCTAAAACGGTTGCTTCATCAGAGTTATTTAATCCATCCATCACATCAATTTCTCCTGCAGCAAGAGAGTTTAGACGAGCCGTGTTTTCAGGAATCACACGGTAAATAACTTTGTTTAGCTTTGGTAAACCTTTTTGCCAGTATTCTGGGTTCTTTTCTAAAGTGATTGTGTCATTTTCAACCCAGCTTACAAATTTAAATGGTCCAGTTCCAACTGGATTTTTTCGGAAATCATCCCCATATTTTTCAACAGCAGCCGGACTCGCGATACCGAATGGAGACATAGCTAAGTTCTTTAAGAATGGAGCTTGTGGTCTAGTTAACACAAATTTAACCGTATGGTCATCAACTGCTGAGACTTCTTTGATAACATGACCTTCCTCTCCCTTATAGCCACCGAACATTGTGTAGTAAGGGAATTGGTCTTCATTACCATTCATCCAGCGGTTAAAGTTAAATACAACCGCATCTGCATTAAAGTCAGTTCCATCATGGAATTTAACACCTTGACGAAGCTTAAATTCATAAGTTAATCCATCTTCTGTTACTGTCCAGTCTTCAGCAAGACTTGGGTGAATCGTTGTGTCCTGCTCACCGAAAGTGACAAGGTTTTCATAAATGTTTTCCGTTACCTTGAAAGTTTCCCCTTCTGTAGTAGTGATTGGGTCAAGAGAAACGGAATCCCCGCCACGTCCGTACACAAGTGTGTCCTTCTTAGGTGTTGCTTCTTCTTGTTTCGGTTCCTTTTTGCCGTCGTCGCTGCTTTGATTTGTTTTGTTACTGCAACCAACAAGGAACATGCTGATGGCAAGTAGCGCAGTCAATAGCATTTTAAAGGTGTTTTTCTTCATAAGCCTTGTTACCCCCTATATATTTTTTATCTATCATCAATGCGGCTCACCTACTCGTTATATAAGTGGCAGGCTACATAATGACCATTTAAATTGCGCTCCGTTGGCCTAGTTGTTTTACAAATGTCCATACATTCGGAGCATCTCGTATGGAAGGCACAACCTGAAGGAGGGTTTGCTGGACTCGGAAGCTCTCCTTCAATTAGAATGGTTTCCCGTTTGATATCTGGATCGGGAATTGGTACTGCTGAAAGCAGCGCTTTCGTATAAGGGTGTTTCGGATTTTCATATAAATCTTCACTATCAGCTAATTCTATTAATCTACCTAAATACATTACGCCAACACGGTCACTAATATGCCGAACGACTCCTAAATCATGGGCAATAAAAATGTAGGTTAGCTGAAATTCTTTTTGAATGTCATTCATCAGGTTTAATACTTGTGCTTGAATCGAAACATCAAGTGCCGAAACCGGTTCATCGGCGATAATAAGCTTCGGTTTCGTCATTAAGGCTTTGGCAATCCCAATCCGCTGGCGCTGACCACCACTAAATTGGTGAGGGTATCTTCTAGCATGATAGCTACTTAAACCAACGACCTCTAGCATTTCCAGAACACGTTTTTTGCGTTCCTCTTTCGTCCCAATTCCATGAACAATGAGTGGCTCCTCAAGGATTTCCTGAATGGAATGGCGCGGATTAAGTGAAGCATACGGATCCTGGAACACCATTTGAATATCGCGGCGCGTTTTACGCAGCTCTGATTTTGACATACTGGTAATCTCTTTATCTTCGAAAACAATCCTTCCGTCACTCGCTTCAATTAAGCGCATTAACAGCCGGCCAGTGGTTGATTTTCCACACCCACTTTCTCCAACAATCCCAAGTGTTTCCCCCTTTTTCACATAAAAAGAAACATCATCAACTGCCTTGACTTCTCCGATTTTCCGACCAAATACTCCGCCAGTGATAGGAAAGTATTTTTTTAACCCATTAACCTCAAGAAGTAACTCCGACATACTTGTCACTCCTTTCTTCTAACTTATGGTGTAAACATCGGACCTCATGGCCTGTTCGCCCCATTTTATATAAATCTGGTGATTCTTCATGGCATTTACCGAAAACTTCTTCACAACGGGCCGCAAAACGACAGCCCTTATGGATGGTTCCTGGACGAGGTACGCTTCCTGGGATACTATAAAGACGGTCTTTTTTGCCCCGTAAATCAGGTACAGATTTTAGAAGTCCTTTTGTATAAGGATGCTTCGGATCCTTTAAAATGGTTCGAACATCCCCTTGTTCAACTATTTGACCAGCATACATAACGATAACCCGTTCACAAATTTCGGCAACTACTCCTAAATCATGAGTGATGAGGATAATCGACGTTGCTGTTTTTTTATTTAAATCCTTCATAAGGGCTAGAATTTGCGCCTGAATCGTTACATCAAGTGCTGTCGTAGGCTCGTCCGCAATAAGAACCTTCGGATTGCAGGCCATTGCCATCGCAATCATGACCCGTTGTCGCATTCCACCAGAAAGCTGATGTGGATGCTCCTTTAATATTCCTTCTGCCCTTGGGATTCCAACTAGCTTAAGTAGCTCAATACATCTTACTTTTATTTCTGACTTAGAAAGGTCAGTATGTAACCGAATCGCTTCCATCAGCTGATTACCAATCGTGAATAACGGGTTTAATGAAGTCATCGGTTCTTGGAAAATCATTGATATTTGATTACCACGAATTTCCCGCCATTTCTTTTCAGGAAGGTTCTTCAAATCCTTTCCCTCAAAGAGAATTTCTCCGTTTTCGATCTTTCCTGGTGGTGAAGGAATCAACCCCATTGTCGCAAGTGAAGTGACGCTTTTTCCACTTCCTGACTCCCCCACGATTCCTAAAATTTCACCTTCTCTTAAATCAAAACTAATTCCATCTACTGCAGGAACAAGCTTCTTTCCAGCCTGAAAAGAAACCTTTAAATCTTTTATTTGAAGAATAGAATCTTTATTCACGTTTACACCTGCCCGATAATTCTATATTTTTAAAATAATCTGATTATAAATAATATTAACACACATTTAACTTATTGACCATTATGACACACAACATAATGGAAAATTTGTCATAATTTGTAGACAAAACAAAAAATCCACCTTTAGCGCTATAAAGAAAAAACATTTTTATCGCACTTTAATGCTTTAGTGTTTTAAAAAACTTGGGGACTGTCCTACAGAATTTAAAGGGGTTTCTTTCTATTTCCGAAATAATTTTCTTTCACTAAATTTTCAAATAATATAGAATAAAGATAGATTTATAAGGAGGGATTGGCTTATGGAAAAAACGATTGAGAGACGTCTTGCCCGTTCTGAGGTGCCAGAGGAGTTAACCTGGGATTTAACGGGATTGTTTGCAACAGAAGAGGATTGGGAGCAAGAGTTACTTCAAATGGAAGAATCAATAAAGGATATTGCCCAATTCAAGGGAACGTTCCATCAAGGAGCAAATGCGTTACTTACCTGTTTAATTGCCCAAGAGCAAATTAGTATGAAACTCATTAAAGTAGGGACTTATGCTAGCTTAAAGCAATCGGCTGACGGAACGGACCCTACCAATCAAGCAAACTCCGCTAGACTTGCCGCTCTTAGAGCAAAGGTCAGTGCTGCTTTATCGTTTATCGATTCCGAAGTACTCTCATTACCAAATGGGACAATTGAAACCTACATAACGGAAGAGACTGCCTTAAAGCCGTTTGAAAAAAACCTTCTAGAATTGATTAATAAGAAGAAACATACCCTTTCGCCTGAAACAGAAGAAGCTCTTGCGGCTCTAGGTGAAGTGCTAAACGCACCCTATCAAATTTTCGGGATGAGCAAACTGACCGACATGCAATTTGCGTCAATTGAAGATGATAATGGCAACGAACTACCAAACTCATTTTCCCTATTTGAAACGCGTTATGAGTTTTCACCCGATACAAACTTACGCCGTAAAGCATATGTTTCGTTCGTACAAACTTTACAACAATATAAAAATACTTTTGCAGCAACTTATGCAACAGAGGTTAAAAAGCAAGTTGCTCTCTCCCGCTTACGAAACTATGAGTCTGTAACAGAGATGCTATTAGAACCGCAACAAGTTACAGAAGAAATGTACAATAACCAACTTGATATCATTACAAAAGAGCTTGCTCCTCATATGCGTCGGTACGCTGAACTCAAAAAACGCGTCCTTGGACTAGATAAAGTGTTGTTCTGTGATTTGAAGGCTCCACTTGATCCGGAGTTCAGTCCGCAAGTTAGTTTTGAAGAAGCTAGTGAAATGATCCTTGAGGCTTTACGAGTAATGGGACCAGAATATAGTGAGATTATGAGTAAAGGTTTGACCGAACGATGGTGTGATCTTTCTGATAACATCGGAAAATCAACTGGTGCCTTCTGCTCAAGCCCGTATGGGGCACACCCTTATATCTTAATTACTTGGCAAAACACAATGCGGAATGTATTTACCCTAGCACATGAATTGGGACACGCTGGACATTTCTATTTGGCCAATAAAAATCAACGCATCATGAATACTCGTCCTTCCATGTATTTCGTTGAAGCACCATCTACCATGAATGAAATGTTGTTGGCAAACCACTTATTCAGCAAATACACAGATAAACGTATGCGCCGTTGGGTTATTTTGCAACTGTTGGCAACCTACTATCATAACTTTGTTACCCACATTCTTGAAGGCGAATATCAACGTCGCGTTTATAAGCATGCTGAAGGCGGTGGGGCATTAACAGCAAAAATGTTAACCGAAATCAAGGGTAAAGTACTTTCTGAATTCTGGGGCGATTCTGTTGAACTAGATGAAGGGGCAAATCTCACCTGGATGCGCCAACCTCATTACTATATGGGCCTTTACTCTTACACCTATTCTGCTGGATTAACAGCGTCAACAGCCGTTTCCGAGCTGATTAAGGAAGAAGGGCAACCGGCTGTTGATCGTTGGCTTGACTGCTTACGAGCTGGAGGAACGATGAAACCACTTGACTTAATGAAACATGCCGGAATTGACATGTCAAAGCCTGACGCCATTCGGAAAGCAGTAGCTTATGTAGGTAGCCTAATTGATGAACTTGAACAATCGTACGAATAATGAATAATGTAAGGAACCAACGTTACTTCTAATGTATTAACGTTGGTTCTTTTTTAGGGTTTTTCAAGGATATTCTAATCAATACCCTTACATTCAAAAAATCAATGCTTTTGTTTGTTTACATACTTCCCATAATCCGGAATAGCGATTTGATCAAACTCATTTACTAGCTTGTGTAAGGAAGATGTCAACACTTCACCCGAGATGGGCATACCGTGCCCTGTTACAGCAACAATTGGTTTTAATGAAGCCAATGTTTTAACCGATTCCCTAGAAGCATCCCAATCTGTCGTTAAATATCTAGGTGGACCATTGATCTCAAATTCCTGGGTTAAGACCTTATACAGTGAGTCTTGTTTAACGGTAACAAAAGCATCCCCTGCAATCAGTGCGCGATCTTGTTCCCTAAAAAAAGATACATGTCCAGGAGTATGACCTGGTGTATAAATCCAACGGAAACCCGGCATATGCGGCACACTACCGTCCTCAGGAAGTACCTTTATTCTCCCACCCAGATTTATAGGATGATTGGGAAACATCGGAGACATCTTGGCTACCATCCCCCCCTCCACCGTTGGGTCAGGATCTGGATAGCTCATTTTTCCTGTTAAGAAAGGCAATTCTAATTCATGGGCATATACATCCACATTCCAATGTTTCACCAACTCGATCACAGCACCAACATGATCAAAATGTCCATGGGTTAAAATAATCGCTTTTGGTCGACTATTGATTCCGAACCGTTCCTCCGTAACCGAGATAATTTCATTTGCAGATTCAGGCATACCTGCATCCACTATCACAAAATCCCCAGTATCTGGATTCCCCACAAGACATATGTTAACAATTTGAATGGTATAGCAATATAAATCAGGTAAAACCTCTATCCCCACCCCACTGGCAATGGAGGTTGCAGGGATGAACTTGTAATCTTCACCATAAGAAATATCTTTCTCCATCTTTAGACCACCTTTATTCTAAAAGTTACCCAACAAAGATAGTTTGCTCCAGTTAGAAAATCTTATAATGGAACCGTTATGGTCCTAGCTAGCTTACATAGGAATTGTTACAAATATAATAATTTCTACGACAGTATGATGTAAAATTTTTACATAAATTAGGAAATATTGACCATGATAAAAGTATGGAGGGTTTTTATTCGTAGTCTTTGAATTTGTTTCCGATGGGGGTAGGTCATAGGAGAATTGTGGATGGGGAGAAAGGACTCCTTCTGCAGCAGACCAAAAAACTTAGCAAGGGGTTAGAAATTTGTGGTGAACCCAAAAGAAGCACTATTATGGAGTATTGCTTTCCCTGGATTTGGTCAGTTCATTAATGGTCAACATCTAAAAGGGATTGTTTTTATACTACTTGAGGTCCTAATTAATATTAATGCAAACTTTAATGAAATCATTATTTTAAGCTTTCAAGGTCAAATAGAAGATGCCATTATCCAAACAAACTATCTTTGGCTCATGTTTTATCCCTGTTTATATTTCTTTGCCATGTGGGATGCATTTAAGGAGGCTGGTGGGGGTAAAGACCGCAATACTTTTCTTCCGTTTGTGTTTTCCGCTTATTTTGTCACCGTTGGCTGTATTTATTCCTCTAATTTCCATTTATTCGGGGTATTATTAGGTCCTGTTTGGCTTCCGATTCTGTGTATAATACCAGGCGTGGGAATTGGATTGATCTTAAAAATGCTTATGAGGTAATCATAAAAAGCTTGTAGACATTAGAGAAAATAGCCTCTGTCTACAAGCTTATCATTTTTATTTATTTCATAGCATTAAAACTTACAGCTAGCTTAGCTCCAACTACTGCATTGTTTTTCACTAACGCAATATTAGCATCTAAACTTTTTCCTTCCGTTAGTTCTTTCACCTTACCTAGAAGGAATGGGGTAACGTTTTTACCTGAAATATGATTTTCCTCTGCCTCTTTTAATGCTGATTGGATAACACCATTAATCAGTTTCTCATCCATTGCGTGTTCTTCTGGAATTGGGTTGGCAATGACAGCTCCACCTTTAAGGTTCAGATCCCATTTAACTTTTAACGTAGATGCGATTGTTTCAACATCATCCGCTCTCAAGTTTAAAGCGAATTCACTGCTTCTTGTATAAAATGCAGGAAGCACATCGGTTTGGTAACCAATAACCGGTACACCTTTTGTTTCAAGATATTCCATTGTCAATCCTAAATCTAAGATCGATTTCGCTCCGGCACAAATGACAGCTACGTTTGTTTGTCCAAGTTCTTCTAAGTCAGCTGAAATATCCATTGTCGTTTCTGCGCCGCGGTGGACACCGCCAATACCACCAGTTACAAAGATGTTAATTCCTGCTGCTTCAGCACAAATCATGGTCGCCGCAACTGTTGTTGCCCCAAGTTTTTTTGTCGCAATTAAATAGGCCAAATCGCGTCTTGATGCTTTGGCCACGTCGGAACTCTTTCCGAACATTTCTAGTTCTTCATCCGATAGTCCAATTTTAATTTCCCCATCTACGATGGCGATTGTCGCTGGAACAGCCCCGTTATCACGAATAATTTGCTCTACTTCACGAGCTGTTTTAACATTTTGTGGATAAGGCATACCGTGAGAAATAATCGTAGATTCTAAAGCAACGATCGGTTTTCCTTGTTGTTTCGCTGCTTGTACTTCTTCGGAATAAGTTAAGTATTGATTGACGTTCATGATAATTCCTCCAGATCTTTTTGTAGTTGTTCTGCTGATAAGTCTTGTCTAACTGTAAATGGAGATTGCAATGTCTTAGCTGCATTCATTGTCCCAGCTTCAGCAATTTCAATTAATGATTTGCCTGCTAGCCATGAGTAAATGACAGCTGAGGAAAAGGCATCTCCTGCCCCCGTTACATCTACAATTTCATTTACATTTAACGCTGGAATATGAAAGATTCCCTCTTCCTTATTGCCTATCATGGATCCTTCTTTTCCATTTGTAACGACGACATTAGAAACACCTCTGGCTAACCAAAGATCTAATATCCTCTTCCAATCTTCTTCGGTTTTCATTTCCATTCCAAAGTAAGTTTCAGATTCATCCCTGTTCGTTATGATCCATGTAACCCCATTTAAATCATCAGGTAAATGAGTCATTTTTGGTGATGAAACGGGTATAAGCACGAGCGGTATGGCATGGTTTTTAGCAAAATGACATAAAAATTGAATCGTTTCTTTTGGACAATTTAAATCCGCCATAATACATTTTGCCCGACTCAACAATAAATCATGTTTACTGAGCAACTCGGGTGTAATCGCTTCGTACACGTCCATATTCGCTAAAGCGATAATTAATTCACCATTAACATCTAAAACCGCTGTGTACGATCCCGTTGACTTTTCTGGGAATTTCGTTACGTTATCTAAATTCATGTAAAGAGAGGACGACTCTTCAATAAAGGACCAATCCGAATCATTTCCACTAGTGGAAATAAGGGCTACTTCCAACCCAAGCCGACCTAAATTCTCTCCGATATTCCTTGCTACTCCACCGGCATTTTGCGTCGCATATATCGGATTGGATGTCCCCAATTGGGCTTTTCCCTTCACATGACATTTACGGTCAATATTAGCCCCACCAATGCAAATAACAGGTTGTGATTCGGTTAAAATGTAGGCCCTTCCTACAATTTTCCCTTTTTTAATTAATCCGGATATCATATTTGCAATAGACGGGCGAGATAATCCTAGATTTTCTGCCAGTTCTTGTTGTGAAACATAAGGGTTCTTGCGGATTAAATCTAAAACGATTTGTTCCTTCTCGCTCATTCTTTCGGTCACAAACTCACCTCATTTCAAATCCAATAGGTTTAGATTGTGTGTTTTGGGAATCTATCATTCAACGTCACACAATATTAAACTTTTGTTTATTTTTTAAACCTATGTTTAGATTATACTCCTTATTATTTTTGGAGTCAATGGAAATGAGGATATCCCAAAAAAGACCTAATTTAACAATTTGATGGGTTCATTTTCAATTTCATACATAAATTCCCCCTCAGCTGGAAAAATAGGTAAAAAAGTGTTGGGGTTGCTACAATGTTCAATAAATTAGCTGGATTAATACTGGATAAAATTACTGCAAATGAACGCTATAAAGATCAATCTTCCAATAAGGATAAAGAGCTTAAAGATAAAAAGATTGAAAAAAGTCTTGATGTCAATTTGGAAACCTTTAAATTGATTTATTCAGTACCTGATAATGTTGATGTTAAAATTCGCCGGCTAAAACTAGGGAAAAGTGACAAAAAAGCAGCGGTACTTTTTATTAGTTCCATTATTGACGCGAAAACGATTGAAGATACGGTTATTAAGCCCTTACTTACTAATGGGGACGAGCCTAAAGAAATAATCAATATCATCAACACCGAAGTAGTAAATACAGCTGAAAAAATATCCGATATCCTTTCCGACATCAATAAAGGGCATTGTGCTTTATTCGTCGATGGTGAAAGCAAGGTCTATTTAATTGGGGCAACAAACTTCCAAGGTAGGTCAATCGAGAAACCGGAAAATGAGGTGACACTGAAAGGACCAAAGGAAGCCTTTAATGAGAAAGTATTAACCAATATTTCCTTGCTCCGAAAAAAACTAAGAAGTGAAAACCTCATTACAGAAGTTTTACCCATTTCGAAACGTTCCCATAACGACGTGTTTATTCTTTATGTCAAAGACCTAGTTAATGAAGATTTATTAAAAAAAGTGAAAGAGAAATTAAGCAAGTTAGATGTTGATTCCGTCCAGAATCTCTCTATATTAGAAAATTATCTGGATGAGAGACCTAAGTCCCTAATTCCAACCGTTTTATTTACGGAAAGACCCGACCGCGCTTCCCGGTTTTTAGAAGATGGTTATATCGTTCTATTAATGGAAAATTCCCCAGGTTCCATCATCCTACCGGCAACATTTTGGTCTTTTTATCATACAGCCGATGACTATTATCTTCGCTTCTACTATGGGAATTTTACAAGGCTAATAAGAATCATCTCTGTTTTTATCACCCTTTTCACTTCGGCCATATATGTATCAATTACGAATTATCATGCGGAAATGGTTCCGACTGATTTATTACTTGCGATTTCATCGACACGGGAAAAAGTACCTTTTCCAGCCTTTGTTGAGGTTTTAATAATGGAATTGGCTTTTGAATTAATAAGAGAAGCCGGAATTAGAGTCCCCGGACCGATTGGACCAACAATTGGTATTGTCGGCGCCCTTATTCTCGGTCAAGCAGCTGTCCAGGCTAATATTGTTAGCCCTATAGTTGTGATTGTCGTCGCCTTGGGAGGATTAAGCTCATTTGCAGTAGGTGACCTTAACCTTAATTTCACCTTAAGGCTGAGCCGTTTCCTGTTTATATTTGCAGCTGGATTTATGGGGATTTTCGGAATGGCTGCGGTTTTTACCACTGGCCTATTTTATATCGTTTCAATAAAATCCTTTGGGGTCCCATATTTAGCACCATTAACCCCAAAATATATTTCATCGAAAGACACAGTTTTCCGTAGGATGATCCAAAATGAACGCTTTCGTCCTGGATATTTAAAGCCTAAAGATATCGAAAAACAATCAGGTGATTCATAATGGAGCAACGAAAAGACAAAATTGGTATGAGAGAATATTTTGCTATCCTTATTCTAACGATTGGGGTAAAACTTTCGGATGATACTCCCTCCCTTTTGTATGACAAGATTTTAAATGGTGCTTGGATGGCACCTTTAATTACTGGGATTCTTGCGATCATTCCGCTTTATTTTCTGATAAGAGTTATCTCTATAGACCCCCAAAAAAGTTTAATCGATCAAATTCAATCCCTATTAGGAAAGTATATTGGTTACTTTGTCATTTTGGGATTATGGATGATTCTTCTCAGCTTTATCGTCATTGATACTGCTATCTATACTGATATTATCGGGACCATGTATTTTACCCGAACTCCAACGATTGTTATTTATATTATGTTAATGATGGTAAGTGCGTTTGGGGCAAGAATGGGTCTTGAGCAAATCGGCTCAGTCGCATGGGCCGTCCTACCTTATGTCAAGTTTTCCTTATTTGTTGCTCTCGCTTTAACTGTTGTTCAGGGTCAGCTACCATATATATTTCCTATTTTTGGTCCCGGAAAATGGGAAATAGTCAAAGAAAGTGGTTTAAAGCTATCCATATATGGGGATTTTCTATTTTTTGGATTTATCGCCACCTATATTAGTAATCAAAATGCTTATAAAAAAGGTTCCTGGTTAGCGCTTGCAGTCTTAGCACTTGAACTTTCCTTTTCCTTTTTTGCCTTTTTAATCTTGTTTGATTATGAATCGGTAAAACTGTTGAACTATCCCTTTCATGAAAGTATCCGTTATATTTCTGTTGGCTTTATCACGAATGTTGAAACCTTTTTCTTCCCATTTTGGATTGTTACCTCATTTGTACGGTTTGCCGTTTATTTATATTTAACAGGGGTCTTATTTGGATGGCTTTTTAGAATTAATAACTTTGAATATGCCATTCCCAGTTTGGCAACGATTATTGTTTTCTTAGGTTTATTGCCAGACTCACCGACATTCACTTTATCACAAATAAGAGAATCATTATTGGATTATGTCCTTACCCCCGCTTTTTTTATCCTACCAAGCATTCTCTGGGGCATCGCAAAGCTTAAAGGAGAGTTTAAAAATGAGAAGAATAATCCATAGATTTAGCTATTTGCTTACCTTACTGTTTCTTTTGACAGGTTGTTGGGATCAAAGAGAAATTGAAAAGCGGGCATATGTGTATGCAGTAGGGATGGATACAGCAGAAGCGGAAAACAAGTTTAAAATCACATACTTAATTATTAATCCAGAATACGGAACACTTGTTACAGGTGGTGGGAGTGATGAACCTCCAACTGAAATTATTTCATTTGAAACGAATGATTTGATGACTGCCAGAAATTTAGCCAATGCTGTCATTTCTAAAGAAATCACTTATGATCTCCTTCGGGCCATCTTTGTTTCTGAAAAGTTGGCCAAAGAAGAACAATTTATTCGCTGGATGTACGATGCAACAAAAGACCGAGAAATTCGCCGCGATATTTATTTTGCTGTAACGAAAGAAAGCACTTCCGAATTTTTCGAAAATAATAAACCGAAACTTGATACACGTGTGCAAAAATATTTTGAGCAAATTTTTCAACATGGCATTGAAAATGGCATGATTCCCGATTCGGTCTTGCATCAATACTTTAAAATTACGGAAATGGATGCCGATTTGTTTTTAGCCATCTATGGAACTACCCAGCAAGAGGCATATGATGATCATAATAAGGAAGAGGATAAAATTCTTGCCGGTCAATTTAAAATAGAGGGTAGTACAAACAAAACGCAATTTATCGGATCGGCAGTTTTTAAGGAAGGAAAGATGATCGGTAAGTTGACCGCCGAGGAAACAAGACTGGCAGTTTTGTTAAATGATACCCTTAATATGTCTGATGTGCTTACTACTTTTCCCGACCCCTATAATGAAAAATATCGAATAGCCGTAAGACTTGTTAAAAAGAAAAGTAATAGTGTCAGTATGGACTTAAAAGATCATACTGGAACAATAAATGTTACCGTCCCTTTATATATGGAAATTCTCTCCGATCATAGTATGGTAAATTACGGTGAAAACCCTGCTAAACGGAAACAATTAAAACGCTTTCTTGAAAAAAGGCTCACCCAAAAGCTCGAGGATTTGATAAAGAAAACGCAAGAAGAGTACAGAGCGGACCCTTTTGCCTGGTCCCTACTCGCAAGAAAACAGTTTCAGACCATTCCTGAATTTGAAAATTTTAACTGGATGAAATCCTATCCAAATTTACAAGCAAATGTAAAGGTGAAAATTCGTTTCGGTGAATTCGGGAGACAAGGTGAACTGCCTAAATTAAAAGAAGTGAGGGATTAAGTTGGGTATGGGTTTCGGGATTAGCATCCTAATCCTCATCATGTTTTTCTATACACTTGGATTTTCGATTCAGCTTTGGAGGGAGAAAAATAAAATCGGTTCCATCGCGGTATTTTTCTTGGCTGTAGGCATTTGTATTGCACCCTATTTTTCATTTTTTCGCTCTTGAGACACGTTATATGCGTGTCTCTTTTGGGATTTATCACATTAAAACAGTAAAAATTGGCAAAAATTTTGCAGAATGATGTCGAAAGATTAAAAAAATGATAAAATAGTACCATCAATACGCAAAGTCTTTACGCGACTAAAGAACTATGTGAAAATAAACGTTACAGAACTAATATGATGAGGTGCACGCGTTGAGAATATTAAACGATATGTTTGAAACCAATCAGATAAAGAACGCTATTTCTACGTTTCAAACACTCATGCGTAATTACGACACACAACTTAATCAACAACTACATGATTGTATCCAGGATATCATAAGATTTTTATTTGATTTTACCTATTTGAAACAGGCGGTTGATTCCTCTGTCATTTTGGCAGCTACCGATATTTATGGAAATATCCTTTACGCAAATGATAAATTTTGCACACTTTCAAAATATAGCCGAGAGGAATTAATCGGTAAAAATCATCGAATTTTGAATTCCGGTCATCATAGCAAAGATTTTTTCAAAGAGATGTGGAAGCAAATTAATCGCGGCGAAGTTTGGGAAGGTGAAATTAAGAATAAAGCGAAAGACGGTTCCATTTACTGGGTTAAAACAACGATTGTTCCTTTAAAAGATGAAACGGGTAAACCCGTTATGTATATGTCAATACGTACTGATATTACCGAAGGCAAGTTGGCCCAAGAAAAGCTAGTGACTAACCTTCAAAATGATTTTCGGCATATGGCTTTACACGACCATATTACGAATTTACCAAATCGTCGTAAGTTTAATGAAGATATGGAATGCATTATTACTGAAGCGACACAGAACAACCAGCAAAATGTGGCTGTATTTTTCCTTGACCTAGACCGTTTTAAACAAATCAACGATAGCTTTGGTCATACGGTAGGTGACCATCTTATAAAAGAAGTCTCTTTCCGGTTAAAAGCAGCAGTTGGGTCGAAAGGAATCGTTTATCGATTTGCCGGCGATGAATTTATTATTGTTTTTCCTGCTATTGATAACCCTGAAAGCATTCAAGTATATGCAAAACAGATATTAGTCCTGTTTGAGGATGTGTTTATCCTCAAGAACAAATTAGAAATTTACACTTCTCCTAGTATCGGGGTTAGTATTTTTCCAGAACATGGGGAAGATTATGATACATTATTAAAAAACGCTGATACGGCGATGTATCTAGCCAAATCAAATAGCCGAAACAACTTCTCGATTTATAACCAAGAAATGAATCAGCACTATGAAGAGGCACTATTAATTGAGCATCATCTGCGCAAAGCCATTGAATCTGACGAACTTGAATTATATTACCAACCAAAGCTAGACTTAAGAACGGGAAATATCAATGGTGTGGAGGCTTTACTCCGCTGGAATAGTCCCTTTCTCGGGAGCGTGCCCCCAAGTAAATTTATCCCAGTTGCAGAGGATACCGGATTAATCATCAGTCTAGATGAATGGGTTTTAGAAAAGGCATGTCAGCAAAATAAAGAATGGAACAGCATTGGATTTTGTAGTCCCGTTAAAATAGCGGTTAATATTTCACCACAGCACTTCCGTCTGCCTAATTTCGATAGTGTTGTTAAGAAAGTATTAGATAAAACTGGTCTCAGTCCCCATTTATTAGAAATAGAAATAACCGAACATAGCTTTATAAATAATACCGAAGAATGTATTACTTGCTTAAAAAATCTAAATGAATTAGGGGTTTCTGTGGCAATTGATGATTTTGGAATTGGCTATTCCTCTCTCAATTATTTACGAAAACTTCCCATTCATTCATTAAAAATTGATCGGACGTTTATACAAGAGATGGCCGCAAATAGTGAGGATATTGCCATCGTTAAAGCCATCACAATTTTAGCCCATGAATTGAATTTAAAGGTGGTGGCTGAAGGAATCGAATCCTCTGAAGTCATTTCAGTACTAGACCAACTAGGCTGTGATGAAATACAAGGCTATTACATCAGCCGACCACTTTCAAAAAAAGATTTCGAGCAAAACTTTAGAAGAATCAATTTTGAAAAGATTATTCAATAAAATAAAAGAAGAGTGGAGTTTCTATTCTCCACTCTTCTTACATCAATTGTTGATAACAATTTTCCCAAATTGCCTAGCCTGTTCTAATTCTTTGTAAGCATCCTTATATTCTTCTAACCTATAAACCTTTTCTGAAAGGATTGGGTGCATTTCTTTTTCGGAATAATAGACAAGAGCTTCCTCGAGATCTTTCTGACTAACCATTCCAGTTTCGACAAAGTGATGATTTTTCCTAAGAACTTCCCAATCAATCCCACCCGTTGTAGAACCAAAAACAAGTAAACGCCCATCTTTAGCAAGCGACTGAATACTGCTATCAATCGAATCTTTCCCACTACTATCAATAGCAACATTCACACCACCTCCATTTGTGAATTCCATAACTTTTTTAGCAATATCTTCGGTCTTATAATTAAACCCAGCGATGGCTCCGAGTTGCATGGCGCGCTTTATTTTCTCATCGGAACCTGATGTAACAATGACATTTGCCCCTTTCACTAATGCTAATTGCAATATAAATAGGGCAACCCCTCCACCGATTCCTTGTAAAAGAATGGTTTCCCCCTCTTTTATTTTTCCTTGTGTAACGACCGTCCCCCAAGCCGTGCTTAAAGCAAGCGGTACGGCTGCCGCTTCCTCAAAAGATAGATAGTTCGGTTTTCTTAGTAATGCGTTTTTCGAAATGCTAATATATTCAGCAAATGTTCCATCATTTGGTCCACCTAGAAACCTACCATTTTCCATATCATTAGGATTAAACATCACTTCGTCACCGATTGACCAGCCTGTGACCCCTTCTCCAACTTCAATAATTATGCCAGCTCCATCTCCACCAGCAATTAAACTATTTCCAGTGTCCTTTAAAAAACGCCATTCATTATTCACATAAATATCGCGATGATTTAGAGCCGCTGCTCTGATTTTTACCAGCACCTCTCCTGGTCCAATCTGTGGAATTGGCACTTCCTCTAATTTTAATGAACCTTTGACTCTTGGATTGACTGTAATGGCTAACATATTATACTCTCCTAGTTTTTAATATTTTTTTGTGGTTTTTATTACCTAATTTGTAATACCATTTTGCCTCTAGTCTTTCATCATCCAACAAGTACCTCTGTTTTAACCAAATAATCCTTCAATCTTCCGCCTTCATAATCTTCTATTGGATGAAATTGAATGGTTGGCTCCGTTTCAAGATTCGCCATCTTAGCCTTCAGTAGTTCGATATATTCCTTGCGTTCCTCTACACCAGCATGGGCAGGGACAATAAATGGCATGATGACATCCATGCCGCTAAAATATAAGATTTCATGATGTAATCCAAAGAGACGTTCATTCATATCCCCTTTAATCGCTCTTGGTCCATAGCTATTGAGGTTTTTTCCACCAACTGTAAAGCTAAGCATCGCTTTTTTCCCCTTGAAATTACCATGGTTATAAATTCCTGGACCATAGGCAAAACCTGCTGCAAATACCCGATCAAACCAGCCCTTTAAGATAGCCGGGACAGATGTCCACCACATTGGGAATTGAAAAATGATAAAATCTGCCCATGCCACTTTTTCCCTTTCGAGTCTTAAATCCATTGGCACGTCTTCTAAGTTTGTTGGAATAACCACGTCATTCATCGAAGCTACAGGGTTAAAATTCATTTCATATAAGTCCGATATTTTAATAGAAGCCCCCCGTTCCGTTAATGCCTCTATTACAGCCATTTTTAACGCAGCGTTATAAGAGTCTGCTGATGGATGTGCGAACACAATCAAAACGTTCATCAAATATTCCTCCATTGTGTGTTGTCATATTTCTATTGTTCTAAAAATATCGAACAACTTTATAAGTTCATTATATACGAAAAAATTAACATTGCAACATTTTTCCATATTTATTATTTTTTTCTATCGTGATAGAATAGTATAAAATGAGGTGATTGTAGTGGGATATAAGGTAGTATTCGAGTTTTCACCACTTTATGAGTTAGTGAATAGTCTCGATTTGTTTCTTTCCAAAAAGTCAATTAAGAACGTAGAAATTGGTGCAGAATGGCTAAAGGATCTCCAAACCCGGTTAGATAACGCCAATGTAGAAGTGGCTTATCCAAGGGAATCGCCTTCCTTTTGCTATTTATATTTGTTAATCTGGCAATCGCCGGAAAAGGAGAATGTGGAGAAATTTTTAGAATGGCTAAACTCGCTTCAGCCTGGAAGTATTTATGAGAGATTATTTTCCTACGTATCTGAAGGTTTACCTACTGATTTAGCTGCATTACGAGATCAGTACGTTGAACTTATTCGGACGTGGAATAAAATATATTTTTCAGGTATGGACTCTGAGATTACAGATACCTTAAGGGAATCCGTCATTAAATGGGAAACAACGGACACAGCTAGCGATTTGGTTCAGTTTGTAGAAAAGGTTTCAGGTGGATTAAGAATCGAACCGTACGAGGGTTTACAGTTAGTAGTTCTAACACCGACCTTTCATACCAATCCGCTGATTACCATTTCTAAGCATAAGAATATGGCACATATCCTTTACCCAGTTGATGTACCGGAAAGCACGCCAAATCAGCCATCCAAAAAGCTTATTCGTCTTACAAAGGCATTAGCGGATGAGAATCGGTTAAAAATGATTAAGCTTTTAACAGAAGGACCTAAAACATTTACGGAGATATTAAAGCATTTTGAGATTTCTAAAAGCACGGTCCATCATCATGTCATGCTCTTACGAACAGCTGGGTTAATAAGCTCCTATCATAATCATGAGTGCTGTAGCGAAACCTTTATCTATCGTCCGCTTGGGATGGAAGAACTAACCGAACATTTTCAGGAGTTTTTACGAAAATAGCTGCCAATTTGGCAGCTATTTATTTTACTTCATATTTAACTAATCTAGCCGGCTCAGCCAGCATTCCATTGGTCGCTTCTTTAAAAGCCTTATAGTGTTCGGTTCCAAAGTGAAATTCTAATGCAGCGGTATCATGCCATTCCTCAACTACGACAAATTGATTTTTATCTAGAATATCCTCATAAAAATGATAGTTGATGTTTCCCTCTTCCGCCTTCGATCCTTCCATCACGTTGCGGGCATGTCCAAGGTACTCCTCTCGATGATCTGGGTTGACCTTGATATATGCATGCAAAACTAACATTAATTTTTCCTCCTTTTCATTATTTCAAGACATGAATCAACTCCTACCAGTATAATACTTTTATAAAGGTAAATTTACAAATTAATACATATTTATAGAAGGGAATTGATTGCGATGAACCGTATTCCTGAGAATACCGCATTAATTATTATTGATGTCCAAAAGGCGTTTAATGATTCTAGTTGGGGAAGAAGAAATAATCCTGAAGCAGAAACCAACATTGTGAGAATTCTAGATAAGTGGCGTGCCACGAGACGACCGGTCATTCACATTCAACACGTCCATACTTCACCTAGTAAGGAGCAATCATTATTCCACATTTCGAGAGAAACTCATAGATTTAAAGAGATGATTGAACCGCTTAATGGGGAACCCATTTTACGAAAGAATGTAAATAGCTCGTTTATCGGTACTGACCTAGAAGAGAGATTACGTGAGAATGGAATTGACTCTGTCGTCGTTGTTGGGCTTACTACGAATCATTGTGTCGAAACGACCACTCGAATGGCAGGAAATTTAGGCTTTAACGCTTATTTAGTAAGCGACGCAACAGCCACCTTTGATCGAATAGGACCTGATGGGAAGCTTTATTTTGCAGAGGACATTCACCAGATGACGATGGTCAATTTGAATCAGGAATTTGCAACGATTGTAGATACGAATGTACTTTTAGAACTTGCATAAATATCTCTTTGAAACTAGATATTATGCTGAATCTTGGGTTGGCAAAGTTGGGCATAAATAAAGAAAGTTGGGCATATGTTAAAAAAGTTGGGCATATGTCAAGTAAAGTTGGGCATAAATCTTGAAAGTTGGAAATAAGTCTTCAAAAGTTGGGCATAAAAATTTAGAGTTGGACATATATTCAAAAACTTGGACATATGTCTAATAAGTTGGGCATTTAGTTCGTATCAATCTAGAGATTTTTCATCTTTTATGATCTATATAAAGATTTTCCACCAAAAATAACACTATTTTCAATAAAATTCGATAAAAAATGCTTAAAAAGGTGGTATTCGCACCTCTTTAAGCATTTTTTTCAAAAATTATTGGGTAGTCAAGTCCTACATACCAAACACCTGCAAATCATCCCCAACCTTACTGCTAATATCAATTTAAATTATGCTTATCACTTATTTAACAATTCACGACCCTATTTCTTCATACCTGTATAAATCCAAATGGCATCACGTAAGAACTCTGCTGTTCCAGGTTGATTCTTGTCATAGTAGGCGGTGAATCGTTCATCATCGACATACATTTGCGCCAGTCCTGCATGGGCTTCCTTACTGTATTCCTTCCAGTAGAAACAAAGCCATTGCTTATGCAAATCTGCTGCCTTCTGTGCTAACTCACTAGCAGGGTCCCCGGTTTCAAAGGCTAACGCAAGGGTCTCTTGTACTTCTTCAGCCAATTTTGTTACTGCCGCATGTTCAGATTCTGTCATATTTAGAAGCTTGGCATTTGAGGCATTAACCTTGTCATCCCCATACTTTTCACGAATTTCCTTACCATACTTACTCTCATTCTCTTCAACCATTTTTTTCTTAAATCCCTTAAATTTTTCTTTATCACTCATCGTTATTCTCCCTTCTGTTAAAGCAATCGTTTTATCGACATTTTGAATTAATAGATCCAATTGAGCTCGTTTTTCAAGGAGTTTTTCGCGATGTTCCCGCAGTGCGTTTGCTCCATTAAACGCAGGAGCTGTCACGATTTCATTAATACTCTCTAGACCTACACCTAACTCTCTATAGAAAAGAATCTGCTGCAGGCGGTCGACTTCTGCCTGACCATATATTCGATAGCCCGATGAGTTGACTCTTGCCGGCTTAAGAATCCCTATTTCATCATAGTACCGAAGCGTTCTCGTACTTACCCCTGCCAAGATTGCTAGTTTTTGCACTGTGTATTCCATCGTTGATAACCTCCTTGTAACTCAAAGATACACCTTTACGCAACGTCAAAGTCAACCGTATTTAGCTTATTTTTTTCAAAACAAGCAGGATATTTTCACTATATAGAGAAATGAAAAGGTTAAAGAGAGGAGCGATTTTTTTGGAAAGCGTGGCCATTATTTCGGATATTCACGGAAACCTCACAGCCCTTGAGGCTGTGTTAGAAAATATTAAGGCAAGAGGGATCACAACCATTTTCTGCTTAGGTGATTTGGTTGGAAAAGGACCCAATTCTGCAAAATGTCTTGACCGTATTCGAGAGACTTGTGATGTAGTCGTACTTGGTAATTGGGATGAAGGTATTCAGAAACTAACTGATAATGAAGTGATGAAATGGCATCAAGAGCAGCTCGGAGAAGAACGTCTGAACTATTTAGCTACTTTACCATTTCATTTTGACTTCTATATGAGCGGAAAATATATTAGACTCTATCATGCATCAGCTAAAAGCATTCATCACCGTGTCGTACCAATGATTCATCCAAAAGGAGAAAAGCTAGCAATGTTTGAGAACACTGAATGGATTACTCCACTTGCCAAAGACTTGCAACCTGATATCGTCGGCTTCGGCGACATACATGCTGCTTTAATTGAACCGATTGATGATCAAAAAACCTTATTTAATGTAGGAAGTGTCGGCAATCCATTAGACATCCCACAAGCTACTTACGCAATTTTGCATGGTCAATATGGAGCAACTGAATTTGGGCCATTTTCAATCGAGATTTCCCGAGTTCCCTATGATATTGAAAAAGAAATCCAAATCGCCACTGAAATGGGCATGCCTTATGTAGAACCATATGCGATGGAATTACGCGAGGCCATTTATCGATGGTCACAAAGAGGAAAAGCAATACTAGGAAAATAAAGATAATGCCAATCCAAGGGACAATAATAGTAGCCTCGATGTTTCTCTTAATGAATCAGGAAGCAAATGCAGGGAAAGACATCAATAATATTTACAACAAAAATGGATGGGTTACAATCCATCCATTTTTTATTATATAAAATACATATGTTTGTGTAATTTATCCTCCAAAGTCTTCATATTTTCCGCCAACACAAGTTGATTTTTTCCGGATTTTTTGGCAGCATATAAGGCTATATCTGCTGATTTTTTCAATGAATCTACTGATTTCCCATGATGCGGATAAGTTGCTACCCCTGTACTAAAAGAAACATGGAATTGCTTATTCGCCACATGAATTGGGGTATTTTGATAAAAATTGATAAGGCTTTCGTGAAGGTAGGTCACTTCATACTGCTGATTGGTGGTAATCAAAATCATAAACTCGTCACCGGCATACCGATAACCTTCAATATTGGCCCCACAAACGCTTTTGATTCCATTTGCCAAGACCCGTAAATATAAATCACCTACATCGTGACCGTAATTATCATTAACTTTTTTTAAATTGTCGGAATCAATCATTATTAAAGTAATCTCTTGGTCAGATTCTGTCATAAGCCTTGATAAGTCCACATGGAAGGCACGATGATTCTTCAGGCCCGTTAGCTCATCTGTTTGCGACATTTTATAGATTTTTTCGTATAATCTAGCTGTTTCAATGGAGTTGATTACTTGAGTTCCGATAATTTGTAGAAGTTCCTCATGTTCAGTCCGATAAGCAAAATCCGAATAACTTTGCGCTGAAATAACCCCTCTGACATGATCATCTATAATGACAGGAATAAATAGACAGGAACTTGTCTCCCGCTCACCAAAAGTCGCAGCTGCACCGTAAACTAAAGATTGTGGGGCTTTTTTTAGATGAATGATTTCCCTGGATTTTATGACTTCCGAGGCATAATTCTCGCCAAATTCAATGCTTTCTTTTGGATAAAACTTACCATTATCAACGATAAATTCAAAATGAACATGACTGTCCCCCTCATTATATAAGGCGATATAGAAAGCATCTGTAGCCATAACTTGGGATACCATTTCATATGCCTTGTTAAGCAGAATATCCTCGTCCAATGTTTTACTGCATACTTGGGCAAAGTCATGGAGAATTTTGTAATGTTTATTTAGCCATGTCACATTTTCCATTTGTAGATGAATTTGCTGTAATTGATAAAAAATCGATCCTACTACTTCCTTTTCTTGCTTAGTCTCCAATTGTTTATCTATAAGCTTCAATATATCCTGAGATATCATTTCTTTTTCAGTTCCTATTTTGTCTAGCATTTTGTTAATCAAGTTAAAAATTAGCTCACTGCCATTCAGTTGATTGATATTTACCATATTAAGACACTTCCTAAAATTTATTTCAATCAATAAATGTTTAAATTTTCTGACTTTAAATACCAACCAAGACCTGAACAATGTATCAAAACCGAAATAAAATGATAAAAAAAGACTAACCGTATCCGAATTAGCCTGTAGTTTTACAATATAACGGTAACTGGCTGGCGTTATCATGCAGACTTTAGCCCCTATAGTTTTGCGCCCTCATTTTTCAATAAGTTTGCCTTTTCTTTTAAAAAAAGAAATATGAAAGATTATAAATCTTTCATTTATATATAAATATATATTGCTTTTCTTCCCTAGTCAATGAACGGGATGGGCTTTTTACGGATTATAGAGTTAATTTTTTTCAACATTTTTTTCCATTTTTCTACTAATCTTGCAGCTTCTCTTAACAATATCTAGCTCCATTTTTTCCGGATATACTTTTACAAATTTCTACATATTATTAAAGTAGGTACAAGCAATTTTTGACGAGGTGACAAAATGGATTATCGGATGGAAAAAGATACAATGGGTGAAGTCAAGGTTCCAATAGACCGCTATTGGGGGGCTCAGACTCAACGCAGCAAAGAGAATTTTCGAATCGGTACGGAACGGATGCCATTTGAGGTGATTGTTGCATTTGCCATTTTAAAACGTAGTGCCGCCATCGTAAATGAAAAGCTTGGCAAGCTCTCTGACCAAAAAGCGAAGGCAATTATTTATGCATGTGAAGAAATTATTTACGGAAAGCTGAATGATCATTTTCCTCTAGTTGTTTGGCAAACCGGAAGCGGAACCCAAAGTAATATGAATGTCAATGAAGTAATCGCAAATGTGGGTAGTAAATGGCTTCAAGCTCAGGGCATAAATGAGAAAATACATCCGAATGATGATGTTAATAAAAGTCAAAGCTCGAATGATACCTTTCCAACAGCTATGCATATCGCCGGTGTTACGGCCGTTAGGGAAACGCTGCTTCCAGCAATCAGGCAGTTAAAAGCAACTTTAATAAAGAAGGAAGAACAGTTTGTTGGTATTGTGAAAATTGGTCGAACCCATCTTCAGGATGCCACACCCCTTACCCTTGGGCAAGAGGTAAGTGGCTGGGTTTATATGTTAGAACGTTCTCTTGAGATGTTAAACGAATCTATTGAAAAAATGTACGCGCTAGCCATTGGTGGTACCGCAGTCGGCACAGGAATAAACGCTCATCCTAAGTTCGGTGAAATGGTTGCTTCCGAGATTGCCAATTATACGGGTATTAGCTTTTTCTCATCGTTTAATAAGTTCCATGCATTAACGAGTCATGACGAGATTAGTTTTGTGCATGGAGCAATGAAAGCTTTGGCTGCTGATTTGATGAAGATTGCCAATGATGTCAGGTGGCTTGCTAGTGGTCCTCGATGTGGGATAGGGGAAATTACTATCCCTGAAAACGAACCTGGTAGTTCGATTATGCCAGGGAAGGTAAACCCTACTCAAAGCGAAGCGTTAACGATGGTTGCGGTTCAAGTAATGGGAAATGATGCAGCAATCGGATTTGCAGCAAGCCAAGGGAATTTTGAATTAAATGTGTTCAAGCCTGTCATTATCTACAATTTCCTTCAATCCGTTCGTTTATTATCAGATGCAATCCGCTCTTTTGACGAGCACTGTGCAGTTGGAATTGAGGCAAATGAAGCGGTCATTACAAGGTATGTAAACGAATCATTAATGCTTGTTACTGCTCTAAATCCCCATATTGGCTATGAAAAGGCTGCTGCCATCGCAAAACATGCACACAAAGAAGGAATATCTTTAAAAGAGTCGGCGATAAATTTAGGAATCTTATCTGAAGACGAATTTGGCAGGTATGTAAAGCCAGAAGAGATGATTTCACCTAAGGAATAGCTATAAATAGCGCTCAGAGAGCAAAGTTCTCTGAGCGCTTACTTTGCAGTCTGTTCATTACTTATTCTAATACAACCTCAATGAATGAAATTTCTGCTGGCCTGTTTAACGAATCTTCTAAGGCCATGTCAAACTCCACTAGATTGTTTGCTTTAAAACCTAAAGCTCCAAAACTCGCGGCCAATTTTACAAAGTCAGGATTAGTAAAATCACTTCCGTAATCATTTCCTAATTTCGTCATCATCATTTGTTCCTCTAATTTTAATTTGGAATCATTAAGCAAAATAATGATAAATGAAACACCTAATCGTTTGGCTGTCTCTAGTTCGGAAAAATTCATTAATGCCCCACCGTCACCCGTGATACAAATAACAGGATCATTCGGAGAAGCTAATTTAGCACCAATTGCACCCGGAATCGCAATTCCCATAGAAGCCAAGCCGTTTGAAATAATTAGCCTACCAGCTTGTTTCGGTTGAAACGTCCGTGCTATGGAGACTTTATGTGCACCAACATCAGAAATAATAACGGTTCTATCAGTAGAGTGCTTCTCCATTACTTTTAGGACATTTTCAATTGTGAAGGTCATTGTGTCTTCATTATTCAGTTGATAGGAAGATATTAGTTGCTCCCGTATCTGCCCCATTGGGATCCAGGCTTTTACAGGAAGATTTTTATTTTCCAGTGCTATTAGTATCTCTTTCACATTTCCAACAAGTTCAGCCTGCACTGGGTAATACTCATCTACCTCTGCCGGCAAAGCATCTATATGTAAAATTGGCCGTTTTTTTCCATTCCATTCTTTTGGTAACCTTTCCACACAATCAAAACCAATAACAATTAATAAATCAGCTTCCTCCACAACCGGCAAAACCAAGTCATTTTCAGTAAAACCAAAAGTAAAAAAGTTTAATGGATGACTTTTTGGAAGTATCCCCTTTGCCGTAAAACTATGGATACAAGGTGTTTGAAGTCTCTCAATTAATAAATAAAGTTCCTCTATTGCTTCTTGGCGCAAGACACCATTCCCCACAATAATCAGTGGCTTTTTTGATTGGTTAATAATATCAACTGCACGACCCATATCCTGTTGGATTGGAACACTTATTGGTATCGGGGAGATTTCCAGCGGTTGATTGGAAATCACTTGTGAGGCTAGATTCTCCGGTAATTCAATTAATACGGGACCGGGTTTTTCCATCTTTGCCAAGCGGAATGCTCTACGGATGATTTCGGGAATGGTTTGCGCATCCTTTATTTGTACACTCCACTTCGTTGCAGGCTCAAAGATTTTAACAATCTCTAAATATTGATGCGATTCCTTATGCTGGCGTTCAAATCCCGCTTGTCCAGTTATTGCGACAACTGGAGAATAATCGAGATTTGCACTCGCTATTCCGGTCAACAAGTTCGTCGCACCCGGACCAAGGGTTGCTGTACAAACCCCTACTTTTTTAGATAGACGTCCATAAACATCCGCCATAAAAGCAGCTCCCTGCTCATGCCGGACATTAACAAATTGAATGATTTCAGATTTTGATAAGGAATCAATAAAATCGAGCGTTTCTTTTCCCATGATTCCAAATACATACTCAACACCTTCCTTTTCTAAACATTTTACAATTAAATCAGTGGCCTTCATATGACTCTCCTTTTTCACACCTTTTCTTATAGTGTTAGCTTTTATAATAAGAAGTAGTATATAATTAGGCACAAAAAAATAGACCCCCTACCAACGGAGATCTTTTACTCTTCTGCGATATCCTCGTAAGCAGAAGGATCAATGAAAAAGTTATAAACTAAATAGACAATCATTCCTACAGCGGTAGCTATGAATCCCCAACCGAGAGTGATTTGCTCGATTTTTAAATAGTTATTGCAAAGCTGAGCAGGTGAGAAAATATATAGCCAACCCATTAAGATAAAAAGAACGGTAAATCCAATAATAACACCATTTTTCACACCTGAACCTATCTTATTCCAACTATCCCGTAATGGTACACCTGCAAGAAATGGCATGCTGATAAATTTAAAAACTTCAACTACTTGGGACTCCAATGCCTCATCCATCGAACGAGGCAACATCCAATAGCCTACTATTATGATGAATAAAAGGATTCCAGGTATTCCGTTCTGATTCCATTTTTCAAAAAGTCCCGGAAATTTCACTTGGAAAAATTTCGTCATCATCACACCTGCTATAACTAGCATCAGCATTTGCATGTGCATGTGAATGACCATTAAAGATTCCATAAAGCGAGCTACAGGCGGTATGGCTAGGAAAATAAATAAAATTAGGCCATAAAATGAGTAATTCATTCTGTATTCCCCGCCCTTTTCTCAAGGATATTATTAAGCTTATCTGCGGCTTCATCAACCTTTTTATAATCCATCACATCAATCAGTTTTCCAGCAGGATCAACTAAATAAAAAGCCGAGTTATGTGTAAAATTACCGTACTCATCAGGGATGACAATCACTCCAAATTCTTTTAGCAATCCATCTAATTCAGTTTGATTTGGGATTCTGGCCATGCGCCAATTCTCCCCATCACTGCGAAAATTGTTTTTATATTCATCCAACACCGCTGGGGTATCGCGTTCTGGGTCAAAGCTAATGCTTAGAAAAACAACTTCTTTCCCTTTATAGTTATCCGGCACTCGTTCGTAAACTTGTGTCATGTTATTTTCCAATTCAAGACAAACTGTTTTACAGGATGTGTACATAAATGTAATGAATACATACTTATCTTTAAATTCTGAGATAGCGTACTGGCGCCACTTGCTATCCTCTAAAGTAACACTAGGAAACGTTGGTTTTGCTTCAATCAAATCATTCACTCTAGCGCGTTCTGCTGTATAAGCGCTAAAGCCATCCGTGCCAAAGTAAAATAACCCCATTCCAAAAAGTAATACGATAAAAATAGCTATTGATGTGTGGCGATTTTTGATCATAATGATCACATCCTAAATGTTTTTACCTCTAATAAGGTATAAAGAGATAGCCCCTTGCTAAAGGCTATCTCTTTTTAAAACGAATCCCATTACCAAGTACGCCAAGGTGGTGATCCCGGAGGTGCATTAAGTACCATGTCGACGATTGGAATAACGTAAGCCATTCCGACAACGATGATGGTTAAGACAACCCATACGCCCCAACGTTCTGTCCAGTATGGAGTTTTTGGTGCATTTTCTTCGGCTACTGCTTCAGGGAATTCTGTTGTTCCTTTTGGTGCAAAGAACATCATGTTAAATACTGCGTAAACTTGAAGTAATACTGCAACTACTAAGATTGTACCACCAACTGCTAGTGCAACCATATATGGGTCCCAAGCTAATGCAGCTGCATGGTCACCATAAGTTGTATAAGAAGTTCTACGTGGTGATCCAAATAGACCCACAGTATGTTGCGCTCCTGACATCATCACCATACCAATTGTCCAAAGAATCGTTTGAACAACACCTATTTTATTCATTTGTGGTGTTAAGACACGACCTGAAATATAAGGAACTAACCAATAACTTACACCAAAGAATGTTAACGCTACCGAAATACCTAACGTTAAGTGGAAGTGACCTACTACCCATAATGTATTATGAACAACTTGGTTTAATTGGTTTGTAGATTGAACAATACCACCTGCTCCAGCCGGTGCAAACGCAGCCATTGCAATAAATGGTGCTAAGAAACGAACGTCTCCCCAAGGTAATTTCTTGAACCATCCAAACGCACCTTTTCCGCCTTTTGCTCTTCCTGTTTTCTCAAATACTCTAAACATGGCATAAGCTGTCATTAATGAAGGGAAACCGATTGCTAAACTCATAAATACGTGCATAAATTTGATTGAAGGTGAGATACCTGGGTCAATAATTTGATGGTGGAATCCACCTGTAATGTTCATGATAACCAATGGAATAACAACCATACGAGTTAATAAGTCATTCCAACGGTGACCACCAATAATTTTTGGAACAATACCATACCATACCGATACGGCGGTTAAATACCAAATGTTAACGGCTGTGTGACCGAATGCCCAGAATAATGTGCGCGAAAGCATAACATTAATTCCGTCCGTCCAACCAAGTGTCCAAGGAATGATCATGAACAGAACTTCATAAGCTACAAATAATGTAGAACCCACTAAAAGGACGTGAACACCTGTAGCGAAGAAAGCTAAGATTGGAGTATGCTGTCCTTTGTTAGCTTTTCTCCAATGTGCTACTTGAATAAATGTTCCGATTGAAGACATCCAAATTCCTAAAACTACAAATACTAAACCAAAGTAGAATACCGGATGTGCAGCCATTGGCGGATAGAATGTAAACATGACAGAAGCTTCATTCGTTAACACCATTACGACTACTAGGACAAGACCGACCATTTTCGTCCAGAAACCAACCCAAGCTAGTTTCCTAACCTTTGGCAAAAGTCCTCCTAATGTATGAGAAAGTACTGAGTAAAAATATCCAATTGTAAAGAAAGAACAAAGTACAACTAATAATAATAGCCCGTGTGCTGTTAACACTTGATAATAGTTAAGCCAAGATGGTAATTCAAGTACACCTGCTCGGTTTAATCCTTGTAGTAAGCCAAATAATCCACCTAGTAATAATGCGATAAATGCAACTGATAAATAGGATTTTGTGACTTTTGCATCTTCTAAGTTAACACCAAGAACTTTATTTGTTTTATCTTTAAAAACAGATTTTACTTTTCCTGTTTGCGATAATACAGATTCCACTTGTCTTCCCTCCTTTATTTCACCGTAATAGTTGTGCTCATCATTTGGTGACCAGCGCCACAATATTCATTACATAACACTAGGAAATTTCCAGGCTCATCAAATTTTTGCGTGATTTTTGTTACATGTCCTGGCATTACCATTGCATTTAAGTTTGTTCCAGCTACTTCAAAACCGTGGACAACATCCTTTGAGGTCATGATGAAATGAACAGTTGACCCAGCAGGGATTTCAATATTTCCTGGATTAAAACTAAAAATTTGAAGTGTCATAACAACTTCATATTCGTTCTCACCAATTATTTTAATTCCCGGTTGATCAAATGGTGCGGTTTGGTCAACTTTTTGTGGATCAATCGTTTCCTTGTGACTCGGTGGTCCCATTTCTAAAGCAAATCCTTGGTAACCTGTAATTAGCATAAAAATCATGATCATACCAAAGCTTAATGCTAACCATATTTTTTCATCCAAATGCATTTTCATTGTTTTCCCCCCTAGAATCTATCCATAAATAGTCCAAAAAGCACAAAATACGTAAACAGGATAACGGCGCCAACGATGCCAACACCTACCCAAGTTCCAACTTTGGAATCATGCTCTTTTTCTACATTTTGATTACGGTTAACTTTTGTAGCCACTGAAAATCAACCTCCTTAGCTCATTTCATACTTATATCTTAATTGCGAATGGTTATCAGAGTAGTGAACTGAATCACATATAAAGTGATTTTTCAATCACAGGACAATGACATATTAATAAAATATTTTTGACAACTCATTTCTTTGAAACCCCGTTATAACAACATTTATACAGTGCTAACCATTCCAACTTATTATTTTAGTGAAAAAAAATAGCCCTCTTTTACGAGGGGCATAAAAATGACAAAATCGTGAACATATCGATTAGAGGGGAGAGCTCGTTAATTGTAATGAGAGATATCCGATTTTAGACAATTAGGGTTTGGCCGAATGATCAAAGTGTGTGGGGCATACATGGAGAAACTTAGGTCAAAAGAGAAAGTTGGGCATATATGATAAAACTTGGGCATATGCTGAAAAAGTTGGGCATAAATCTGAAAAGTTGGAAATAAGTGCTCGAAAGTTGGGCATATATTTCAAAAGTTGGAAATAAGTGTTTAAAGGTTGGAAATAAATCTGAAAAGTTGGAAATAAATCAAAAATGTTGGAAATAAATCTGAAAAGTTGGGCATAATGTTCTTCTAATTTTGACAAAAACGATGAAATTTGACTGGATGAAGTATTTTTCACCCAGAATTTTAATAAATTCGCCATAAAAACTAATAATATCCGCCAATTTTTATTCTTCAAATAAAAATGCCAAGACAAAAGGGAATTTTTTCTACTTTAATACAGCCACAGAAAAAACTCCCATTTAAAATGGGAGTCTTTTCTCTAGAAGAAGGGCAATGTAACGATAATCATCATCACAAAGATAATGGTTATATAGTTTACAGAATATAAGAAATGAACTTGAGCCCATTTCATATCGTTTTTGGAGAATAAGCTGATTATACTTACTACTAACCAACCAACATTTAGTAAAGTAGCAATAACAACAAAGGTCAGCCCAAGTGATCCTAAATAAAACGGTAATGGTAATAAACAGGCAATATAAACAACCATTTGCCGTTTGGTTAGTTCAAAACCGTGTACAACCGGCAGCATGGCCACTTTCGCTGCTTTATATTCATCATGTTTCTTCATCGCTATCGCAAATGTATGTGGCATTTGAAAAATAAATAAAATCAAAAATAGAATGATTGGTACCAACTGAAATCCAGAATCAATTGCAGTCCACCCTATAAGAGGAGTGACTGCACCTGAGACACTTCCTATAACGGTATTAAGGGTGTATTTACGCTTAGACCACATTGTATATGGAACAATATACGTAAACCAGCCAATAAACCCATATATAGCAGCTTCCATTGTAGTGAAGAGTAATAGAGTAAATCCAAGTATAGATAAAATAATACCAATTATTAAAACGGTTTTTAGTGAAAAGTGACCAGTTACTGTTGGACGTTGTTTCGTTCGGTCCATTACCGTATCGATATCAACATCGTACCAGTTATTAATCACTAAAGCTCCACCAATTACCAATATACTGCCAATCATTGTTAGTAACAATAACTGCCAATTATCAATGAAGGACCCTTGCGAAAAATATAATGCTAACCAAAATCCAGCAAAGACCGGCAATACATTCGCTACAAGGACCGGACCTTTAAACAAGTATTTTAAATCAGCAAAAAAGGTAGATATATTTTGATTATAGGATATAGTGGGTTTGCCAACCTTCTGTGTAGAAGGTATCATTGCTTTATTCACTGTAATACCCTCCCATAACTGTTTTTTGTCTTACTAATTAAATCATACTCCTCTAACTTATAGCATGATTTTCATCAATTGTATAGGAGTAAAAAATAACAAACGCCTTTATAGCAAGGATTTAAAGGATTCACGAATCACATCTCCACGGCTAATAATTCCAACAAGTACACCATTTCGCTCGACAGGTACTTTTTTAATTTGTTTTTTTCCTAAAATGGCCGCTACTGTTTCAATCTCCTCATTCCATTGAACCGTCTGAACTCTTTTTTTGGCTATTTCCATTACATTCAAATCGAGGATTCTAGTTGTTCGTTCCTCGAACTTTTCATTATCACCATTTATAAAATAAAAAGAATAAATGGTTGTAATAGTCACATCCTCATGCTTGCCAATATAACGCATAATGTCTCCATCGCTAATGTACGAGACAATTTCGTTTCGATCATTCACGACAGGTACACCACTTATCCCGTGTTCAATAAATTTAGTGACAACGGAGCGTACACTATCCTTTTCTTTAACTTTAATCACTTGCCGATTCATCATTTCATGTGCCTGCATTGTACCTCACCACACAATATCTAGTATATTACCCTCATTATATACTAGATTTACTAAATCCAAAAATTAAAACAAACGTTTGACTAATTGTTTCGTCTAGTTGATTTCATATCAAAAAGGCAGAAGCGATTTACTTCTGCCTTTTAACTTAAAGATTTCTAACAATCACCATGTTTATTGAGATGTAAAGGTGGTGGTATTAACCAGCCCTTTTCTTTATTCAATCGTAACACTTTTGCACCTAATGCAGCTTTTTGCATATGAAATTGTCCGAACATTACTGCAACATCTTCTCTAATCGATTTCCCCATCGCCTGGCTGCAGGCCACTAAACCTACGGCAATATCAGCTGCTAAGGCTGCCCCAATTGCTTGGTCAGGCATACGTGCTCCGACCGGGATATCCTCTAAACATGCTTCTGGAGGTTCCGGTGCCGCCGGAGGCAAACCAATTCCATTTTCCTTTAATAACTGCTCAATTTGTTTCTTTTCCTGCTGGCATGTTTCCATTGCTTCAACTAATAGCTTTTTTAAATCTTCATCACCTGCATGGTTCATGCTTGTTTGATAACCAGCAATCATCCCATTACACGCAAATAGTGAAGCCCATAAATCAAAAACTTCACCATAATGCAACGGCTCTTCTTTTGGATTTCCACTTAAAATACCCATGGTTTTCCTCCTTATTTTTTCATAAAAATAATTCATAGTCAGTGCCACCTTTCTTATAGCACAAAACTAGTATCACCGATTGATGGGGTAAATATTTTTAAACGAAAAGACAAAAAAAGGATAAAACCATTGGTTTCATCCTAAACTGGAACCACACATTTTTCCAATGCTTCGTCCAACTCTCTTGAAAAGGTTTCCATCTGCTCATTTGTCCAATTAAAGCATCCCGCCATATAGGAAATGACCGGTTTCTTATATTGTTTAACTAAATTTATCTGAAACAAAAGGGCACCTGTCCGCCGATAGAAGAAATCTAACGGAGTGACCGTCATTTCATATTCAATGGCGTAGATAAGCTGGGCAAAAAGATCAAGCGGTAGCCTATATTTGATGGCGTTCTTTTTATTGGCAGCAAGAAGCCCAAAAAGATGATTTATATTAGAGCCATAGATTTTAGTCAATTTTTCTGTTTCTTTTTGCGAAAGACCAATCACCATTCCTTTCTTTATTTGATTGGAAACATAACTAGGAAAATCCAGGGAACCGCCCACATCTCCACCTGATATTGGTATTTTTTTCGTCTGGCAGGGAGGAAAATACTTGCCTGCTTCTGCCTGGAATTTTGCTGCAACAAGATCCGTCACAGTCTCAGCCATTTTGCGATAGCCCGTTAATTTTCCACCTGCAATTGTAATTAATCCAGTTGCTGACTCCCAGATCTCATCCTTTCGAGATATCTCAGAGGCACGTTTACCTTCTTCACAAATAAGGGGGCGAACCCCTGCCCAGCTTGACTCAACATCATTTATACTAATCCCAACTTCAGGAAACATGTCATTTATCGCATTGATAAGGTAATCTCGGTCGCCTGCAGTCATATATGGGCTAGCTATGTCATCATGAAAAAAAGTATCAGTGGTACCAACATACGTTTTTCCATCACGGGGAATGGCAAACACCATACGTCCATCCGTTGTATCAAAATAAACCGCCTGCCGCAACGGAAATCGCGATTGGTCGATGACAAGGTGAACACCTTTAGAAAGTTTAAGTGTTTTCCCGCTTTTGGAGTGGTCCATGTCTCGAATAGTATCGACCCATGGACCGGTGGCATTGATTATTTTATTGGCTCTAATTTCATATTTTTCTCCGGTTAATCCATCTTTTATTTGCATCCCGGCAACTTTTCCTTTTTCAAATAAAAGCTTTATACCCTTAGCATAATTAAGGGCAATGGCTCCGTTCTCGACTGCCATTTTAAGTACCTCAATCGTTAATCTAGCATCGTCCGTTCGATATTCTACATAATAGCCACTCCCTTTTAGCCCGGGCTTTTTTATGAGTGGTTCTTTAGCAATTGTTTCATCAGCTGTTAGCATCGTTCGCTGTTCAGACTTCTTTACACCAGCAAGAAAATCGTAGACTTTTAAACCGATTGAGGTCGAAAATTTACCGAAAGTTCCACCTTTATGAATCGGCAAGAGCATCCATACGGGAGTCGTCACATGCGGACCGTTTTCATAAACGATCATTCTTTCCCTACCTACCTCGGCGACAATTTTTAGCTCTAATTGCTTTAAATAACGCAATCCCCCATGAACTAATTTGGTTGAACGGCTGGAAGTCCCTGCTGCAAAATCCTGCATTTCGATAAGTGCCGTTTTCATTCCTCTAGTTTGTGCATCCAATGCAATTCCTGCACCGGTAATTCCACCACCGATGATTAATACATCAAAATAACCAGTGATAAGTTCCTTTACGATTTCATGGCGGTGTAAGTTTGAAAATTTCATCGCTGTACCTCCCACTATCATAGAAGCTACTTAAAAACCATGGCAGCATTTACTGCCTTCTTCCATCCCCCATATAATTCGTTACGATTATCGTCTGACATTTCGGGAATAAACGACTCTTCTATGGACCATTGTTTAGAAATTTCATCCTGACTCTTCCAAAATCCAACGGCAAGCCCAGCCAAATACGCCGCCCCCAAAGCGGTTGTCTCGTTTATGACTGGCCTTTCCACAGGTACGTCGAGGATATCACTTTGAAATTGCATTAAGAAATTATTTTTTACAGCGCCGCCATCCACCCTTAAAGTTTTTAGTTTAATGTTAGAATCAGCTTCCATCGATGAAAGGACGTCTTTTGTTTGATAGGCCAACGACTCCAACGTTGCCCGGACAAAATGCTCCTTTGAAGTTCCCCGTGTTAAGCCAAATACCGCCCCGCGTACCTCGCTATCCCAGTATGGTGTTCCTAAACCAACAAAAGCAGGTACGACATATACTCCTTCTGTTGAATCGACTTTTATCGCATAAGCCTCACTATCACTTGCCTGTTTAAGCATTCTTAGTCCATCTCGTAACCATTGAATAGCAGAGCCTGCAACAAAAATACTTCCTTCCAAAGCATATTCCACCTTACCATTTAGTCCCCAGGCAATTGTCGTTAACAAACCATGCTCGGAACGAACAGCGTTTTCTCCTGTATTCATTAGCATAAAGCAGCCGGTTCCGTATGTATTTTTCGCCATACCTTGGTCGAAACAAGCCTGACCAAATAGTGCTGCTTGTTGATCTCCAGCCACCCCCGAAATTGGTATCTCCTTCCCAAAGAAATGGACATCAAGCGTTTTTGTGTACACTTCTGACGATGGACGTACCTCCGGTAGCATTATTTTAGGAACGCCTAGGATTTCCAACAATTCGTCATCCCACTTTAATTCATAAATATTAAACATAAGCGTTCTAGATGCATTAGAATAATCAGTAATATGAGCACGCCCGCCGGAAAGTTTCCAAATTAGCCATGTGTCGATAGTGCCAAATAATAGTTTCCCCTGCTCCGCCTTTTCCCGTGCCCCCGCTACATGATCAAGAATCCATTTCACCTTTGTCCCTGAGAAATACGCGTCAATCAGTAAACCAGTTTTTTCTCGGAATAACCTGTTGAATCCTTTTTCTATTAGTTCCTCACAAATTTCGCTCGTTTGTCTTGATTGCCAAACAATTGCATTATAAACCGGTTGACCTGATTCCTTATCCCACACCACCGTTGTTTCCCGTTGGTTTGTAATACCAATTCCGGCGATTTTGTCAGGTTTGATACTAGATTCTGATAAAACTTCGGCAATCACCGAGAGAATCGAGCCCCATATTTCATTCGGGTTATGCTCCACCCAGCCTGGTTTCGGAAAATATTGCGTAAACTCCTTTTGTGCGCTAAAGACAAGCTCTCCCTTTTTATTGAATAGAATCGCTCGCGAGCTTGTTGTCCCTTGGTCAAGGGAAAGAATATATTTTTCCATAAGTAGTTCTCCCCTTATCTATTATCCAGGCTATTTATTGAGATGGTTATGAATCCAATCTATTATGTCCTTCTGTACCTCATGCTGATTAATTTCATTCAAAATTTCATGACGGGCATTCTCATATAGTTGAAGGCTAACATCTTTAACACCAACTTTTTGTAATGACTGCATGGTCTTAATGACACCCGATCCGTTTTTTCCACCTACTGGATCGTCAGCTCCTGAGATTAGAAGAATTGGGAGCAGAGAAGGTATCAAATTGTTGTTAGTTGGTTGATTAATGGTGATGATCCCATTAAGAAAGTCATAAAAAAATCCAGCCGTAAAAATCCCCCCACATTGCGGGTCCTCAATATATTTATTTACTTCACGCTCGTTCCTACTCAACCAATCAAATTCAGTTCGATTTGGACGAAAGGCATTATTGAAATTTCCAAAGGTTAAGTTATTTAACAATGGACTCGGTGTCTTCCGTCCCTTTCTTTTGATTTCCAAAGAAGCAATCATTTTGCCGATTTTCCCCATTATTCCTGGGTCTCCACCCGTACCACAGAGAATGACTCCCGATAATCTATCGCCGTACAATTGAATATAACGTCTCGCTAAAAAGGATCCCATACTATGGCCAAAAAGAAAGATTGGCGTTTGAGGATATTCGGATTCAATAATAGCCGTTAGTTTACGCATGTCGTGAACAACGTTTTCAAAACCTTGCTCGTCTGAAAAATACCCGTAACTGTTGTCATTCTTCTTTGCGGTTTCACCATGACCACGGTGATCATTCCCAAACACAAATAGATTGTGATCAACTAGTTCCTTTGCAAACGAATCGTAACGAGCGATGTGCTCCGCCATTCCATGGGCGATTTGAACGATGGCTCTAGGATTGTTTTCACCTTCTCTTATCCACTTCTTCGCAACAATTTCTGTTTGATCATTTGCTTTATAAGTAAATATGGATGGTTCTACCAAGGCAAATCCACTCCTTTTTATACCAGTTTAGTTTGTTTGGTTTCATTATAAGGTAAATAGCGCTTACATGACAGCGCTTCCAATTCTAATATATCCGGGTAAAAATAAAACAGTAGATGCCTTTGGGACCGATTTCAAAGAAAAAAGTCAAAATGGTCACCAAGAAGGAACACTGGTGACCGTTTCAACGAAATCCTATAATAAAAATTTCCTGTTTCCATTACTTAATCTTTCTTTGTTTTATAATGCTTATAACAATCGAAACACTAGGGCCAATAATAATTAGGGGCAAGAACCACTTGCCGAATCCACCTCCCCATTCTAAGGCAATCGAAACGGATTCAAATAAAATGAACGAAAAGATTATTATGCATATATTTTTTACTTGATTGATTAGCTTTCTACTAGCTAAGTAAAACCGCTCTGCATTCGACTCATTTAAACGTTGTGGGTAATTGTGTACTTCAGGGAATTTTTCGAGTATTTGCGTTACTAGCAGAATAAACGCCGCAATGATTGGTAATATAATCAGCTCCCATTTCGACCCCCAACGGTCGACCTCCCCAAGGGCATTATAATGTCCAGGCACTTTGTCTGGAAGCGAACTCCAGACGGAAATCAAAAATATGATTGATCCGAAATAAGTGAGATAACCCACCACATCCCATAGCCACTCACTTTTTGATTTCGGTATTTTCAGTTTCGGTCTTCCTAAATAATTGGTCATTTTACTTCCTCCCGCTTAGTTCATTAACAAATGAAATCGCTTCCTTCTATACGAACTAAACTGGTTTTGGTGTCACTTTATTTGGTCATTTTCTTAATTACCAATCGAAAATCATTTTATTATTTCAATATACTGCGCGAAAATAGATGATTTTTGTCGATACAAAAATAACCTTATAAAATCAATACCAATTTTTCATTTAATCAATCGTTTGTTTGAATATTGCTATTTTATTAATGAAAAACCAGGGTGAAAATGAACCATTTCACGCTTTTATCGTTATTATTTCAGTATAAAGCGCAAAAATAGATGGTTTTTGTCGATGCCAAAATATCCCTTTTAAATCAACATCAATTTTTCATTTAATCAAACGTTTGTTTGAAAATTATTATTTTCAAATTTCATTGTCACTTATCCCTTTTCCCATTCCATCTTAAAATACGAGCTGCTAGGTTTATGCAGAATATAATAGTACCTTGCCCCACATGCATAATTCAAAATTATGAAACAAAGGATAGATAAATGTTAAAATGGAGATTGTGTTTTGCATTTTGTTAAAGGACCGGTGTCATATGTTTAAAGCTTATTCTTTATTAACTCTTTGTGTCATAATATGGGGAAGTAATTTTGTATTTGGTAAGCTATTAGTCCAGGATTTTTCTCCAACCATGTTAACCATGCTAAGACTTTTGTTTATCTCCCTGTTTTTAATTGGATTATCCTTCTCCCAAAAACCCTTTAAACGTTTAGATAAAACAAATTTACCTGCAGTAATCTTTCTAGGGATTATCGGTGTATTTATTAACCAATGGTCTTTTTTTGTGGGATTACAAACGGCCGATCCAACAACATCTGCCTTAATTTTAGCAACTACACCTATATTAACTAGCTTTCTAGCTGCCATATTTTTAAAAGAAACATTAACAGTTCGAATGTTAATCGGTTCTATTGTTGCAATCATTGGTATTTACTTTGTCGTTGCAAAAGGCGATCTATCAACCATTCACCTTGATAAAGGTCTGCTATGGATTGTTGTAACAATGGTTACATTTGCCATCATGATTATCATGACAAGGCTTCTCTCCCAAAGAATAAGCCCCCTTACCATTACGTTATATTCCAATATAGTCGGCTTCGTAATATCCATTCCATTTGCATTTGCAATGGATAACCCCTTACGAATAAGCTCAAATCTTTCAGATTGGACTTTACTGATTGGGACAGCTGTTATTGTTCACGGGGTGGCTGCACTCATATGGAATAACAACATTAGGCATGTAGATGCATCAAAGGCCTCGATACTATCAAATTTAGAACCTTTTGTCGCAATGATCATGGGATTGGTATTACTATATAAACCAATTACTAGCTCAGAAATTATCGGATCTCTATTTATTGTTGGTGGGGTTGTATTATCTACCTTTCAACGGAGAAAAGCACAAACGAAAATAAAAAATCCCTCTAGTTGATTAGAGCTAGAGGGATTTTTTTATATTACTTCAACGAAATCTTCACCACATCATCCAAATACTTCGTTGTATTATATCCGTAAATTTCCAGACGTATAGGGATCAATTTTTCCCCTGGAATGTTACTTTGTAACTTCACGTTTTGAACCGTAACGAAATGACGAGGCTGCTCGATTTGCTCGTATAAAAAGGGGGCTTTACTCATATCGATTTCTACCCCGTTTTTATCCACAAGCACCCCTTCAGAATCCATCTCCATAGAATTAGGGTAAACTTCACCCTCTCCTACAATATTGAAGTAAAGCGAATCGTATGTTCGGTTCTCAAATTTATGATTACTTATAACGACATTGGTTGGCTCACCAACTTCCACTTTATCAATGAATAGGATACTGCCTGCGTATTCAAAGGTTTGCGGATATTCCCCAAAAGCATCCAATTCAATATTTTTTTGATCGTTAAAGGCTAACTGGGCAGATTCTAATTGAACCTTGACCTCTTTTGGCTTTTCTCCAAGAAGTGGGTCAAATTGTGCTTGATAAGTAGTCCCAAAGGTACTTCCAGTAAAAAAAGAGTTGCTATACCGTTCAGCTTTCACCTTTTTCTTGTTCACTTCTATATGATTAAAATTTAGAACATCTATTCGTTTGGTCGGCTGTTGATTAATCGTATATTGCAGAAGTGTTGCGGTCGGAGCACTGATTAGCTTTTCAAATCGAATCGAGACTCCCTCTACTTCTGTTTTTTCATCCAGTGCATATTCAACAGATGGCTGTTTTGTTACAGGAATTTCAAAACTCCAATCCCCTGCTTTATATTCCAAATTTCCGTATGGCATAAAACCACTCGGAGCTGAGGAATCACGAATTAATTTTTGAAGCTTTGTGATTTTAAGTTTGATTGTCCCGTTATCCTTTCGAAGTGGAAGTAGACTAATCTTCCCATGAAAAACGTTCTTCTCCGTGTTATTGATATCCGCTTTAAGGTCAGGCAGGTAATACCTTGGATATGTACTACCGGTCATGATTAGGTGTTCATTCTCCACACTAACTCCATCATAATTATTCATGACAAATTGATTGTCTTCAGCTGTGTCTTCTATTTTATAAAAAACCAGCGTCTGAATTTCATCCGAGATCACGCTCTTAATCGTAATTTTCACCCCATCGCTTTCCGCTTCCAAATTAAGACTCTCACCTAGCCCCTGTTGCAGAAAAGCACGTAATTCCTGATTTTCTTCTGTCCATGTATAGTAAAGGTTGGTAAACGTCCCTGTAAAAAAAACGATAGCCATTAATAAAGTGAATACACTTGTAGAAATAAGTCCCGTATTAGTACGTTTCTTGTTTTTCTGTTGTCTCTGCCTCTCTTTTTCTGCGAGTCTATCTTTGATGTTTTCCATGAAACTAGGTGGTATATGTAAATCTTTCATCCTATCAGTAAGGCCTGACATGGTTAACATGACATCCTGAAAGGAAGCCAAATCCTCCTGACATTCTTGACAACGATAAATATGTACCTCAAAATCAATCTTCCGCGACCGGTCCATAGATCTTTCTAGGTAATCAATGTAGCCACTATGATACTCCTTACATCCATTAAAGGTTGAACCTTGCCTCATTTCTTTTCTAAGTGACTCAATTCCGGAAAACAAAAGCTCTTTCATCTTTTCTACTGATATTTGGAGAAGATATGCCGATTCCTCTTTAGAAATCCCTTTTATGTATGTAAGGGCAACCGCTTCTTTCTCATAATCATTCAATCTATCGAGCGCTTTAATAATAGCTTGAAGAGGCTCATTTTCTTCTGAATCCTGGAAACTTCCTTCATCAGATAGCTTACGGCAAGTATGTAAAAATATATTCGTTACCCACGTTTCGAATGATGTTTCACTTTTAAATCGAGGCAACTCCTTTTGAACTTTTATAATGGATCGGTAAAAAAGTTCTTCTATCTGTTGGCGATTTCTCAGAAAGAACCAACCGAGTGTATAGAACGATTGTTTACGCTGATCGAACCAATCAACGACAGTTTCCACGCCATGTTCTCTTAATGTTGTAATGGACATGGAATCCATTTTTCTCTGGATCATCATATGTTCCCCCCTTTTATCATTCTATATGCAACTTGTGATATAAAAGATATTTTGGTCGTTTAATCCTATTATAGCTTGATTCATAAGTATAATAAATTTGAAGCAGAATCAAATAAGACTTTTCCTATCACTTGGAGACGTATTTACTATTTTAGTATACAGCGCGAAAATAGATGATTTTTGTCGGTGTAAAAGTATTCCATTTAAATCAAACTTTTATATTCATTTAATCAAACGTTTGTTTGAAAATTGTTATTTTATAATAATCCCTAACCGAATGATTTAGATAATAAAAAAACGAATTTCCTCCCTTTGTTAGAGAAGAAATTCGCCTTTTCCATAAAAATGCATTTAGCAAAATCTTAGACCCTTAGTGAACCACGGAAACCCCTAGCTGCATAGTAGGATTCTGCTCCATTGTGGTACATAAAAACAGTATCGTAGCGACGATCACAAAAGATGGCCCCACCGAGTTTTCTAATATTCAAAGGTGTTTCTACCCAGCTCGATGATTTAAGATCGAAATTCCCAAGATTCTGCAGTTCCCTGTATTGTTCTTCCGTTAAAATCTCAATGCCCATATCAGCAGCCATACCGATTGCACTGTTTGCTGGTTTGTGTTGTTTCCTTGACTCTAGCGCCTCATGGTCGTAACAAACACTTCTGCGACCTTTTGGACTTTCTGCTGAACAATCATAAAAAATGTATTCATCCGTTTCTTCATCAAAGGCAATAACATCTGGCTCGCCCCCGGTTATTTCCATTTCATTCAACGACCACAGTTTTTCTTCATTCGTTTCAAGTTTCGCCTGCACTTCATCCCATACTAGTCCTTGATGACGATTCATATTTTTCTCAAATCGGACTTTCAATGTTTCGAGTATTTCTTCACGTTGCTCAAGAGATAGATTCCTTTTTCCATTCTTCATAGTAAACCACCTTGAATAAAATGTTGAGAACTACTTTCTTATCAGTAGCGCAACTGTTTCGACCTGAGCCGTGTGAGGGAACATATCCACTGGCTGAATATATTTCACACGATATCCCTTGCTTAGAGTCTGGAGATCTTTTGCTAAGGTCGAAGGATTGCAGGATACATAGACAAGTTTTTCGGACTTAATTTGTAGGATCGTTTGCAAAAGCTTTTCATCCAGCCCCGTTCTCGGAGGGTCAACAACGATAACGTCTGGTTGCCAGCCTTTTTTAACCCATTTTGGTAATACTTCTTCCGCCTTACCAGGTACATATTTCGTATGAGAAAAGCCGTGGCGCTTGGCGTTTTTCTTGGCATCCTCAATGGATTCGGGAATGATGTCCATACCACGAACCTCTCCAGCTTGGGCTGCAAGCCATAAGCCAATGGTTCCGACACCACAGTAAGCATCAACCACTTTTTCTTTTCCTGTTAAAGCGGCTGCCTTTTTCACCTCATTGTACAATTTAACTGTTTGCTGCGGGTTTAACTGAAAAAAAGTTCTCGCCGATAATTCGAAATGCAGATCTCCCAGTGTTTCCTGGATAAAATCCTCCCCCGCTAATCCAATGGTCTCATCACCGAAAATAAGTGAGGTTTTTTGTTCATTGACGTTTTGAACAATCGATTTTACATTTGGCAATCGTTTTTGCACTTCTGCGATGATGAGTTCCTTTTTCGGTAATTCTTTCGCGTTCGTAATTAGCACTACCTGGAGTTCATGAGTTTGCATACCAACGCGTGTGACAATCGTACGGACGATGCCTGTTCGCGTTTTTTCATTATAGATTGGTATTTTTAATTCTTCTAAAATTTGTTTCACTTGTAACGTGGCTTCGTTTGTTTGCGGATGCTGAACGGCGCACTGCTCGATGTTGATGAGCTCATGCGAATTAAGTCCATATAAGCCTGCTAAAACCTTCCCATCTCTTTGACCGACTTGAAATTGGTTTTTGTTGCGGTAGCCCCAAGGGTCTTCCATACCGATTGTTTCTCTGATTTCGATTTCTGAAATGGGTAGCTTCGCATGGCGTTCAAGCGATTGAATGACAATATCACGTTTTTCCATTAGCTGTTGCGAGTATCCGAGATGCTGAAGTTGACAGCCCCCGCATTGTTCATAGACAGGGCAAAGTGGCTGGATGCGATGCTCTGATTTTTTACGGATTTTCTTGATTTTCGCTTCAGCGTATTTGGGATGGATATTTGTTGCCTCTACAACTACCTCTTCACCGGGTAGTGCACCAGGTACGAAGACGACTGTTTTTTTATAATAACCGACTCCTTCTCCATTAATCCCGAGTCGTTTAATCGTTAAAGGGAAGGTTTGTTTCGGTTCGATCGTGACTGTTTGCTGCTTTTTCATTTTTAAGTTTCAACTCCAGTTTATTCGATGCTTCTCCATAGATAGAGGGATGCATAGCTTAAGTAAGGTTCCCAAGGTTTCTTGTATTGTTCCATTTCTTCTAGTGTCGGCTTTCTATCGAGCTTGTATAACTTTTTTAAGGCATTTTGAATACCGATGTCGGCTAACGGGAATAGATTTGGTTTGCCATAGCCAAACAATAATAGATTTTGGATGGTCCATGGTCCGATGCCTTTTAGTTTGATTAATTGATCGTAGATTTGTTCTTCTGGTTTTTCTTGAAGTGTTTCAAGGTCTAGATCGCCGTTGACTATTTTTTGGCTAACACCGATGACATACTCTGCTTTTCGGCCGCTAAATTGCAGGACCCTTAAATCTTCAATGGTTAGCTTTGCAATTTTATCAGGAAGAGGGTGGAACCAAACTCCTTCCTGTTGGAACCCGTAAGTATGAACGAATCTCTCGGTCAGTTTATAGGCAAAGGAGAGATTGAGCTGTTGGTGAATGATACATCTTATGATACTACTATAGGGATCAAAGTCGAGCACGAGTGGTGTGCCGTAATGCGTTTGAAAAATTTCTTTTAAGTCGGTCTCACTGAAGTGATTGTGTATTGGCAGTAATGGTGTATTCCATAGAAGAATAAGTTTAACCTTTTCAATGGCTTGTTTCTTGTATTGTTCGTCTTGGCTGGAAAGTTGAAATAATGGTTCGGCAGTTGTCCCTAAACTCTTAATTTCTACAACGACTGGTTTTGTCTCGATGTATAGAGGTATTTTCAAGGTATTTGTTTCGATGTTAACAGATTGCAACGGGTCGAGGGAGCGCCTTGCTAACACACCATCAAAGTTATAGGGGCCGTTTATTTGAATGGTTTCCTGCCACATGGTTTGTCCACCTTTGTCATTTTTCTCGTATTATAGCATGCGGGAGCTTGTTTAAGAAAATGTTATCGCATTTGGGTAGAAAGACTAGTTTGCCTTGGAGGCTTGTTCATATAGATAAAGGAGACAAACTTTTTAAGGATGTGTGTGGTTATGAGTAGAAATAAACGACATTCCGGATGTATTTTTCCGAATTATCGCTATTGTGGGCCTGGCTGTAGCGGTCCTGGGGCTCCATTAAATGATATTGATGCTTGCTGCAAAAAGCATGATCGTTGTTTGGGGAGGAAGGAGTCGGAATGCTGTTGTGATCGTGAGTTGCTGAAATGTCTTCGCTCGAAAATGCATCGAGATCACCCTAGAGGTAGAGATGCTGCTCTTATGTATGGGGCGATGAAGGTGAAAACAGTGTTTAGTTGTTGGTGGAATTGATTCTTAATGACCACTTTGTTAGCTTTTGGTTGTAATTGGGTAATTAAAGTGGTTTTTATTGACCACTTTTCCGGCTTACCCTTGAAATCGGGCAATAAGAATCCTTATTGTTGACCATTTTTTCCGTTTCCCATGGAAATCGGTCACCAAGAACATGTCTTGGTGACCACTTTTCCCAGTTCCTCTCGAACACTAAGACACCTATATTAATAAAGCATTTCTTCCTTTAAAGTATGCCTTAAAACAAAATCATCTAGGCTCTTAAATTCATATCCCCGCTTTTTCAGGTCTTGGATCACCTGCTTAAGGGCATCGGCATTGTCTTTCGAGACGGTATGAAGCAGCAAAATCGCTCCTGGGTGAACCTGACGCATAATGTTGTCATAGGCATACTGCGCACCCTTTTGTTGATTGGTTTTCCAATCGACAAACGCTAGTGACCAAAACACATGGGTATAACCCATTTCCTTAGCAATGGCCATTGTTCTTTCACTAAATATCCCTCGTGGTGGCCGGAGATAAGCCATATGTTTTTGTCCAGTAAGGTTTTCGGTTTCCTTACGAACCTTTTCTAACTCATCCCTTAATCTTTCATTACTCACTTGTGTTAAATCCGGGTGACTCCACGAATGGTTGCCAACAATATGGCCCTCTTTTACCATTCGTTTTACCAACTCAGGTGCACTTTTAAGATAATGCCCGGTAACAAAGAAGGTTGCTGGAACCTTTTCTTTTTTCAACACGTCTAGGACTTTCTCGGTAAAGCCGTTTTCATAGCCATTATCAAAGGTTAAATATAGATACTTCCTGGTCGAATCGCCTTTGTAAACGGCACTATGCTTCTCGAGCAATTTTTCTAGCTCAGTGCCCGCATCGGCAGGCTGCTCATTTTTAGCCTTTTTAAAGCCCCAATGAATGGGTGAATTAGCTTGCTCAGCATAAGCCGCTTGTACAACTGTTAAAAAAACTAGCCCTAGCAAAACGAAAATTTTTTTAAACAAATGAAGCTCCCCCTAAACGTTTTTGCTTATTATTTGTAAAATCAGTGGGAAGCATAAGTGCCAGTAGTCATCCAAAATATGGATAACCACTGGCACTAAAAGTTTATGAGAATACTTTTTCTTTAAATTGTGCTAATTTTTCTAATGAAGATTGATCGACATCTGCATGCAAACTATTGCCATGAGAGTCCATTGTCACAACGGCAGTAAAGCCTTCAACCTTTAAGTGCCACATTGCTTCAGGAATTCCGAATTGCATGAGGTCAACACCTTCAACGGATTTAATGCAGTCAGCATAGTACTGGGCTGCTCCTCCGATTGCATTTAGATAAACACCGCCATGTTCCTTAAGGGCAGCAAGAGTTTTAGGACCCATACCACCTTTACCAATGACAGCACGAATGCCGAAACGTTTCATGATATCACCTTGGTATGGCTCCTCACGAATACTTGTCGTTGGTCCAGCCGCCTTCACATGCCACTTACCCTCTTCGTCCTTTAACATGACCGGACCACAGTGGTAAATAACCTGTCCATTTAGGTCGACAGGAGAATCATTCTCCGATAAATGTTTATGAATCGCGTCACGACCGGTGTACATCATACCGTTAATTTGGACAACATCGCCCACTTTAAGTTCGCGAATTTGTTCTTCTGTGATTGGCGCTTGAAGGGTAATCACTTTTTGTTCTGATTCCATTGGTTCTTCGACTTCTTTTGAAAAATCGATATGTTCGCCTTCTTGATACATCCACTCGTTGATTTCCCCTGTTTCTGGATGAATGGCAACACCTAAACGGCGGAATGCCCAACAGTTATAAGCAACAGAAACGAAGAAACTTGCTGGAATACGGTTAATGACGCCTACTTTACAACCTAGAAGAGTGGTTTCACCACCGAAGCCCATAGTACCAATTCCAAGCTTATTGGCATTTTCCATCACATATTCTTCTAATTGTTTTAGTTCTTCAATTGGATTTTCATCATCCACTGAACGGAATAGTTGTTCCTTTGCCAATTCGTAACCAGATGTGCGGTCACCGCCGATTCCAACACCGATGAAACCTGCACTACAACCTTGGCCTTGTGCTTGATAAACGGAGTGCATGATACACTTACGGATGCCGTCTAAGTCACGTCCCGCTTTACCAAGACCTTCAAGTTCACATGGCAAGCTGTATTGAATATTTTTATTTTCACAACCGCCACCTTTTAAAATTAAGCGTGCGTCGATATAATCTTTTTCCCATTGCTCAAATTTGATAACAGGTGACCCTAGTCCTAAATTGTCGCCACTATTTGTTCCTGTTAGTGAATCAACAGAATTTGGACGTAGTTTGCCGTCTTTTGTTGCTTGAGCGATAGCTTCATGAATTGCTTTTTTCATGATGATTTGGTTTGCACCGACTGGTGTTTTAATTTTGAAAGTCGGTAGACCTGTATCCTGGCAAATTGGTGAGACATTCTCATCGGCCATCGTAATATTGTTCGTGATTGTCGCTAAACTCATCGCTGCACGTGTGCCTGCGTTTTCTTTTGCTTTTGCAGCTTTAATGGCACGGCGAACGTCTTTTGGTAGTTTCGTAGACGTTTCCACAATTAACTGATACATGCTTTCTTGAAATTTTTCGATATTCATTTGACTCGTTTCCCCCTTTACCATAAATCCCCATCATGCTATTTAATTATCTATTTCACACAAACTTTATTATACCCCTATCAGAAATTTATGAAAAGGAATACAATCAAACAAAAAAGAGCCTATAGGTAGGCTCTTACTGCTCATCACGATTTGTAAATTCTTTACACTTATTTTCCAGTTCGTCAATGATATTAATTAGTCGATCAATATCCTCTAAGTCAACCTCTTCCGGTTTAATGGAATCAAGCACCTCAGAAAACATCGTCAAACGCTGCTTTAAAAACTGAACCTGCGAACCCTTCTCCTTAATTGGACTACCCATAATAAATCTCCCTTCACTCACATTACTCAAACACTTTAAAGCACTAAAGTGCGATCTCTTTTTTGTTTTATCTCGGGCGCTCTGGAGCAATGAATCCGAAACTGACGTGGTCTTGAACTGGGATCCATGCGCCTATTCCTTGGGAAGTGACATTTTTGACAACAATCATTTTTTTATTGCCCTTTAGCATTAGGTAAACCTCGCCATAGGTGACCTTCCCTTTTTCATTAACGGCCGGAGCATAGCCATATAAATAACCTAACCGTTTCGGTGGTATGTTGTATACTTGATTTTTCTTCGTTCCCCCGCCGATAACCGTTTCAAAGGCAAGTGGGAGATTTGTCTTTTTCATTGCTCTTAACAGCATCATTTTTTTTACATCTTCAGCATTTGGAATTTTTGCCGTCAATCCTCCACGGACAATTTTTTGCACTTCTTGAACATAATGAATTTGATAAGGGGCCTTCCCCGCACGGTTATCGAAATAGTTAGTATTTATCCGTTGATATTCCCAGTTCGGTGATGTTTCGGTTGATTCATAATTTAAAGGCCACTGCCCTAAATAAACAATCGCCCTGTAACCAAGTGCAAATGGCGTACTATTAATACTGGTTTCATTTAACATCCGAATCAAATCTGGATTTTCAATTTTGACATTAGAAGAATCGATTAGTTTTTGTGTCAATTCACTCGGCTGCAATAGCGGTAAATCCTGAGTTGAATTAGGATACGTATTTTCTTTTGTAATGTTCATAACTGAATTTGGGATTTGATACTTTGCCGAATTTTCTTTAGCCCCTTTACTATATCCCGAAGTTGAAAAAGTAACGATTAGGACAATCCCGATAAGCACAGACGTCAATTTCTTCATGAATGAAACTCCTTTCACTAATTGCATACACTTTGCTATTAGTTTTTTCGCAAGTTTCATTTCTTATCCACTGAAAAGAATTAATTTTTAATACCTAGATTGATGGCGACTTTTTCAGAAAAAGGGACAAAGAGTTGTATGCATGGTCCAATTCCTAGCGTGACGATTAGTGTCCCAAAGCCAATTGGCCCCCCAACAATTAACGCAAAGACGAGCGCAATAACCTCACCGATGGTTTTGGCTACAACAAAGCTAACACCAAGGCGTTGACTAATGCCAACCATGAAATTATCTAGAGGATTTATAGGGAATTTTGGTTGGAGATACATGGCTACACCAATCCCAATAACAAGCAATCCAATTACTAAGGTAGTAAACTTAAAAATAGAGGTTGACGGATTAAAATCCACTAACATAACCAACAACCAAAAATCAATTAATGTTCCAATAATGAAAAACGTAAATACTGCTAAATAATCTGGTCTAGTTTTTAATAATAAAGCATTAACGAACAAAAGGATTAGCCCCATAATGATAACAAAACTTCCCACCGTTAATCCTGTCATCTTAGATAGTCCTACGTTTAGAGCATCCCATGCACCAACACCCATATTGGCTTTAATCGTTAAGGAGGCACCTAGACTTAAGATGACGATACCAATAAGCCAAAACACCAATCGCTTAATAAAAGTCATACATGTTTCCCCTCTTTATGTAGTGATTTTGTAATCAAATTGTAAAAATCTGAATATTTACAAAATTAAAAACCTAGGCTATACTATATTTAACTTATTACAAAAGGAGGGTCGTTAGCATTCGATTCGCTAAAAAAAATAAAGGAGGTTACTTGTATCTATTATCAATTAAAGTTGACTTTAAACTAACATGAAGGTTGGTGAAAGACTCCGAAATATAGCGAATGAATAATTTTGACTCTTTTGTAAAAAAAAGTACGGTTTGAATGATTAATTGTACCATACTCCGATAATTCGGGAAATACTTATTAAAGTTAAAAAGACTCTTCGCCAAATGGCTTAGAGTCTTTGTTTGTTTAAGGCTAAAGTAGGTAAAAACCAATTCCCATGATAAAATATGCGGCCAACAGTGTCAGCCCTTCGAACCAGTTAGATTCACCATCATTGGAGATGATGACCGTTAATAAAACAGCTGAAGCCATTGAAACTAATTCTGGAATCGTAAAAACGAGTGACATCGTTTTTTCAAAAAATAACGAAATGAGCACTAGGACTGGTGCAACAAACATCGCAATTTGAAGTGTCGATCCGATTGCGATTTCAACCGCGATATCCATTTTATTTTTATAAGCCATTAGGATTGCGGAAGCATGCTCTGCCGCATTCCCAACAATCGCGACAATAATAACCCCGATAAATAACTCCGTCCACCCAAAACTTTCTGCCACTACTTCAAATGTATGTACGAGATTCTCCGAAATATAAGCTACAGCCAGTGTCGCAGCAAATAACACTCCGACCGCCTTCCATTTTGACCATTCTGGTTCCTCTTCATGATGACTTTCTTCCGAACCACTTTGATAAACACCACGGTGGGAAACCAACTTAAAGAATAAAGCAGCTAAATAAAGGGCGATTAATATTATCGAAATTCCAACACTTAAATTTAACGTTTTCTGTGTATTCATATCCATTGAAAAAATTTCTGGGATGACAAAAGCAACGATGACGGCAAACATCAATAATCCAGAATTGTGACGGGCATCAAATACGTTAAAGTGTTGGCGTTTAAATTTTAAACCACCGATAAAAAAGGACAGCCCCGCGACCAGCAGTAGATTACCTAGTACTGAACCAGTTAAGGAGGCAAGTACGACTCCAACAAGCCCGGCCTTCAATGAGAAGATTGAAATAATCAATTCGACGGCATTTCCAAAGGTTGCGTTTAGGAGCCCACCAATTCTCGGACCGGCGATAATCGCTAGACTCTCTGTCGCCCTCCCCATATAACTTGACAGTGCCACAATCGTTAAGCAATAAATAACAAATAATAATGTACTTGGCCAATGCATAATTGAACCAATGACAGATACTGGTACTCCAATGAATGTAGCAAGCATAAAAATTCGATTAACCATAAAGCCACTCCTCAAAAATAAGTAACTGCATTCATTTTATCTCCATTAAATACCAAATTATTAATCCTTGCAATTTATTATTTTTCACTCTACCATCATTAAGGAGTTTTATTATTTGTAAAAGGGAATTCATGTATACAAAAATCTTAAATGTGGAGATTTTTTAAATGGAAAGTAAACTTCGATTTTGGATATTAGTTAGTATTGTCGCTATTTCCGGTTTTAGCCAAGGGATGCTACTTCCGTTAATTGCCGTGATTTTTGAAAATAGTGGTGTCTCCTCTTCGTTAAACGGACTAAATGCAACCGCCTTATATATTGGAATTCTATTAGCATCTCCATTTATGGAGCAACCGCTCCGAAGATTCGGTTACAAACCTATCATTATTTTTGGCGGTTTATTAGTGGTCATATCGTTAGCTCTATTCCCGCTTTGGAAAACGTTCTGGTTTTGGTTCATATTGCGTCTGTTAATCGGTATTGGTGATCATTCCTTACATTTTGCCACACAGACCTGGATTACCGACTTTTCACCTGAAAATCGGCGCGGACGGAACCTCTCGCTTTATGGCTTGTTTTTTGGAATTGGCTTTGCCGCAGGTCCATTAATGACTCCATTAGTCGACATTAATGAGGCTTTGCCTTTTATTGTTTCAACGATTATGTGCTTAATTGGTTGGCTTTTCGTTTTTCTTTTAAAAAATGAATATCCAGAACAAGAAGTTCGGATGAATTCCTTTTTGGATACATTAAAAAGATTTTCACAAGCCTGGAAATATGGTTGGGTCGCTTTTTTACCACCGTTCGCTTATGGATTTTTAGAGTCCAGCCTAAACGGAAGCTTCCCAGTGTATGGCCTAAGAATCGGCCTCGATGTTTCTAATGTTTCCATCCTGCTAGCCTCATTTGCAGTCGGGGGAATCGTCTTCCAATTGCCTCTCGGGATGATTAGTGATCGGTGGGGGCGCCGCAATGTTCTGATTCTTATTTTATTCCTAGGTTTTTTAAGTTTTGGAACAGCTAGCTTTTTAGAGCATAGCTTTATGGCTTTATCGATTTGTCTATTTATGGCCGGTATGTTTGTCGGCTCGACCTTTTCGCTTGGAATTTCCTATATGGCTGATCTGGTACCAAAAAGCTTATTACCAACCGGAAATTTGATGTGCGGGATATTCTTTAGTTTCGGCAGTTTGGCTGGACCATTTTTTGGTGGCTTGTTTATCCAATTTTTCAATCACATTAGTTTCTTTAATATTATTAGTACACTTTTCCTAATCATCTTCTTTATTCAATTTTTCAGCAAAGCAAAGACCACCGTAACCGTTAGTGAAAATTCCAAAGCTATTTAATCTGCCTTCTAAAAAAGCCTTTTTAGAAGGCTTTATTATGAAATTAGAAATAACTTAGAAGTTTGAAACCATTCCTCCATTGTAACGTCCAATAGTTTGAAGGGAGTGTCAATCCATGTTTAAAAAACAGCTTTTATTTGTAGGTATTACTGCCCTGCTTATTTTATCGGCATGTGGAACGGATTCAACTGTAAATAAGCAAGAACCAACTAGCTCAAATGTTTCAGAAAGCAACGAAATTATACACCGCTACCGAAACGTGGAAAACCTTAAACGCCTAGACGGATTTGTCGAAAATATTACAGCCAAAAAATCGGATGAAGTGAAAATTACCCACTACACCATCGAAGGTGATCAGATTTATGATACTGTCGTTTATGACGGCAAAGAATTGACCATCACCAATGATAATACCGAGGACAAATTCGGTTCCGGAGAAATTTACACCTATAAGTGTAAAAATATGACCCGGAGTGAAACGGAAACTGAACTGGAATATGTGTTAGAGGACTGTGTAGCGCCTGACGGAGGAACCGGAAATCATCCGATAGTCTCAATCGGTTATAATTTAGCTCAAGAAGACTACTTCGCGTTCCGACTCGAGTATGGGGATGGAAAAAATATCATCGATACGAAAAATCAAAAACTTGTCAAAGGTCTACAAAATGGGGAAACGTCCGTTGTCGCTGACTTTCAATTTTCCGATAAGGAAATGCAGGAAATATTTAAAGTGATGACCCTTAAGGGGATTTTTGCTAATAAGGTTACCTCTACTAAATGCCAGGATAAACCATTAGATCAATACAAACTTAAGGTTTGGATTAACCAAGGAACGATAGAATTGGACTGGGACCGATGTAGCGAAAGTGTGGATGGCGATGTCAGGACAGAAATGGTTGATCAAATATTCGAGATTTTAAAGAAAAATGAAGCTTATAAAGGAATGTAAGGGAAAACCGCACAGTGTCTCTGTGCGGTTCTCCTTTACATCGTTTGCTCCATTTCCACATCTACCTTCGCCCGTTTCGGACGGTTAACAATAACAATTCCCGAAACAACGAGGGCCAAGCCGACCATTACGAGGAAATAAACCTGTTCCCCTAGTAAGAATGATGAAAGAATCACTCCAAAGACCGGAACTAAAAACATATACATGGAGACAAGTCCAACCTGGTTGTATTTCATCACATTGTTCCATAGGATAAAGCCGGCTGCTGAAAGAAACGCCAAATAAAGCAGCATCCAGACCGCTGGAGCATTAAAGTGAAACGGGAACAGCTTTGAAGAGAATGAGCCGACTACTAATAATCCGAGCGCACCAAACACCATTTGATAAGCCGTTAAGTAACCGACCTCCATTTTGGCACTGCCGTTTCGTGCTAAAATGTTACCTAGTGCACCAGATAGCATCGCGAGGATTAATAAAACCTCTCCCCAACCAAAATCAATCTGCAGTTCGCCCTTTGGCAGATTTGCAAAAATGACGCCAGCAAAACCAAGGAATATTCCAACCGTTTTCACCATATTAAGGCGATCATTTTTATACATAAAATGAGCTAATAGGATTTGAAAAAACGACGTTGTTCCAGCGATAATTGAGCCTTGAATTCCTGTAGAATAGCTTAAACCGATATAAAAAAGAACATATTGAAAAAAAGTTTGAAAGAGTCCTATTTTCATAACCGGCCAAAGGGTCTGTTTCTGAAACATCATATTCCTTTTTAATAATGTGAAAAACAACAAAATCATTAAACCAGCTAAGAAAAAGCGGTAACCAGCAAAGATCATTTGCTCGCCAATTTCTTCAGGTCTTATATCTAAACTCTTATAGCTTAATTTAATAAAAGGAAATGCACTACCCCACAAAAAGGTCGAACCTGTGGCAGATAGGACAATTCCTAACGGATGGGTGAAAAATTTTTGCGCATTCATCAATTTGCGCCTCCATTTAGTAGCATTTTCTTTCCTAGCCAATAAATTATATGATAAGATGTAAGTAACTACAAATATTCTTTTCTTGTAAATTTTTTGCTGTCATTTAGGGCAAATCGATTTTCGATTTCCCCTAGTGGCAGCTTTCGTGCTTTTTAAGGGGTATTGATTGTGATTATTTTTATCAATTAGGAGGGATTGAAAAATGGCAGGAATCGCGTTGGCCAAGACAGAATTAGAAAGGCAAAGTATTTTTGAAAAAGTGAAGCCCCATCTCGAATTAATTGCAGCTGGCTTATGTGGAATTTTGATTTTTTCCGGATGGCTTAGCGAGCACTTCGGGTACCACACAACAGGTGTTGTTCTTTACCTATTGTCGTTTATCATTGGTGGTTTTGCCAAAGCGAAGGAAGGCATTGAAGAAACAATCACTAATAAAGAATTAAATGTGGAAATGCTGATGATTTTAGCAGCAATAGGTTCGGCCATCATTGGCTACTGGACGGAAGGAGCAATGCTCATCTTTATTTTTGCGGTAAGCGGTGCGCTTGAAACTTTCACGATGAACAAAAGCCATAAAGAGATTTCAGCGCTAATGAACCTTCAACCTGAAGAGGCATTGCGAATTAACCGCGGTATCGAAAAGAAAGTTCATGTATCCGAATTAGTAATAGGCGACCATATTTTAATTAAACCGGGGGAACGAGTTCCATCAGATGGGAGAATTTTAAAGGGAGTCACCAATATCGATGAAGCAGCCATCACCGGTGAATCAATACCTGTAACAAAAAATCTGGACGACGTAGTGTTTGCCGGGACTGTAAACCTAACGGGCTCAATAACGGTTGAAATTACAAAGCCAAACAGTGAGACGCTTTTTCAAAAAATCATTCAGTTGGTGCAAAACGCGCAAAGCGAAAAGTCACCATCCCAACTTTTTATTGAAAAGTTTGAGGGTACTTATGTAAAGGTGATTTTGGCGATTGTGGCACTAATGATGTTCCTTCCACACTTTTTACTTGGCTGGAGTTGGACAGAGACTTTCTATCGGGCAATGATTTTGTTAGTGGTTGCTTCTCCTTGTGCCCTAGTTGCATCGATCATGCCGGCTACTCTTTCAGCGATTTCGAATGGAGCGCGCCATGGAATACTTTTTAAAGGAGGCGTCCATTTAGAAAATTTAAGCCATATAAAGGCCATTGCTTTTGATAAAACTGGGACATTAACAAAAGGAAAGCCTATCGTAACCGATTTGTATTGGTTGGATGGTGTTGTGGACGAAGATGCACTTTGGAAAATTGCTTCGATTGAAAATCATTCGAATCATCCGCTCGCTCGTTCCATCGTATCATATGTTAAAGGTCAGATTGCGCAAGAGCTTTTACAGCCTGAAACGATTGAAGACATAGTTGGAATGGGTGTGCAAGCCAAAATAGGTGCGGAGGAATGGAAAATAGGCAAGGCGGATTTTGTAGTGAACTTGGATAATGATACCGAGATGTCTCATGCGGTTGAAAAGTTGGCCAGCGAAGGAAAAACCATCGTTTATGTACAAAAGAGTGACCGGGTTATCGCATTAGTAGCTTTAATGGACGTCGTTCGCGAAGAATCAGGGCGGGCTATTCAAGAGCTAGCGGATTTGGGTATTCATTCCGTGATGTTAACAGGTGACAGTGAAAAAACGGCAAAGGTTATAGCTACAGAAAGTAAAGTTAGTGAGTACGTTGCCGGATGTCTCCCTGAAGAAAAAGTCAATCACCTTAAAAAATTGAAGGAACGCTTTCAAGTGGTTGCAATGGTCGGTGACGGTATTAACGATGCCCCTGCTCTTGCCACTGCTAATGTTGGTATTGCTATGGGGGAAGGCACTGACGTTGCATTGGAAACAGCAGATGTCGTTTTAATGAAAAACGACTTGCCTAGAATTGCCGAAGCGATTCGCCTTTCCAAACGGATGAATCGGATCATCAAGCAAAATATTGTGTTTTCCCTGCTTGTCATTATTGCCTTAATCGCTTCAAACTTTTTACAGCTTTTAGACTTGCCGTTTGGTGTTATTGGCCATGAAGGAAGCACGATTTTGGTGATTTTGAATAGCTTAAGACTTTTAAAGTAAAGAACAGGTGACCTAAGTTAGGTCACCTTTTTATTTATGCCCAACTCTAGTGGACCTAAGGTTTAATGATAGCTATTCGAACCGTTAGCAGAGCCTGAAGTTTTGTTTCCTTTAGCACCTTTTGACTTTTGTTTCGTACTGCCATCTTTTTTTGTTTTTTTTGTCATCGTCTCTGACCTCCTAAAAAAGTTCAAGGGACTCTCGTGTATCCCTCACACATATTAGTTTGGTTCAAAGTCCATTTTCTATCGAAGGGAAATGTTAGCAGCCTTCCCTTTTACTATAATAAGCGTTGATTTCGCCACCTAGAAGGATAATAAACCCTGATAAATACAGCCAAATCATGAGGACGATAATGGCACCAATACTACCATACATCGCCGAATAATTTCCAAAATGACCAACATAGTAGGAAAATGCCAACGACGTTAAAATCCAACCAATCGTGGAAAAAATCGCTCCTCTCATGACACTAACACATTTAATTTTTTTATTAGGAGCCATCCAGTATAATACTGTAAAAATAATAAAAAGAATGATGGAGCTAAATAGCCATCTCCCCATATTCCACAATCCTAAAAATTCATGAGAAAGGCCAAACTCCGAGAATAAAACTAAACCGATTTTCTTTCCAAAAACAGGAAGCAACAATGAAATGATGAAGACAAACGTCATGGCAAAGGTAAATAAAACAGCCATTCCCCTTGCGACTATAAAATTTCTACTTTCCTTCACATCATAGGCTTTGTTAAAAGCTCTGACGATTGCGTTAATTCCATTGGAAGCAGACCATAACGTCCCGATGATCCCGAAACTTAGCAGCTTCCCATTTGAGTGTTGCATGATTCCTGATAAATTGGTTTCGATTAATGCCATTGCCTCAGCAGGCGCAAAATCCCTTACAACCCCAAGTAAATCCACCTCAGAAATCGGCAGTAACGGAATAATCGAAACAACGACAATTAATAAGGGAAAAAGTGATAATAGGAAAAAGTAGGCTAGTTGTGAGGCTAGCCCCGAAACATCATCTTCCTCAATTCGATACCATAAATCAACTAAGAGCGATCTGTTTAGTTCTTTCACTACATCACCTCAGCAGTTTTAAAGTTCTTCTATGTTTTCCTTATCTTTAAAAAATGCTTCTTTTGTATCTTTTACAAGACCTGTGACCTCAGGAGTCAGTTCTCTTACCTCATCAATTTTCTGAGCGATAAAAGAAATGTCTTCACTCATTTGTAGTGCCGTTTCCTTTAAGGCAATCGTCTTTTCCTTAATATTGGTTGCTATCTCCTTAGGATGCGTTATTACATAAGAAATATTTTTCACTGCTTTGCCAGTTTTTTCACCAACAGTTTGGCGTGTTTCACGATCAAGCAAACTGATTAAGCCACCGGCGACTGCCCCGGCAATAACGCCTGTCCAAAATTTATTGGTATTCCCCATATTCGAAAACTCCCTATTGTTTGATATATTTATGATTCCCTAATACTTTTATACCAAAACTTGCATTGTTTTGAAACAAAGGCTGTGCTCAAACTTTGATTGACAATTAATTTTAAAAATGAAAAGATGGTAACAAAGCATTTTACAAGGGGGACTTGGCAATGGATTTATCACAAAAATCGGTAGAAAACGTGGAATATATGATTGAAAAAATTAAAGAGAAATTAAAGGTATTAAACTTCGGTGCCATTAAGCCGTCACATTTTGATGAGGAAATGTACGAGGAATTAAAGGATATTTATGAGCACGTCATGAAAAAAACAAGCTTTAGCCCTAATGAAATGCAGGCCATTGCCGAAGAATTAGGAAGCTTACGAAAATAAACGGTTTGCCCACACTACTTGGGCAAACCGTTTTATTCTTGTTCTGTTAAAATCAGTGGTCCTTCCTTTGTAATTGCAATGGTATGCTCATATTGGGCGGAATTCTTGCCGTCAATGGTGCGTGCTGTCCATTGATTACCATCCATTTTCGTTTTATAATCTCCAACATTCACCATCGGTTCAATGGTAAAAACCATCCCCTCTTTTATTCGTATTCCTTTACCCTGTTGGCCGAAATGCGGGACGTTTGGTTGTTCATGAATCGTTGCCCCAATCCCATGTCCAATAAAGTCACGAACTACCGAAAAACCTTCTGCCTCCACAAACGATTGAATCGCATGACCGATATCACCAATTCGACTTCCAGGTTGGGCAGCTTCTATTCCACGGTAGAGAGCCGCTTTGGTCACTTCTAATAATTGTTTCGTTTCTTTAGAAATGTTGCCTACAGCATAGGACCAGGCGGAATCCGCTAGCGCACCATTTAAATTGACGACCATATCGATCGTTACAATATCTCCATTCTGCAATGGGTTTTTTCGGGGAAAACCATGACATATTTCATCATTAATACTTGCACATGTTGCATATTCATAGCCTCGATAACCCTTTTGTTCAGGGGTTGCACCATTTTTCTTTAAAAATTCCTCAACAAAGACATCAATTTCCCACGTATTCACTCCAGGCTTTATTAGTTTAGCAATTTCCCTATGGCAATCAGCTAATAATTTTCCCGCTTTATTCATTTTTTCGATTTCTCGAGTTGATTTTAAAATAATCATGTTACAACTCCTCTCAATCTCAATAGGTATATACAGGAATAAAAAATGTCAATATATATTCCGGTTGAATATTGTCTATTTTATGACAATTATCATATAATAGTTACTAATATATAGACGGTGAAAATTCTACATTGAAAGGATGTGTTTCAAGATGACCTTTTTCCACATTTTGAATTACGCGATTCCTATTGTTTTTATGGCTGTGTTCGGATTTATTATTGATAGAGCTTGCAAACCGGTAAAAGAAAAAGACTCCTAGAATATTCAAATTCTTGGAGCCATTTTATCATCTTATAATAGTTTTTTATTAATTTTTTCTTGGTAATTTTTAAATAGCGATGAGTTGGTTTTGCCACCTCTTTTTGACATGGTCTGATTGAAGCGTAACAGCTTTTCATTCAGATTTTTTTGTAGTTTCGATTTCTCTTCTGGATCTTCACAATTCCTGATTAAGCCTTCAATTGTCATCATTTCTTGTCTTAGTTTATTGTCCTCGGGTGAGAATCCAGCGTTTTTCATCATTCGGTAGGCCATTCTCAATTCCTCCGGCACACCCGATAAATCATCTAATTGAAGCGGTTTTCCATACCCAGGAAGATTCTCGAATTCCCCATCTTCATACGCTTTTTTTATGGCTTGCTCGGAAAGAATACTAAAAAAATCCATCTCAGTTAAGCCTCCTAGTTAAAAGGTAATTACCCTATATCAATAGTATAAAATATTTATGCAAAAGATGATACGGGAAATGAACTGTTTTACCACTTTTACATACTCCCTTCACGAATCGGGAAATCTATATATGTCACTGTGAAAGGAGTGGATTTTTGAATGGGACGCGGAAATCATTTTGGACATAAAAAGAAAGGCCATCCTGGACCTCTGCCTGCCGGTAACCAGGTTGAAAAACACGCGAAGCAAAGCATTGAAGATGAAGAATTCATCGTGGTGCAGGAAGCATTTAAAAATCGTCGCGAAAAAACGGAATAACTTGAGTAAAAGAGCCCTCATTGGAATTGAGGGCTCTTTGTTAATTTGTTTCTTGTTTATTGCTTGAGCCATTGTCCACTAAAATATCCTCAATCGAAACTTTCTTCATCCACTCTGCCAATGCTTCTATATCACTAGAGAAAATTCGATCCTTGACAATGGACGGTGCCACCTCACGTGCCTTATCAAACAATGCACGCGTTGACGTTGCCATCCCTTCAACCCCACGATATTCTACCGCCTGCAAACTGCACAGCAATTCAATTGCTAACACACGTCTTGCATTTTGAATGATTTGATAGGCATGCCTCGAAGCGATGGTACCCATGCTAACATGATCCTCCTGGTTAGCAGATGAAGGAATCGAATCGACACTCGCTGGATGGGCCAAGGTTTTATTTTCCGACACTAATGAAGCCGCACTGTATTGTAAAATCATCGCACCCGATTGCAAACCGGGCTCCGGGCTTAAAAACGGTGGTAAATCATTCAATTGAGGATTCACTAAACGCTCAATCCGACGCTCGGAGATATTCGCTAACTCGGCAACAGCAATCTTCATAAAATCCATCGCAAAGGCAATCGGCTGTCCATGGAAATTCCCCCCGGACACAACCATTTCACCATCATGGAAAATTAACGGATTGTCTGTAGCGGCGTTCATTTCAATCTCCAGTTTTTCCTTCACATAATCCAATGCTTGCCACGAAGCCCCATGAACTTGCGGAATACATCTTATCGAATAGGCATCCTGCACGCGAAGTTCGCCTTGTCGCGTCGTCAACTGACTGCCACTTAAAAACTTGCGAATCCGCGCTGCTGTGTCAACCTGCTGCTGATAGCCCCTTGCCACATGAATCTCCTCAGTAAAGGCATCGGTAATTCCTCTTAGACCTTCCATCGTCATCGACGCGATTAATTCACTTTGAAATGCGAGATTTTCTGCCTCTAAATAACCGACAACTCCCATCGCTGTCATGGCTTGAGTTCCATTTATTAACGCCAAGCCTTCTTTAGCTTCCAATGTTAAAGGCTTTATCTCCTCTAAAAACAAAACCTCAGCAGCGGGCAGCCTTTTACCTTGATAAAATACTTCACCTTCGCCAACCAACGGTAGCACTAGGTGAGATAACGGCGCTAAATCGCCACTCGCTCCTAATGAGCCTTGTTGCGGCACCACTGGAATAATGTCTTTATTAAAGAATTCAAGCAATCTTTCGATGACAATAGGACGAATACCAGAAAAACCCTTTAACAATGCATTGGCTCTTAATAATAGCATCACTTTTGAGACAACTTTCGGGAATGGCTCACCAACTCCACAAGCATGCGAGCGGATTAAATTAATCTGCAGATCTCTTACATCGTTTTGGTCAATTGGAACATCGCTAAACTTACCAAATCCAGTATTAATTCCATAAACGACTTTTCTGTCGGATACGATTTTATCAACCGCATCGCGGCTTTTTTGCGCAACTGCAAGGCTTTCCTTTGAAGCCACAACTTGTAATTTCTTGGTTAAAATTTCTTTCATAGTGCTAAGAGTTAAACTTTTACCATTTAATTCGATCATTTTCTTTTGCTCCTCTACCACTTTAGTGTAATAAAGAAAAAGCCCGGATTTTAGTTAGACTAAAATACCGGGCTCTTTTTAAAATCATATTTATGTTGAACAAGATGTAAATTCATTGTAATCCTCTACCTTAAAGGAATTTTCAAAAAATACACACAACTACGTTCATTCTATGTTTTCTTCTCCATTTTTGTCAAGAATGTTCCATTTTCGATATACTGTATATGAAAGGAGTTTTAAACCTATGAAATCACTTGTATTAGCTGAAAAGCCCAGCGTCGCAAGAGAACTTGCTCGTGTCCTTGGCTGTAAACAGCAATCGAAAAGCTATATAGAAGGTCCTCAATATATTGTTACTTGGGCACTTGGTCATCTTGTTGAATTAAAAATGCCCGAGCAATACGATACAAAATATCGAACATGGAACTTAGAGGACCTACCGATTATTCCTGATAAGATGGGACTAAATGTCATGAAGCAAACCCACCATCAATTCAGAGCCATCGAAAGCCTCGTTAAACGTAATGAGATTAAAGAAATTATTATTGCTACCGATGCCGGGCGCGAAGGTGAACTAGTTGCTAGATGGATTTTAGAAAAAACTAAAGTTCGGAAGCCATTAAAAAGATTGTGGATTTCCTCCTATACAGATAAAGCGATAAAAGACGGATTTAAAAACCTAAAGCCCGGTCAGCAATTCGAGAACCTTTACCAGTCAGCCATTTGCCGTGCGGAAGCAGACTGGTTAATCGGACTAAATGTAACAAGAGCATTAACAACCAAATATAAAGACCCACTATCTGCAGGTCGAGTCCAGACTCCGACACTGGCCTTAATTTTAGAAAGAGAAGCTGAAATTCAAAAGTTTGTTCCAAAGGAATATTGGACGATTAAGGTTCCAATTGGCGTTAGTGAGGCTGAATGGGAAAAAGACGGAGAAAAGCGAATCTTCGCATTGGAAACAGTTAATCGAATCAAGGAGCAGCTAGAAAAAACAGAAGCTGTCGTTGAAAATGTTAAAAAGACCTCTAAAAAAGAGGCTCAGCCCCTTCCATATGATTTAACCGAACTACAGCGCGATTGCAATAAACGCTTCGGTTTTTCGGCGAAAAAAACATCGTCTGTCCTACAACGGTTATACGAGCAATATAAATTGGTCACTTACCCGCGGACTGATTCCCGCTATTTAACGACCGATATGGAAGCAACGATGCTTGAACGTTTGCAGGCAATGGGATCAGGTTATAAAGATGAGACGGGACAACCAATAAAAAATCGCGGTAAAGTTGCCAATCGCAAGGTTTTTAACAATGATAAGGTTACCGACCATCATGCGATTATTCCAACTGAAGAACGGCTTCGACTAGACGTTCTCGATTCAGATGAAAAAAAGGTCTATGACTTGATTGCTAGACGCTTCTTGGCTCTATTTTACCCGGAATATGAATACGAAACGACACATGTCTCACTCAAGGCAGGTAATGAGCGACTTGTTTTGCGAGAAACGAATGTTGTGAACCTTGGTTTTAAAATGGTAATAAGTAAGGAAGATAGCAATAGAACTAACAAAAAAGTAAACTTAGAAGTCGGCAAAAAGTTTTCTATTCGTACCGTACAGGTAACAAAAGGATTAACTGAGCCTCCAAGCCGTTTTACCGAGGCTGATTTACTAGGCAGAATGGAAAAATTCGGATTAGGGACTCCAGCAACCAGAGCTGAATTGATTGAACGCATCATTGAGACAGAGGTAGTCGAGCGCACAAACGGCAAGCTCATTCCAACCTCAAAAGGCAAGCAGTTGTTTGAGCTAGTAAATGATGAATTGAAATCACCCGACTTAACGGCTAAATGGGAGCAGCAATTGGAGCTCATTTCCAAGGGCAAAGCAAGTCCAAAGGAGTTTGGACAAAACATTCGAAAGCTAACGGAAAAACTTGTTAGCGAAGTCAAAGGCAGCAACAAATCATATCGGGCTCATAATCTAACCGGTTCAAAATGTCCGGAATGCCAATCGTTTTTAAAGGAACGGAATACGAAGGAAGGCAAAATTCTTGTTTGCTCCAGTCACGAATGTGGCTATCGCCGCCGCAAGGATCCTAAATTATCAAATCGCCGTTGTCCACAATGCCATAAGAAGATGGAAATCCACGATGGCAAGGCTGGCGCTTACTTCCAATGCCGCCCATGTAATTTAGTCGAAAAGGCAGAAGCGAAGAAAAAAGCGGTTACGAAGCATGAGGAACGGAAACTTGTACAGAAATATTCGGCGAAAAATGATGATTTCGGAACGAGCCTGGGAGATTTGTTGAAGGCTGCTTTGGAAAATAAAGAATAAGAAACAGACCGTCAACTTTTGTAGGTTGACGGTCTGTTTTTATTAGATTGCTTTTCTATTTTCTACTTCTTCATTTTTAAAATTCGTCACAAGCCAATTAGCGATTTTTTCGAGTGCCTCTTCGTGTAGTGGGCGTTTCATTAGTTCATTAAAAATTTTCCGGACGTTTAAGATGTTTTTTGGTTCCGTTTGAATACGAAGACCGTGCTCCATATTCGTAATAATATGGTACTCACTTTTTCCTTTCACCAAACCAGCCAGCTCTTTTAATACTTCATTATCCACGTTTACATCTTTGTCTCCATGAATCGCAATCACCGGGCAGCTAACGTTTTTTAGCGCTTCCCTTGTATCATAGGCATCGTGTTCACGGAACCACTTGGCGGGTTGTTTGAAGAATAGTTGTAATTTAATAATATCTTTATCCGTTTTACGGACTTTTTCCATAAATGCTTCTGCTTGTTTTTCACCTTTTTCGGCAATATTTATTTTACGGTATATCCAACCTTTAAATCCTGGTGTTTCACACAATTCCTTATAGCCCAATAGACGCTGCTGTTTAAGTGCTTGTGATAGATTATCAACCCCACCTGACAAAAACATGATTCCCGCAAGCGGAAGTAGCTCTGCTAATCTTGTAGCAATAATCGCCCCTTCACTATGACCACAGACAATGATTTTTTCCGGATCAACATATGGATGGGACTTAAGAAATTCGACTGACTTTTGGGCATCCTCCACCAAATCAGACAAACCACTTGCCAGCCACTCGCCTTCGGCTTGACCCGTTCCGCGTTTATCGTATCTAAAAGTTACGAATCCTAAATTAGTCATATATTGAGCAAGCCCTTTATATAGATTTGTCTGGAACTTGCCTTTTCTATCATTTCCATCACGATCAAGCGGTCCGGAACCAGCTATTAAAAGAACTGCAGGATATTTTTCTCCATCCACCACATCATTCGGAATTGCTAAAGTCCCGTAAATTGTATTTTTTCCGTTAATTTTAATTTCCTTTTCCATTTTCTCCACCCCTATTGTTTTGGTTTTTCCGGTATGACTATGGTTGCAATGTTTATTTCGCGACGCTCTGGCGTTGGTTCATTTTGCATTGCTTTTTGCAATAACCCACTCATTTTTTTCACTAAATCCAAATACTCTTCATCCGTTAAATGTAAATTGGCAACTCGATAGCTGACACCATCCTTCAATAAGTCTACATCCCCTTGGTTTAAATAATTTTCATATAAATTCAGTAACTGTGTTGTAAAGCTTAAAAAAAGTTCTAAATGCTGGTCCTTTGAAAGACTTAGAAGCTCCTCATTTGTATGGATTTGTGGCTTCTTTAAGCTGTAGACCTTTTCGACTGTCCCTCTAATTTGATTTTCCTGAACGACCTCAATCACATCAGACTCCAACAGCTTATTTAGTTGACGATACAAAGTGGCTTGCGGAACATCAGATAGCTTTTCAGCCATTTGGCCAACGCTTTGCTGTTGGTAATTCAATAAAGTTTGGATTATTTTCAATCGTACTGGGTGAAAAAATAATTTGGCTCGTGAATTTTTCATTTGTAATGCTCCTGTTTTTTCTTATTATTATCATTTTCGATAATAATAGGTTAAAAAAATTTATCCCTTTAGGTTGTTATCATTATCACTATTGATAATAATATACATTTTGATAACAGTCAACAGTATTTTAGAAAAAAATCCCTTTCGACATGAGATTTACTTTTCGTGTCGAATTATTTCGACTTGCGAAAGTTCACAAAATTGTAATATAATATTCATTAGATAGACATTGAAAAAATAGTTTAAATTGTTATATTAAGGGGTTGACGACCAATGGAATGGTACGAATATTTATCTCCTAATACATTCACAGGTGTTTTGACTTTTGTAAGCATTTTCACTTTCGGTGTAATTGCTCATATTAAAGTTTACTCACCTAAGAAGCAAAGCATTAATATCGAAAAAGACAATCATTTGGTACAATAGTAAACGGCAACTGGTTTGCCGTTTTTTGTTTGCATACATAGCTTAAAAGTTTCTTTTTCCGATTATTAACTGTAAAATGATACTTAAAGATTCTGACAAAGGGGTTTTAGAGATGAGCGATTTTCAAACAAAATTAGAAAAATACGCAGAATTAGCTGTCAAAGTAGGAGTAAACGTTCAGAAAGGGCAAACGTTGGTCGTTAATGCTACATTTGATGCGGTTGAATTTGTACGTTTAGTTGTTAAAAAAGCCTATGAAATTGGGGCTCATAATGTTGTTGTAAACTGGACGGATGATACCGTTTCTCGTTACAAATACGACTTAGCACCTGATGAAGCATTCCAAGAATATCCACAGTGGAGAGCAAAAGAATTAGAGGATTTAGCCGAAAATAATGCAGCTTTTATGTCGGTTGTTTCTTCCTCTCCTGACTTGTTTAAAGGTGTTAATCCAGAACGAATCAGCAATTTCCAAAAAGCAGCGGGGACTGCGTTAAAAAAATACCGTCAATATACGATGTCTGATAAAGTAAGTTGGACAGTTGTAGCTGCAGCATCACCTGGTTGGGCCGCTAAAGTTTTTGCAAATGAGCCTAGCGAAAAGCAGGTTCCTATGCTATGGGATGCCATATTTAAAGCAACCCGCGCTGACCTAGAACATCCAGTTGATGCATGGAAAACTCATGACAAAAACCTTCATGAGAAAGTTCATTATCTAAATGAAAAGCGCTATCAAAAACTTCATTATAAAGCACCAGGAACGGACTTAACGGTTGAGCTTCCTGCTAAACATCTTTGGGTCGGGGCTGGCAGCATCAATGCACAAGGTCACGAATTCATGGCAAACATGCCTACTGAAGAGGTATTTACGATTCCAGCTAAAACTGGAGTTAATGGTACGGTTTCAAGTACCAAACCATTAAGCTACGGCGGAAATATTATTGATCATTTTAGCTTAACTTTCGAAAACGGACGAATTGTCAGCGTTAAGGCTGAGCAAGGCGAAGAGATTTTAAAAAGATTAGTGGATACGGATGAAGGATCACATTATCTTGGAGAGGTGGCTTTAGTTCCACACCAATCACCAATTTCACAATCCAATGTTCTATTCTATAACACTTTATTTGATGAAAATGCATCCAACCATTTTGCGATTGGGAATGCATATGCTTTCTGTTTAGATGGTGGAAAGCAAATGTCTCATGAAGAACTGCTTGAAAATGGCTACAATGAAAGCTTAACTCATGTCGACTTTATGGTCGGATCGGCTGAAATGGATATTGACGGCATTAAAGCCGACGGTACGGTTGAACCGATTTTCCGTAATGGTAACTGGGCTTTTTAATCCGAATTTTAGGAGATTGGTGATGTCACCAATCTCCTATTTAGTACTAAACTTGGGGGTTTTCGTATATATTTAGTACAAGTATGTGAAACCTTAGCCCGTTTAAAATCGTATCAACATTAACAAATTTTATTAGAGGTGAGAAAGATGTATCTTCAACATACGGCTTCAAATGAATATTTACCTTCGGTGTTAAGAGCATTTGCCCTATCATTAGCCGTTGCCGTAATCGGAATGATGGCTGGAGTTTTTGTTCCACCGGCGTTATTTTTACCGTTAGCATTATTGGAATTAGGGATGCTAGTTTTTGCCTTCTTTTTACGAAAAAGAAAAGCAATATCTTATACATTCCTTTATGTCTTTACCTTCATTTCTGGAGTAACAACTTATCCGATTGTCGCTTATTATTTAGCAACAACAGGTGCTAATGTTGTTTTATCTGCACTTGGAACTACTGCAGTCGTCTTTACTGGCTTAGCAATTTATGCAACAACAACAAAGAAGGATTTATCTTTCTTACGTGGGATTTTAATGGCGGCACTGCTTGCATTAATCGCCATCTCGATTTTTAACATGATTTGGCCATTAAGTTCAACAGGTATGCTTGCCTTCTCCTTTATTGGAGTGCTTGTATTCAGCGGCTATGTTCTTTTTGACTTCAATCGTATGAAACACTATGGCGTAAGTGCCGAAGAAGTCCCGTTAATGGCGTTAAACCTATACCTTGATTTCATCAATTTATTTATTAGCTTGTTGCGTATTTTTGGAATATTATCTAGCGATGACTAAGTCCACTCGTGTTTGAGTGGACTTTTTTTATAGAAAAATGTCACTGGGACATCTCTATTCGTGATTTATGTAACTGTTATTTACAAATTCCCTATATATAATGTAAATAACTTTTATACGATTAGAGGTGAAAGTATGCAAGTTGGTGAAATGACAGATTTTTTTCATTCCCCAATTGAAACATGGCTATTCCAAATCCTAATTATTTTATTTCCTATGCTCTTATTTCAGTCTTATTTTCGGAAAAAAATCCGCTCAAATAATCAGCGAAATTGGGTTTTTGGAATTCTTTGTGGAATCTCGATTATCCTATGTATGAGTGAACCCGTTTCTATTAATAATGGATATATCTTAGATTTTCGTTATATTCCGTTGATTCTAGCATTTTTATATAGTAGTTTTCAAATTGGAATTATTCTGTCGGTGATGATTTTGGCTTATCGATTCTATCTGCTAGGATTTGACGGATTTTACTTTGTGTTTATCGTAAATTCGGTTTTAGCGCTGATTTTTCATTTTACTCTTCGTCATTATAAAAGCTATCCCTATAAGGAAAAAATCACCTATGCACTTAGTTTATTAACTTTTACTATTTTCATATTCGCGCTAGGAACACAGTCATTAAATCGTTTCTCTGAGCTTAGTACTAGCCTTAGAATGTGGGGAGTCTTTTTCCTCCTAAATATTATCACCCTGTTTACCACACTCTATATCAACGAGTCATTGCGTGAAATGGAAATGATTCATTATGAAGTTTCCGAGTTTGAAAAATTGCATCTAATTAGCCAGTTTTCCATCAGCATTGCCCAACAAGTGCAACAGCCAATTATTGCTGTCCAAGAAACATTAGAAAACCTTAAAAATGTAGAAACGATAACAGGTCAAATGAGGTATGAAATCCAAACAGGCATTAAAGAACTAACCAATGCAAACAAAATTATTGATGAGTATCTTGTGTTGGCAAGAGACGATGAAAAGGAATATCGCCTCTTAAATATTCACGAGGAGTTCGAATATGTATTAAAGTGCATTCAAACGTATGCATTGATTCATCAGGTTGAGTTGAATTATATTCCATCCTTTGAGAAGGAGTTATATGTCAAAGGTAATCGCAGCCATTTCCAACAGGCAATCTTAAATTTCATAAAGAATGGAATTGAATCGATTAAACAGAACGGCAAACTCGAAATTGCCATCCATGAAATGCTTGAATCGATTTTTATTGTTATTGAGGATAATGGCAAAGGAATGACGAAGGAGCAAGTAAACTTGCTCGGAAATCCATTAAGATCTCGAAAAGAAAATGGAACTGGGCTTGGAACGATGATAGCCTATAACATCATTCATTCCATGTCAGGAAAAATCGACGTCCAAAGCGAAACAGGAAAAGGCACAACCTTCTCCATCATCCTACCAAAAGCAAAAAAAGCCTAAAAAAGAGGCACTTGAACGCTTTAAAGCATGCGGGGACAGTCCCCGAGTTTTTTAAAACACTAAAGCACTAAAGTGCTTTAGTGTTTTAAAAAATACACATGCTTTAAAGCGTTAAAGTGCTATTTTACTAATGAGTGTTTGAAAGCATAGATGACGGCTTGGGTGCGATCTTGGACTTGTAGTTTGCTTAGGATGTTGCTGACGTGTGTTTTGACAGTTTTTAGGGCGATGAATAATTCGTCAGCGATTTCTTGGTTGGTTTTTCCTTCTGCCATCAACAGTAGAATTTCTAGCTCTCTGCTCGTTAGTTCCTCATGTGGCAAGTGAGTGGTTTTCTGACGCATTTTCAGCATCATTTTCCCCGTCACTTCAGGTTCTAACACCGATTGCCCATGGTAGGTAGCTCTAACTGCTTCAGCAATTTCCCCTGCTTTTGATGTCTTTAGCATATAGCTAGTAGCTCCGGCTTCTAAAGCAGGATAGACTTTTTCGTCATCTAAGAAACTGGTAACGATAATAACCTTTGCTTCTGGCCATTGTTCAACAATCTGTCTAGTGGCTTCAATACCATCCATTTCTTTCATGACTAAATCCATTAGGATAATGTCGGGACGCAACTCCAAGGCTAATTCTACTCCTCGGCGACCATTATCGGCCTCTCCAACTACTTCGATATCTGGTTGGGCAGAGAGGTAGGAAGAAACCCCTATACGAACCATTTCATGATCATCGACAAACACAACTCTAATCATCGTCCTCACCCTTATTTGTTATTGGGACCTTTACTTCTAATCTCGTCCCTTTGTTTTTCACACTAACGACCTTCAAGGTCCCACCAACCTCAACTGCTCGTTCATGCATATTTTGCATCCCATACGAACCTGCTTTATCTTCTTCTGCATCAAATCCCACTCCGTCATCGACGACACGCATAATGACAAGGTCATCGCGTTTAATTAGAAGGACTTCTAGTTTACTGGCCTTGGAATGTCGAAGTGTATTAGATACCGACTCCTGTAAAATCCGGAATAAGTGATCTTCTATACCTTTATCTAAAGTTATATCTTCTATTTTCCATTGAATATCCATCGTTACTTTTTGTGATAATTCGATTAAAAGCTCGGCAATTCCTTCTTGTAACGTTTTTCCTTTTAATGCAACCGGCCTTAAATGAAGCAAAAGAGCTCTCATCTCTAACTGGGATTGGTGAATCATTTCCTCTACCATCTTTAGTTGTTTCGTTTCTCGGTCCTCTGTAACGGGTCTCATCTCATTAATTGCCGACATCATCATTGAAGCAGCAAATAATTGTTGGCTTACTGAGTCATGTAATTCTCGTGCTAACCGATTTCGTTCCTGAGAGATGATTTCCTGGATACGTTGCTCCTGGTCCTCTACTTTTTCAGTTGCCATCCGCTGTGAAATTTTAGCCTTTTCGGTTATTTGCTTATAAATTCGTTCAATACGGTTATAAACCGTGTCTACTTCTTCACAGCTATTGGTTCGGTTAATCTCCACTGGCACTCCTTCCTCTAATTGATGAAGAACTCTATCAATCGATAAAATTGCTTTGCGCCAAAATAATCCCGAGAATAATCCAAATAAAATACCAATTCCAATACTAATTGCTGGAATAAACAGTAAAAAAGGGATATCTGCTATATCTCGTTCCCAGAATTCCACCAAATTAGGCGGCGGAAACACAAAGAAAAAGGCCATAGATAATAGCCCCATCAAGAGGAAAGAGAACGTAACCCCCCATAACATTTGCCTTTGAAGTGTACTCATATTCTCTTCACCTCTATATCCCCTAAAACAACGGAGGTGATGATTTTAATTTTATGTTCAGCCTTTTCGTAGTCCGGTGTCTGCATTTGAATGACTTGGTTTAACATTTTCTCTTCATGATGATCGAATACAGTCGTCGAACCAAACAAGACCGAATGGCGAAGGGAAATCTCATAATCATAAGGAACAAAAATTTGAACGTTTCCTATGAAATTACGAATATAAATAACCGTTTCCCCTTTAGGTAAAACTGTATAACTTAAATCAATGATCGAATCTCCCACTCCGCTTTGAATGTTGATATCATTCCATTCATAAACATGATCAGGTGTGCGTTGTCCACCAAAAAGAATGTTTTTGAATAAAGGCTTCTTTTGTATAAGCTGTTCTGTTTGTGTCGGTTCTTTTGGCATCCCCACTACGGGGCTAATCATATTAGGTAACTTCTTTGAATGTGCAAACTGGATCACAAAATAAATAAATATCGCCAGCAATAATAAGCGGAAGGTTAGCATTTGAAAAATATTTGCCGTAAATAGAATTAATCCTCCCCAAAATAAGAGTTTTCCTAATTTTTTTGGCATTGACTTTCTACCTAAGTAAACCATCGCTATGGAAATAAAAAGAGAGAAAATAAGGCCTTTATTAATAAAGGTCACTTCCAAAAGGAGGATGACGGCTCCGATTAATATAATCCAACTAATATATTCGCTATTAAGCTTCTTTAACATCCCACTTACCCCCTCTCTTTATCTTCCAATTCTATATTTATTGGGTGGGCAAAAGACGTAGGATACCTACGCCTTTTTAGAATACCATGTTTTCCCTATGAATTTAATGTGTTTTGCGTAACTTTCATTTCTTTTTCCAACTGGGCAATTTTTGCATCAATAGTGCTGCAATAGTAAGAACTGTTTACTTGGTTTTCTAATCGATCTAAGTAGCTTTCGATTTCTTGGAATTTTGAAAATGACTTATCAGAATATTGATTGGAGTCAAGCACTTGATCGATCCGGTGATTGGCACGAGTGACATTTTCTCTACCCATTAGCTCTAGACGACGAAGGTTCATGTCCTTAAGCTTGTGCTTCATTTCTTCGTATTTCTTTTCTAAGTCATTTAATTGCCCTTGAACGGTTTGTAATGAAGACTCTAAGCGCAGAACTCGCTCTTCGTATTGACGTTGTTCAGCAGCAGCAAATTCAAACAAGTTTTGCTCACCAGCTTGCTCGGCTACTTGTGCCTGATGCTTGCGCTTATTAGCCATCTCCTTTGCGTTGTTTAATTCACGAGTAAATTCATCCTTTAATTGATATTGGCGTTCTACAAGCTTGCGAACTTTTTCTGTTTCTAATTCGCTTTGGCGTAGGTATTCATTTAATAACGCAATTGGGTTTTTCTTTTCCTTTTGATCCATTGCTGAATGTAAGTCAGCGGCAATCATGTCTTTAATACGAGTAAATAAGTTTGTCATTTTCATTCTCTCCCTTAATTAATTGTTTTTTAAATGATTCCATTGCTTTTCGAAGTTTACGAATGGATCATCGCTTTCTTTTTCGATCACTACCGGTTTTGAATGATTCCACTTTTTGTAAACCACATATAAGACATAAGCGGCTACAACTCCTAAGATGGCTGGAACATTATGCGCAATAATGATTAAGGCAATCAAACCAATAGCTGCCCAACCAATCTTCTTCATCGTGGAGTCTGTCTTCATAAACTTCCTAATAGCGAAGTACAACACAAGCAAGCTTACTGCTAAACCGACGATTGGCCCAATTGTTGAAAATAGAACAATCGCCGCGATTCCGCCTGCTACTAATAACCCGAACTTTTTCATATTCACTGCCTCCTTCCTTATGTACTCATCTTACCTATTTTCCGAAATACTCATAACGAGCTTAAGCTTGATTTTGGAATAGGACCTGAGACGTAGGAAAGCGTAAGCCGCTTGGTCAGCCCCGACAAGCATAAGACGCTTCCAACAAGAAGGCCGCTTTTGCCTTCTTGTTGGAAGTGGCTTATGACCTCGAGGGGCTAGCGGCTGGAGCTAGACAAATTAGAAAAGCGTAAGCCACTTTAACACTTTAAAGCGTGTGGGGACAGTCCCCACACGCTTTAAAGTGTTAAAGTATTTGTTGGTTTTTTGTTATGTTATTTTTGGATGAACATTTGGGTCCAGTAGGTGCCGTATGAGCCGCCGCTTGAGTAGCCTACACCGATTTGGTTGAAACTTGGGCTTAGAATATTTTTGCGGTGTCCTTCGCTGTTCATCCAAGAATTGACGACTTCCTGAGCTGTTCTTTGACCTGCTGCGATATTTTCTCCTGCACTACTGTAGCCAATTCCGAAGTTCTTCATCATTGTAAATGGTGAACCATATGTTGGACTAGTATGTGAGAAATATTTTTTGTCTCTCATATCATTTGATTTGTAACGTGCCACACGAGACAATTCCCAATTAGCCGCAAGCGGTTTTAATCCATTTTTTGCCCGCTGCTGATTGGTCAATTGAATCACCTGATTTTCGATACTCTTGATCGCATCAAAGTTTGGGATATTAACCTTGTCTCCAGGGTAAATCAAATTGGGATTTTTAAACTGTGGGTTGGCTTGAATAATCTCTGAAATACCTACCTGATAACGTACAGCAATTTTCCAAAGTGAATCTCCCGGCTGAACAGTATAGACCTGTTGCGCATGTGAAATAGTAGGCGAAGAAAGCAGGGAGACAAATAAAGCTAAACAAATCCATATGTGTTTTTTTAACATGACACACACCTCCACATTTAGAATTTCGAAATTCGCCATAAAATATACGAATTTTTTTATGTCAAAGTAATAATGAATACATAAAGGGGGATGTGAAATAGTGAGTCAAATAGAATTAAATATGAATAAGAAACCTAGAAAGAAAATCAAATGGATTGGCATTATCATTCTTTTAATACTCATTTCTTACCTTGTCTTAAATTTCGGTCCTGTTGAAAAAAGACCAAATCACCCATTTTTTAATGCCGAACGTCCTTTAGTCATTGCCCATCAAGGCGGCGAATTACTTGCTCCATCTAACACGATGGTAGCCTTTAATCAAGCAGTAGACATGGGTGTAGACGTTCTGGAATTTGATATTCATATCACAAAGGACGGGCATCTTGTCACTATCCATGACCCTTCCGTTGATCGTACAACTAACGGAAAAGGACTGATTAAGGATCTTACGTTAAAGGAAATCCAGGAACTGGATGCTGGGTATCATTTTAAAGATTTAAATGGAAAATATTCCTACCGCGGCAAAGGAGCCTATATTCCATCATTAGATGAGGTTTTCCAAGCCTTTCCTGACATAAAGATGGTTATAGAAATTAAGGATGATAATCCGGAGGATCGGATTGAGGAGATATCATCAAAGTTTTGGAACCTCATTCAAAAATATCAAAAGCAAGACCAAGTTATTGTTGCTTCCTTTGACCAGGACATTCTAAATAAATTTAAAGTAATTTCTAATGGAAAGGTCGCTTTATCGGCCGGTAGAGACGAAATTAAAAAATTTATTATCTTTAAGAAATTATTTTTAGCAAACCTATACGAACCAAATGCTGATGTTTTTCAGATTCCAACGAAAGAAAGCATGATTAATTTAGCAGCACCGAGTATTATAAAAGAAGCGAAACGCCGTAATGTAAAAATACAATACTGGACTATTGATGATAAAGAAACTATGCGAACACTTCTTAAAAATGGGGCCGATGGTATTATTACAAATCGTCCAGATTTAATGATGGAAGTCCTAGAGGAATTAGGCTATTAAGTTAATTTGTATAATCAGCAAAAAACGAGTAAAACATACTAATTAAATTCGTCTTAGTCAGGAGTTTTACTATGTTTGAGTTATCTTGGATATCGTATGTGATGCTCATATTAGCTAGTTATCGATTAACTCATCTTATTGTTTTTGATAAGATAACCGAATTCATTCGTAAACCTTTTATGGAAAGAAGAGAAGTCCAAACAGAACACGGTCCAGAACTGAAGGATGTTCCCAAAAATATGTTTGGTTATTTGTTAAATTGCTACTGGTGCGCTGGGGTTTGGAGCGCCATTATCATTGGCGGTGGTTATTTGCTCTTTCCAAAAGTGACTTCCGTTATTGTCTTAATCCTATCAATTGCCGGTGGCCAATGTATTCTTGAATCCTTTGTTGGAGTAAATATTAAAAGGGTAAGCTATTACTCCAAAAAATCTTAACGTTAGAAAAGGAAACCGGCAACGGTTTCCTTTTTTATATTGAATACTAGTATGTTACACCAAAAAATAACAAATAATAGACCATAGCAGTTTTACCGTATGGAGGTGTAAATATTGAATACATCCGCTCGATTATCAAGTGCTGAAATTGGTAATACTTGGCAATTTTATATTCAAGGGACTCTAGCAAGGTGTTTGTTAAAATATTTCTTATATCATTTAAAGGATGAAGAAATAACTTCTCTGCTTCAAAGGGAATTATCTTATACAGAGGAGGGAATGAAAAAAATAGCTGATTTGTACGCAAAAGAAGAGATTCCCATTCCAGACGGCTTTTCTGACCAAGATATTAATTTTGAGGCACCACCTCTTTTTTATGATGAATATGCCCTCAGTTTCGTTTATTCAATGAGTCGAATGAACATGATCAATCGTTCCTTTATTCTCGCTAATACAGCTCGGGCTGATGTCCTAGAAATATTCACAAGCTCCATTCATCAATCGGTCGAAATTTACAATGAATCCATCAAGTTATCGCTATCAAAAGGAATCTACGATCGACCGCCGATGATTCCTTATCCGAAAGAAGTCGAATACATCCAAAAGAAGTGGTTTATATTACCGGTACCTGAACAAAAAAGACCATTAACTACGATAGAGTTAACAGAGCTGTTTTTTAATATAGAACGAAACTATTTTGCCGTCGTTCTTTGCTTAGGTCTCCAGCAAGTAGTTAAGGACAAGGAAATTAAAAAATACATTGATAAAGGTAGAGAAATTTCCGAAAGGCAAATTAAAGTATTTAATGACATTTTAAAGAAAGAAGATTTATTTGGCCTAGCGTCCGTTCCCATGCTGGTCACAGAGTCCACCGTTTCACCTTTTTCAGATAAATTTATAGTTGCCCTTTTTCACTTTTTGAATGCGATTGATTTGGCCCTTCTTGGACATGCCTTATCTTTGTCTATGAGGGCTGATTTAAGTGCTTTAATAAGTAAATTTATTGGTGAAATCCTGCTATACGAAAAGGATGGTTTCAATATTTTGGTTGAACGCGGTTGGGCTGAGCAACCGCCGATGGCTCCAAATCGCAAAGATCTTGCTAGCCATAAATAAAAGGTTGACCGAGCTATCGGTCAACCTTTTATTATTGTTCAATGGTTCTAATAAAATCCTCTAGCGAAGTAGAATATTTGACATAGATACGCGGTAGAACATAAAGCTCATTTTGATAGCCCATTTCTTGATATGGGCCTGGGGTAGTAGTAATCCCAAACAGATAGTACTTTTTGGTCTCTCTTACTACTTGCTCATTAAAATTCCCATAAGGATAGGCAAGAGCTATTACCGGTTTCCCTGTCATTTTTTCTATTTTTTCTTTTGATCCTTTCAACTCGTATTCGATATTTTTTTCTTTGGTTAGATCGGGATGGGTAGCAGTATGAGATTGTACAGAAAAATAACCAGATTTAGCTAACCTATTTAATTCTTCTCCTGTTAATCGATTGGGAGATCCGACAAAATCAGAGATAACGAATAGAGTTGCTCGAGGCTGAAATTGGTTATCCGCTAGTCTCGTGAATATTTCAAACACATGCCAATTATTTTTATATCCATCGTCCAAGGTAATAAAAATTGGTTTCTTAACCTTATCAATATCCTGCCATTGCTCAAATGTTAATAATGTGTAGCCGTTCTTTTTGAGATAGGTCATCTGTTTTTCGAAATTCTCAGGTGTAACAAACAATTCCTTTGAGCCTATACCAGTATATTTATCAATGGAATGATAAATCAAAATCGGCACATGTAATTTTCCGGAAACGGAAACGGGGAAGCAAAACAGAATAAATAATACAATTACCATTCTTTTCATCGTATTCCTGCCTTCGCTTTTTACCATTATTATTCCAAAAACACAAATTCCTAACAGTGATAAAAAAACACCCTCCTTGCATATATCTTTAAAAAGGAGGGAGTTTGGATGGCTTTATGGTGGATAACGGCGATTAGTATGGTTATGTGCTTAGGTTTTATTGGTGGAGCTTTTGCCTATGGGCTAAAAGGTGCGTTGCAATCCGATGATTCGACCAAAATAGACCCACTACCGAATGATAAAAATTAGCTTAACGCAAGTTGAATGCTTTCTTGTGCACTACTAACGAGCTTTTCATCCTTCACATCATTTCCATAAAGGATTAACACCGTCGCGACATAAATGGCGAAAAATTTCGCTGATTCTTTTACTTCTTGACTGACATCACCATAAATTTGAAAAAACTCTTCACGACCGTTCGCCGGTAAAAAGCTGTAAGCAATCGATAAATCAATCGCAGGATGGCCAATATGAGTATCTCCCCAATCAATTACACCAGAGATAACACCTTGTTCATCAACTAAAATATTTCGAACATGGCAGTCGCCATGAACAAGCGCAACTGGTGTATCTAATTGGATTTCGTTCATCGAACTTAACCAAGCTAAAACGGCCGCTGCATCTTCAAGCAACCCAAGATCGGTGGCTTTTTTTATTCGATCCACCAGCATCAATTTGCGTTTTGGAATGTTCATTCGCTCGAATCGATCATGTGGAACACCTATTTCCTTTACTACCTCCACTGGAAACTGGTGCAACTTTTTTAAAAATAAAGCCAGTGACCCTGCAGACAGGCAACGTGTCTCGAATGATAGGGTACCTGGTGATACGCCTTCTACAAGATGATATCCTGTAAAAGGCCATTGATATTCCTCCGTCGGTTGTCCGAAAAAAATTGGTTCCGGTATTTTGAGCGGTAACTCTTTGACTAATAGCGGTAACAAACGATTTTCTATTTTTAATAGTTCTACTGCAATCTCTTTTCGAGGAAAGCGGAAAACGAATTTTCCATTAACATGAAAAACGGTGTTATCAAAGCCTTTACCTAGTTCAGTAATGCTCACAGGGTTTAATTCTGGAAATTGCTGCTCGATTAAGACTCTTGCTTCTTCTGCTATAAGGGCTATTTCAGGTGACCATGGTAACGTCATATTGGTCAACTCCTCTTATCCTTTTTTCGACTTCTCGATTGCTTTTGTAAATCCACCAATAATGTCCTCGATATGTTCAATTCCAACGGATATCCGTATTAATTCTTTTGTTATTCCTAACGCTTCACAGGCATCTTTAGGCAGTGCTCGATGCGAAGTAGTAAGGGGATGAGAGACAGTAGTCTCTACTCCAGCTAAAGTTGGTGCAATCTTAATCCAATCTAATGAACGGAAAAAATCGTCCACATCTACATCAGAGCTTAACTCAATCGAGACCATCGCGCCGTAGCCATTTTCACTTAGATTTAATGGATAATAAACCTTTTGAATTAACGGATTTGTTGTAAAGGTTTCTGCTAGTTGCTGAGCATTTCGGGATTGTTTTTCCATTCGTAAAGCGAGTGTTTTGATTCCCCGAACAGTTAACCACGCTTCAAATGGACTAACATTTGCCCCAAGATTAGCAACTTTAGCTTTCGCTTTATCCAACAGATCCTTACTACCGACTAAAACCCCAGCCGTTACATCACTGTGTCCACCAAAATACTTTGTTGCACTATGGACGACTAAATCAATTCCTAACAAAATTGGTTTACAGTGATATGGCGTGGCAAATGTATTATCTACTAATGTCGTTAACTGATATTTCTTCGCTAATTCGACGATGGACGTCAGATTTTCTACTCTTAATAATGGATTTGTGATTGATTCCGTATAAAGTAGCTTTGTATTAGGTTGAATCGATTTTTCTACCTCAGCTAAATCGGTAAAGGGAACAAAGCTCGTTTCAATCCCTAAATCATGAAGCTCTGCTTTTAGCATGTGAAAACTACCACCATATAAATCATCCGCTGCAACAATGTGATCACCACTCTTCACAATTGCAAGGACTCCTGCCAAAATTGCCGATAATCCCGAAGATGCTGCAACCCCCTCTTCTGCGCCCTCTAAACGGGCAACAGCTTCAGCTAATTCATCCGTATTCGGATTGGCCACTCGTGAGTATAAATAATGACCATTCCCTTGATAATAACCCTCTAATTCTTCTAAATCGTTAAAAACAAATGATGAGGTTTGATAAATTGGTGTTACTTTGCTTACAATATTCCGTTTATTCTTTCTACTGTTATGTAGGACTTTTGTTTCAAAATGTTGGCTCATCTGATTTCACCTCAAAAGGTAATTTTTTTCTCTATCATAACTCTAAAATCAATGGAATGGCTGATTTATTTCATGTTAGGTTAAAACTTTTTTGCTTGTACATAAACGCAACCAAAACTTGGAAACATAATGACAAGTACGTCTATAAAAGGAGGACCTTTATGGAAACAAAATTACCTCAATACCCCGAATCTTACTGGCGCGAAATTGAATTTCCTAGCTTCCCAAGGCTTGATAAGGATATTCGTGTCGATGTAGCTATTGTCGGGGCGGGAATTACAGGGATTACCGCTGCACATATATTAAGCCAAAGTAATCTGAAAATCGCTCTTATTGAAGCAGGGAAAATTTTAACAGGGACAACTGGTCACACAACAGCTAAATTAACGGCACAGCATGACTTAATTTATGATGAATTCATTAGCCACTTTGGGGTAGAGAAAGCAAAGCAATACTATGATGCCACTAGTGGTGCGATTCAATTTGTCAAAGAAACCGTCCAAAAATACAATATTGATTGTGATTTTCTTGAGCAAGATGCTATCGTGTATGCTTCTACTGATGAATATGTTCCGAAAATCGAGAACGAAAAACAGGCATATGGCAAATTAAGAATCCCATGCGAAGAACTAAATAGTATCCCATTCGATATTCAAATCAAAAATGGTCTGAAAATGTTGAATCAGGCACAGTTCCATCCGACCAAGTATTTAACGGCTCTTGTGAAGAACTTAAACCGTGATAACGTGCAATTATACGAAATGACCACAGCAGCTGATATTGAAAATGAGGAAACAGACAATCCGGTTGTGGTGACACGAGAGGGAAACCGAATTACCTGTAACTATGTTATACAGGCAACTCAATTTCCCTTCTACGATAAACCCGGTCTATATTTTGCGAGAATGTATGCTTCCCGGTCGTATGTGCTCGGAATAAAGGCGGATTTCAAATACCCTGGAGGCATGTATATTAGTGCTGATTCACCAGTAAGATCGATTCGCTTCACTCCATTTAATGGTGAGGATCTCCTATTAGTCGGTGGCGATAATCATAAAACAGGTCAGGGAATTGACACCTTTAAGCATTACGAAGCATTACAGCAATTTGCCCAACAAACCTTTAAGGTTCAAGAAATACCTTACCGTTGGTCGGCACAGGACTTAGTAACAATTGATAAACTTTCATATGTCGGACCTATCACAAAGGATAAACAGCGTATTTTGGTAGCAACCGGATACCGCAAATGGGGAATGACCAATGGGACGGCTGCCGCGCAGGTGCTCGCCGATTTTATATTAGGAAAGCAAAATGATTATCTGGAATTATACGATACATCGCGTTTCGATGCGGACCCGAGCCTGAAAAAGTTAATCTCCGTTAACGCTGATGTTGCCAAGCATCTCATTAAGGGAAAACTAGAATATGTTCCTAAATTCACAAGCGATTTAGGTAATGACGAAGGGTCTGTTGTTTTGGTGAACGGCAAGCGGGCTGGAGGTTATCGGGACGAGCATGGAAAGCTCCATTTAGTCGATACCACCTGTACGCATTTAGGATGCGAATGCGAATGGAATCATGGTGACCGGACCTGGGATTGCCCGTGTCATGGTTCACGTTACTCCTATGATGGGGTTGTCTTAAATGGACCTGCATTGCACCCGTTAAAACAAATAATAGAGGAGTAATTTTCGCTAATTTTTGCAGTAACTATGTCGATGGTTAGCAGATCCAAAAGAAATTTCCTAGGAAATTTTGTCGTTATTTTGGCTTTAGTGTAAAAATTAGGCTGCTCAACTTTTGCTGAGCAGCCTTTCTCTTTTACTCTTTTCCATTTGGACGTTTAAATTGTTTTTCTTCCATTCCAGTTGTAAATTCAACTAATTCTGAACTAGTACGGCCCTTTTTTGCATTATTGTTTCGCATAGCGTTTGCATTGCCTTTTTTCGTTCTACCCATGAAAATCATCTCCTTTCGGCTTTTCATAGGTAGTATGCTTGATTGGAGATGGAGTTATTCGATAGTTATGTTTGGAGCCTTACGTGCATTCGTACCTTGCTCAAACGCATAAGCTAGTTCGATTAACTGACCTTCGCTAAATGCTGTTCCAGAAAACGTTAATCCCACAGGTTCGCCTTTTGTCGAGTAGCCTGCAGGTACAGTTATCGAAGGATACCCCGCTTTGGCTGGCATAGCGGCTCCATAGTTATTAGGGAAAACAATGGCATCCAGTTGGTGTTTGATTATGGTTGCATCAATGCCCTGTGTTGTGGTGTAATATTGATCTTCTTCAAGCGAATTTATATAAGCTATTTCTGTTAATGTTCCGCTCGTTTCTTCTGACTTTAACAAGATTTTCTGACCATATTTCAACATTTTTTCTTCATTTTCAAGGTTGAATTCAATCACATCTTTTAGCGAACGAATCGGGTAGCTTGGGTGGAGATTTTTTAAATAAGCATTTAAATCTGCTTTAAATTCATAAGTTAGGACATCATAACCCCACTTACGGCTAGCCGATGGGACTTCAACTGGGTCAATTACTTCTGCACCTAATTCGATTAGGTTTTGAATCGCGGCATCAAGAACTTCTTTTTTCTCCGCTGAAAGGTAATCGAAAAATGGCTTACGGGCGATTCCGATTCGTTTACCTCTTAATCCGTCCTTGTTTAAGTACTCCGTATAATCCCCTGTAAATACATTCGTTAAGGTGATAGGGTCGTTTAGATCCGGGCCAGCCAGTGCGTTAAGTAACAAAACAGCATCCTTTACGGTCCTCGCCATTGGACCTGCTGTGTCTTGTGTGTGGGCAATCGGAATAATTCCTTGACGACTAATCAACCCAACAGTTGGCTTGATTCCAACTAGTGAGTTTTGACTGGCAGGACTTAAAATGGAGCCAGAAGTTTCCGTTCCGACCGCAACAGCCGCAAAGTTAGCGGCAATCGCCGCACCGGAACCAGAGCTTGAACCACCTACATCAAACTCACCTGGTCCATACGGGTTAAGGACCTGACCACCTCTTGAGCTATAACCGCTCGGCATACCCTCTGTCATAAAATTGGCCCACTCGGTCATGTTTGTCTTTCCTAAAATGACGGCTCCAGCCTTTCGTAGTTGTTTGGCGACGTATGAATCTTCCTGCGCAAAGGAATTTGCAAGAGCTAATGAACCTGCACTTGTGTGCATTTTATCATTGGTATCGATATTGTCTTTGATTAAGACTGGAATCCCGTGAAGTGGGCCACGAGGACCATTTATTTCTCGTTCTTTATCTAGTGCAGCGGCGATTTGCAATGCATCTGGATTAATTTCGAGAACGGACTTGACGTTCCCATCCATTCTAGCAATTCTATGTAAATACATGAGGGTTAATTCTTTGGCACTAAGCTCTCCAGCTTGCATTTTGGATTGCATGTCATCAATTGTTGCTTCCGGTAGCCATGTTTCCGAAAGCTGCTTTAGTTTTGGATTTTCCATTTCGGGTCACGCTCCTTTACGATTTAAAATTATAATTCTATACTCCTGCTACAATTACCTTTTATTTTAGATTTGTTTATGTGGAAATTGGTTCGGCTCATCTCGTTACTTTTGGTTCACCAAAACTTAAAAGCAAATTTAAAAAACCACAGTCTAAGACTGTGGCTTATTTCTTCGATTTGTTCACCTTAACAGGAACAGCTTTTTTCAATTTACCTGGTTCCTTTTTGGATAAAGGTCGATCTTTTTCATCAGCGATTTTTCCAGCGTAGAATACCTTTTTGGCTAGGGTTATCTTTAATTCCTGACAATATTTTTTCAATTCCCGCTCTTCTCGTTCGTTAACGAGTGAAATCACGACCCCATCCGCACCGAAACGGCCTGTGCGGCCCGACCGGTGCACATATTGGGTGATATCTTTTGCAAAATCAACATGGACTACATGGGTAATATCAGGAATGTCTAGTCCTCTAGCAGCAACATCTGAGGCTAGTAACAATTTGATTTTACCAGTACGAAGGTTTTTCAGAGCATTTTTACGGTCATCTTTTTTCAGATCACTGTGAATGATTCCAACAGGAATTTCCTTGAATTTTAGCTTTTCGGAAACAAAGTTAATTTCGGTGATATCATTAATAAAAGCCAAGCCACGAATCTCTTCAAGCCGGCCAATTTTTTCAAGGAGCATCGGTTTCTCACGATTTTCACATAGAAAATAAATATGCTCGACCTTTCCTGCCTGAATCGTTTCATCTTTCTTGATTTGAATGATTTCTGCGTCTTGGGTCAAGTCTTTTGCAAGGCTGATGGACCGGTCGGTTAAAGTTGCTGAAAAAAGCACGACTTGTCTATCAGCAAGGCTTGATTTAATAATTTGCCTAATGGTTTCCAGATGCTCTGGAACAATTAGTTGATCACCTTCATCAAGGACAATTGTTTTGACTTCATGCATTTTCAGTTTCTTTTGTTTAATTAGTTCAAGCATTCTTCCTGGAGTACCGACAACAAGCTGTGGGCGCTTTTTTAATTTTTCAAGCTGTCTCGCGACGTTTGCACCGCCGATGAAGGAGGCGCTGCGGATCCCGCTTCCCTCCGACCACTTTTGCACCTGCTCCAAAATTTGCATAACTAATTCTTGTGATGATGCTAAAATCACTGCCTGAATCCCTTGGTTACCTAAATCTATTTTATCCAAGACAGGTAGTAAATAAGCCAAGGTTTTTCCTGTTCCTGTTGGGGACTCCGCAATGACATCCCTACCTGAAGTAATTAAGGGAATAGCCTCGGCTTGAATCGATGTCGGGCTTTGAAAGCCTGACTTTTCCCAAACGGCTTTTATAAATGGTTTTAATGAGTTCATGGGTTACTCCTTTATATGTGCTTACTATATTATTTACCCAAAAAAAGCAAAAACTAGTATCGATATGATACTAGCTTATAGGAGTTGGATTGTCTAGCGATTATTCGCTAAAGTCCTGAGCACCGCACGAACCGGACTGCCATCCGCTTCGGCCAGCGGAAGCGGCAGGGCGATTAGCTCATATACGCCAGGCTCTACATGAATGAGGTTAACCGATTCTAAAATGTGAATCCCATAATCATGGAGAGCATGATGGGCAGGTAATTCTTTGCTGTCAAGCGGGTCAACGGATGGAACATCGACGCCAATTAGGCGAACTCCTTTTTCACCTAAAAAGGCTGCTAGATCAGGACGAAGGAACGGAATTGTCTCAGGGAATTGTTCCGGATTGGCCCAAGAATTTGTTTTTAAAAGCACCCGCTCCAGATCTTGAAAGTCGACTTGGGCTAAATCACTGGCACCGATGCTTTCTTTATTTAGCATGTCGATTACGAGTGCTTTACCGACATAGAGATTAAGGTCAAGATCATAAATTCGTTTTCCTTCATCATCGAAATGAAATGGGGCATCCACATGTGTCCCAGTATGGATGCTCATTTCGAGTTTGCCGACATTAACTGAACCACTTTCCGACTTTGGCCAGCTTATTTTGAAGGAAAACGGAGTATCGCCCGGCCAGGTGGGCACATTTTTACCAAGTTTTCTTGAAATATCGATTAGTTTCAACTCGCACTCCCCCTAGGCAATGACTTCGCGTTTATTTTCATATTTCTCATAAAGCTTTTCTTCCATAATTCTTTTTAAAATTTGAACCGACTGCCAGACTTCCTCGTATGAGGTATATAAGGCAACTGGCGCTAGGCGTATAACATTTGGATTGCGATAATCCGGTATCACTCCATTTTCTTTTAATGACTTGCAGATTCGGGCTGCTTCCGGGTGCTCAAGAGCTACATGACCGCCACGGCGGTGGTCTTCGACCGGGTTGCCGATTGTAAACTGGTAGCCGCCTAATTCAGCTGCAACTATGTCCATTAAGTATTGGGTTTGCTTTATCGACTTTTCCCGAATCGCCTCAATCGTTGCCTCAGCGAATATTTCTAATGAGCCTACTAGTGGAGCGGTACTCAGTAAGTGTGGGGTACCGATTTGATAGGCACCTGCATCTGGTGCTTTAGTAAAGGTATGCTCCATATCAAATTGCTTCTCCTTGTCGGATCCAAACCAGCCAGTGAGGCCCGGTATTTTATCAAAATGTTTTTCATTAACATAAAGAGCACCAACGCCACCAGGCCCACTATTTAGGTATTTGTATGTACACCAGTAGGCAAAATCAACATCCCATTTGCTGAAGTGATGAGGAATTGCTCCAACGGAATGACAGCCGTCAAAACCGATGAAAATGCCACGTTTATGGGCCTCTGACGTTAATTTTTCCATATCAAGTAGTTGGCCACTTCGGTAAAGAACAGTTGGTAGGATGATTAATGCGACTTCATCAGTCATCGCAGCGATAATATCCTGTTCCTCAATCATTCTGCCATCTCGGCTTTTCACTTGGATTAGATGTTCCTTCGGGTCAAGACCCTTTAGTTGTAGTTGACTTTGCAAGGCATAGATGTCAGATGGAAAATTAAGCTCGTCAGCTAGGATTTTCGTGCGTTTACCTTGTGGTTTGTAAAAGGTTGCCACAAGCTGATGCAGGTTGGTTGTAGTACTAGCAGTGATAATCACTTCGTTAGGCTTTGCACCTACGAGTGGAGCGCACATGGCACCTAGTTTTTCCGAAAGGGTAAACCAAGCCTGCTTCCCGCTCATCCAGCCATCGATGGCGTATTTTTTCCAGGAATCAGCCATTTCGTAAAGGGATTGCTCAGAGCGTTTACTCATTAGGCCGAGTGAGTTTCCGTCTAGATAAATGGTGTTTTCAGGCAGATAGAACTCCTCGCGATAATGTTGAAGTGGGTCTTGTTGGTCCAGTGATTTGGCGTAATTGAGTGAGGTGATCATGATTTTCCTCCTTATATAGTTATTTGATAAGTTTAAAGGAGCATATTAAAAAGTTTTTACCTTCCTAGGGAGGTACCAATTCATATCAAAATTTAGCCCTAGTGCTTCTCCAAACATTTTTCCAAATTCAATAAATCCAGAACCCCTTGCTGTAATTAAATTCCCATCTTGGACCACTAATTCTCGTGAATAATTTTCTACCTCAAAGACTTCTAATTTCGGAAGAGCTTCTTCAGGGAGGCCAACAGTATAACGTTTCCCCTTGAGAACCCCAGCCTTTGCTAATAAAAAAGGCGAGCTGGAAATGCTGGCGATGATGGTTTGGTCGTTAGTGACATCTTTTATAAAATTGAATAGAGCTTGCTCATTTATGAGTGTTCCTACGTCCATACAGCCTGGCAATAGTAAACTATCAATCTCGTTTTGATTTATGTCATCGATTGACACGTCAGGTACGCAGGTTAACCCGGATTCCCCTTTGATGGGTTGATCTGTAATGCCGACAGTAATAATTTCTTTCTCGCCTTGCATTAATATGGATAATGCCACTGACAATTCATATTCGCTAAAGAGAGGATAAAGAAGGACTGCTGTTTTTTTCATTAACGATTTGACCCCCTTATTTTATAAAAGTTTGGACATATAGTACTCATTTACATATTTATCATTAATCTTTAACGAATCCCGTTTTGTGCCTTCTATTTGGAATCCCATTTTTTTGTAGAGAGCAAGAGCCTGGTGATTTTCTGAAACAACCGTTAGCTCTAAGCGATGAATTTGCTGTTGGTCTGCCCATTTAAATAACTCTTCAAATAACCTCTTCCCAATTCCACGCCCCCGATACCCCGGGGAGATTCCGACAACCAGGTAGGCAGAGTGTTTATTCTTCTCTGCAAATCCACCATCCGCTATTAAATAACCGATAAGTTCCTCTACATCTTCACAGACAAAAATAGCTGAATTGCTTTTATCCTGAAAAGCTTGAAGCATCTTACGACGAGCCTCCGGGTCTTTTTTTCTCTCCCCTGGGTTAAAAAGCATATAATTGGAGGAATTCTCCACCTGATGAATTAACTCTGCAAATTGAAATGCATCTTCAAGCATTGCTTGGCGAAATAACATTAAACATCCCCCCTTCTATACCTAAACATTACTTCAATAAAATAGACGCAATTCCCTTCCCAAAAGACTCGCAAAAACAAAAATACCACTTCACCCCATTAACGCATTAACGCGACCGGGGACAGTCCCCGGTCGCGTTAATGCGTTAATGTAGTTCAGTGGAAGGCGCGCCAGAATGGTCCTTCTTTGTTGATGATGGTGTCGATTTCGTTATAAGGGATTTTGAAGGTTGGGAATCCTGCTGCGTATGGGGCGATTTCGTAGGGTGTGAAGTAGATGTATAGATTGTTGTCATCGACATAGAATGGCTGGTGTGGTGCAATCCCTTTATAGGAATCCCGAAACACATAGGAATACTGTGGGTCTGTTTTGATTTGTTCTCCAATGATGTCACTCAGTACTTTAACATATGGGCTGCCTTGCTTGAATAGATCCTTTAACGCGTAAAACGCACCGCTCTCCAAATCTACATGGGCGTAGATTTTGGATGGCATTCCGTGAGCCGCTCCAAAAGGATAATGATAGCCGTTTAATTCGAAAATAATTAATCGCTTTCTAAAAAAAGGAACTTCAAAATCTCCTGTATAGCTAGAGTCCAACGGTTTCGATGGATTCATTTCCTTTACAGCTGAAAGTTCTGCAAGTCTTTGGTTCACCTTTTTTTGTGCAGCTGGAAACCGCATTCCGTGTACTTCCGGGTAGTACACTAAATAATCTTTATTTGGATTAAACTTTCTTTCAACTACGCGGAAACGGTGATCTATTCGAATCACTTGATTTTGTGACCAGACTAATAACCCTTTCAAATTATTGTATTTTAACCTCATGTCGATATTTGCTTTTATAAGTTCCCCTTCAAATGTCAATGTGCCATTTCCTTTCACAATAGGTAATCCCTTGGCAACGTGGCCACTTTTATCAAGGAAAAAGGTGTGGATTCCGTCTGTAGCGGATGCGTAACCATTTTGATAAGCCTGCACATTAAAAAATTTAAAATCGGTTAGGATATTACCATCAATATCAGCAATCGCATATTTAGAGCCTTTAAATGGGGCAGTTTCCTCAACTGCCTTTCCAAGAGCTACGCGGTTTTCGCCAAGCATCTTGATATCATTATAGATTGGTTGAATAGTCAATTTACCTGTTCGATCAATTAAACCGTACTGAAAACCGTATTGCCTATCTGTATTTACAATAGCTCTGCCATTCCGAAAAGCCTGAGCACCTGTGAAGGCTGGTTCAATGATGGTTTCACCTTGTTCGTTCATAAAACCAAACTTTCCACCATTTTCTTGTTGGAAAGTCATAAGTCCTTCACTCAGTTCGCCAACGAAGGCTTGGTCGTATGTGTTCAAAGTCTTTCCACTTAGATTGATTAATTGATAGTAGCCGTCCTGCTTTTTCACGACAGCTTTCCCATTAGAAAAATTGGTCGCTGATTGGTATCGAAGAGGAACAACCTCTTTGCCTTGTTTAGTTAAGTAGCCATATAAATATTGATTTTCCTCGTTTGTTCCAGAAAACAACGCTCTTCCGTTTTGATAATTTCCGATAAAGCTATAGGCTTTCTTCGTTAATACTCTTCCTCGTTCATTGATCACTTTAAAACCTTTGTCATCAATGACCGTAGCTCGCCCCTCGAAAAATGGATTAATCGAATCATATTTCGGATGTACAATGAATTGTCCATACTGATTAATTAAGCCATACTTCCCTCTAATTTTTACGACTGCTAGACCGTTTATTTGGAAATCTCCAGCATCCTCATATTTTAGTGGCGTTACAAATTTCCCCTTATGATTAATATAGCCCCACCTATTTCCACCTACCCCTTTAACCACAGCAGGAAATAAATTAATTCCTCTTACCCGAAATGGAAGGGTTCCTTTTGTCGTTGTGGACGCATACCAGTTTGTCTCATCGTGGATAAAAATCGTTGTGTAAATTTCATCTCTCAGTCGATAAGTGATTAGCATTTCCTTTTTTCCGTCCTGATTTACATTATTCAAGGAAACTGCCGGTTGCATTTGCCAATCATCCCATAAAAGCCGTGCCCCTTCCGGTAAAGCACGACGTAAGTCCTCAAAAAACATCTCCATCCCCCTCTTACACCCTCACTCCTACCCATCATATGGAAAAAAGCCAAAAAACGAGACTGTCCCCCTTAGCTCGTTAAAGCATGTGGCATACATTTAAAGGCACTCCGTCCTTTAAATAAGATAGAACAGTCCCGCAGCACTTTAACGCGGTGAAGTACTGCGGGACTGTCCCCCACCGCTTTAACGCGTTAATGTCCTATTGAGTTGATGTATGGGATGAGTTGTTTGAATTCTTCGTAGGTGATGTTGGTGTTCCAGTTTCCTGTTAGTTTGGCTATCACTACCATTAGGAAGAATAGACCGAAGAAAACTACCGGAATTAACCATTTGTTTACCTTTTTTGTTGCTACTGTCATGTTGAGGGTATCTTTAACCGGGCATGCTTCGACACAGGACATACATGCCGTACAGTCTGGTGTTAGTACTGCCTTTTTCTCATGGACCCTAATTCGCTGCGGACACACGCGAGTGCATGCCTGGCAATCAATACAAGTCTCTCTATTCCGTTTAATTTTTGTAACCCCAAATACCGACCCCAGTCCAATCATCGCCCCATATGGGCATAAAAAGCGGCACCAAAAATTCGGAAAGAACAAAGAAAGGATAAACACAATTAATATAACCTTTAAAGTTAACCCACCGAGCTGTAAGAAGAATAACAACATTTTTACATCCGATACCTTATTATAAGGACTTTGCAGAAAGTCCCAAGCAAAGTATAAAGGCATATCAAAAATGATCATTTTCGCAAAGAAGTATAGCAAAAAATATTTTAAAGGTAACAGCAGCCAGGTAAGCCACTTTGGGATGTCAAAATTTCTTCTAAAAATCATTTTCCCAAGCTTAGCTATCCATTCACTTATCGTCCCAATGGGACAAATCCAACTGCAGAAGGTCTTGCGGAAAAGTATCCCCGAGCCAACAAAAAACGTAAATAACAATAGACCCGCTGGATGGATTCGGTCAAACTCACCAGCTAATAACCACACCTTTAAAGCAACCAGCGCACTGATTGGTAAAAACCCCTCCACTGCTGGTGGTTTCTCAACATACGGTTCCAATCCTATAGACGCAAAATGATTATAAAACTGATAAAAGCGATATCCGACATACACTAAAAACAAACTGAAGGCTATTTGTACACCCATTCGTACATATTGAACAGGCTTGCGTTTAAACTGCCTTTTATGCCAGAGCATTGATTTCATTCCCCACACTCCTCCTAGCATTCTATTTACTTCACTATAGAAAACACAGGTGGCAAAATGTGTGATGTATATCTCTATTTTATAAATCTCCACAAAGTATACAAAAAGAGTTCATCAAACTATCAAACTTTCAATCTAAGTGGAAATAATTGTATAATGGGTCCAAAAGGAGGTAGCGTGCTATGAACGTAATTACAATAAAACCAATCGGGGTTGTTCAAACCACTCGTTCGGAGATTAAAGATGATGATTGGGGAGAAAATATTTCTACCATTGTCTTAGAAGGAGAACAATTTACAGAGGAAGTTGTTTATGGACTAGCAGATTTTTCGCATCTAGAGGTTATCTTCCACTTCCATAAGGTCGATCAGAGCAAAATCGAAACAGGTGCACGCCATCCGCGCAATAATCCAGAGTGGCCAAAGGTGGGTATCTTTAGCCAACGCGGGAAAAACCGTCCAAATTTACTAGGTGCCTCAGTTTGTAAAATCTTAAAAGTAGAAGGACTAACCATCACCGTGCAATCATTAGATGCCATTGACGGCACCCCAGTTGTTGACCTTAAGCCATACATGAAAGAATTTGCCCCAGTGGAACCGACAATCCAACCCCAATGGGCAACAGAACTCATGAGAAACTATTATTAAACATCATCCCCCTTTAGCGCTTTAAAGCATGTAGGGACTGTCCCCACATGCTTTAAAGTGCTAAAGTGTTTTAGTGTTTGTTCTCTGACTTAGGGATTTCGAGGATGATTTTGGTGCCTTTGCCGGGTTCGGAGCTGATATGTATGGAGCCGCCGACGGAGCGTGCGCGTTCTTCCATACTGAAGAGACCGACTCCTCTTGTCTCCTCGTCTATTACAAACCCTTTTCCAAGGTCTTCAATCATGACGCGAATGGTATCGTCCATTTCCCTTATCGTCACGGCTGCTTCACTCACTTCAGCGTATTTTCGAATGTTCGTTAACGATTCTTGAATCACTCGGTAAATCGTGGTTTCGACATTATAGCTTAATCGGCCGCTCAATGCACAATCAAATAGAACATCAATATGATAATGATCCGAATAACGATTCAAAAACGATCGTATGGCAGGGATTAATCCAAGATCATCCAGTACCGATGGTCGGAGTTCCCATGAAATGTCACGAACTTCCTCAATCAGCTCCTCGGCTTCCACCAACATCTGATCCAACAAAGGATGTTCCATCTCAGCCTTCAAACGATGAATCGTAATTAGATGGCTATACAAATTCTGACCGATTCCGTCATGAAGATTGCGTGATAGCCGTTTCCGCTCATCCTCTTGAACATTGATAATGCGGGTCATCATCTTCTGTAGTTCTTCCTCAACCCGTTTTCGATCAGTAATCTCATACCGAATCGATAAATATTGATAAGGACGACCATTTTCTTTTAAAAACGGAACAATTGTCGTGTCCACCCAATAGATGGTACCATCCTTTGCACGATTGCGAATTTCTCCCTTCCAAACCTGTCCAGATCCAATCGTTCGCCACATTTCTTTAAAAAACTCACGTGAATGATAGCCAGAGTTCACAATACGGTGGTCATTTCCTAACAATTCCTCGCGTGAGTATTGAGAGGTTAGACAAAAATGATCGTTTACATACTTAATCATTCCTTTTTCGTCCGTTATCGCCACAATCGATGATTCATCTAACGCAAACTTAAAGTCTACCAATTCCTGCATCGATTTTTTTAATTCATCCACAACCTCAACATAAGAATTCGGAGAGCTAGCCATGTCCATTTTTAGGTTTTCTTCCTGTCTCATAAGTGGTTGGCCTCCCAATTTATAAATGCATATGGCCTTTAATGGCCTCTTCTAAAAAAAGTGCTGTCTTTTTGACAAGTTTCTGCTTTTCATCCGAAAAAACATACTCACTACGATGGCCAACTAACAAAACCCCTTTAGGAATCCCATTAAAAAATAACGGCACTGCATACGAAGAGACTAATTTCTCAGCAAGCATGATCGGATAATCGGTAATTTTCCCTAATACATTCTCAGGAAAACTCGTTATCATCATTGGACTGCCACTTGAAATCACTCTTCCTGCAATACCTTTCCCGTAACGAACTGTTATTCTTTTGTATTTATCATTTGAATTTCCAGCAGCACAATGCCAGCGAACGTCTGGACCAACCTCGTTTTGGATCGCTAAGCCAACGAACTCTGCCTCCAAATTCTTTAGCAGGCTGGAACAGGTTTGGACCGCTATCGAACACTTCTTTAATTCTTCCATCTAAAACCAAACCCTTTATAAACCATAGCCCAATAACCCCTTTTTCAAAGCAAAGTCGACTAACTCAGGTCGTGTTTTCATTTGTAGCTTTTCCATCAGATTTCCCTTGTGGGTCTCTACCGTCTTCACACTAATAACGAGTTGTTCAGCAATCTCTTTATTTGAAAAACCCTTCGCAATCAATGTTAAGACCTCTTTTTCACGATCAGACAATAGTTGAAAGCTATCTGGTGCATGGCCGTTTTTAATTCCGCCTAAGTATTCTTCCATTAACCGTTTGGTTGCCGATGGATGTAAATAAGCATCCCCTCTAGATACCCCTTTTATCGCTGTCAGCAACTCGTTATGTGGTGCACTTTTTAAAATACAACCTGAGGCGCCAGCCTGTATCGCTCTAAACAAATATTCTTCGTCATCATGCATCGTTAAGATTAAAATATTGACTTCAGGCATCCGTTTTTTTAATTCCGAGGTTGCCGATAGGCCATCTTTTCCATGAGGCATACTTAAATCCATCACAACGACATTTGGTAAAAGCTCCAGCGCCATTTCAATTCCTTCATTTCCCTCTGAAGCTTCACCGACTACTTCCATTTCGGGATTGGCATTTAGGAGCATTTTTAACCCCATTCGTACAACGGCGTGATCATCCACTAATAGTATTCTGATCAAGGTAAACTCTCCCTTTTTTCCTCTTCAACTTCTAATGGAAGAGAAATTTCAATTGATGTTCCTTCTCCTATTTTAGAGGATATCACACAATCACCGCCAATGAGAACCATGCGCTCTTTCATTGCCGCCAAACCATAGGATTCTATTTTACCTATTTCAAAACCTTTGCCAAAATCATTAATTAGCACCTGAAGGCGTTCAGGGGACCAATCTATCGACATTTTCACATTAGACGTATCGGCATACTTGGCAATATTCGATAAAGCCTCTTGGCAGACGCGAAAAATGGCAATCGAGCTCTCGTTTGCAATTGGCTTTTCCACACCTCTTGATTCTATCTCCACCTCGATCCCAAAAGTGGAGGTATAAAGTTTCACATAGCTTTTCATCGCCGGGAGTAGTCCTAAGGTTGTTAGAGTCGGAGGATGAAGTTCAACGGATAAAAGGCGAATCTCCTGAATCGTCTTTTCCATTATTTGAGACATCTCTTTTATATAGGATTTTAAGTGTGATTGCTCGACACTGGCTTCAACAAATTGCAAACCGGTAAACATGCTGAATAACGATTGAGCAACACCCTCATGCAGCTCTAAGGCAATCCGTTTGATTTCTTCTTCTTGAGATTGAATGATATAAGAGCTGATTTTTTGTTTATCTGGTAAAAATGATCCCATAATAAACCTCCTCCTTCCCTACCTTATATTTTCCGAATTAAATAGTACAGTCCACTTTCCATATCATAAGCAGACCAATTATGTTCGCTCACGCTAACACTACTCGTTAATGGCACAGCGAAAAAATAAAACGTGTCAAAATAAATCCGTAAATGCGTCCCATCCGGGCAAAGCTCAAGCTTTTTGATTTTCTTCTCCACCCAAGGCGGCTGCATATCCTCTTGCGCATCATGGATGGCCACTTCAATTTTTTCACCAACAAATGGCTCTAACCCTTTAATGAGTTCCACAGCTGCCACATCCCTTTTTCGGATGATTCGGGTAGATGTATAGTTGGTAGCCCTGCAAATACTGCCAAAACGCATCGCCCGCTTTTTCCTCTAAATAATGAATCGTATCCTCTTCCGACTGCCAAGGAGCCATCCCTTTCACTTCAGCCACAACAATGTCAGCACCTTCAGCCGTTTTTTCATCCAGGTACCAGTTCAAGCGGATTCCTTGAAAAACTTCTTTCAACAAGCTATCGATTTCTCTGGAAAATCCGCCTTGCTGTTCCCGGACAAAACATAAATCTAAATATGCCTCACTATTCACGCCCGCTCACCACCTTTTTTCTATTGTCTAGCTCCAAGCGCCATCGGCTCGAGGTCTTAAGCCAATCACTTCAGAAGGCAAAAACCGCCTTCTGCAACGCTCGTCTTAAGCTTGTCGCCTAAAAATTAGCGCTTTACGCTTTTCGTTGATCGCGTTTATAAACGTACAAAGCAATGGGGAATAGCACGATATTTAAGCCCATGTATACTAATGTTTGCACATAATTTTCATAAAAAAATTGGTGAACCATTTTTTGCGTAAACACGATATTCAGTAATAGAATCCCACAAAGAATCGCCAGACTTAGATTACTACGCTTCATAACGCTTCACCCTAACTGCATAAATTGCACCATCTTTAACTTCCACTTCGATACCCGGCAACGGTCTTCTTGGTGGCCCTGCGGTTGGCGCCCCCGTTTCGACATCAAATTTGCCATGGTGACATGGACAAATCATTTCATTTTTATCCTTCACCCAAAATACAGGGCATCTTAAATGTGTACAAGCATTCTGATAAGCGACAAACTTATTATCCCCAAGGCGAATTAACAGGGCACTATCATGCTCACCAGGAAAGGAAAACTCGACTGCATCACCAATGGCCACCTTGTCAAGATCAGCAATTTTTTGATGTGGATACTCTTTATTGCCTAACCCAAGTAGCTCTTTCGAAGCAACCGCTCCCCAAGGAAGGGAGGATACAGCGAACACACCTGCTGCACCTACCAATGTTTTCATAAAGCCACGGCGGTCTAACTTTCGTTCATTATTACGGTTTATATTATGCGTATAATTATCTTCATCAAACGGGATTCGGTTATTTTTATCCTTCATTGTAAAATCCCTCCTCTAATACAACTTTGTGATTCCCTGTAAAATACCAGGAAGATTCACTCGTACATTCGTTTCATTTTCTAGATGAACACTAGTTACCCATTTATCATTTTTTACATTAAATTGCTTTTGTTTTTGGGCAATTTCCTCATCTGTTAACCATTGCAACGTGTTTGTCGGACAAACACTCGCACACATTGGCGGGATACCATCTTTACTGCGGTCAATACATAGGTCACATTTATACATTAAATTTTGCTCTGTATCAAATTTCGGGATTCCATATGGACAGGCAATTGTACAGTTTTGACAGCCAATACATTTTTCGACCAATGCCGAAAGAACAGCTCCTGTTTCATGAATTTGAATAGCCTGTGCCGGACAACTTCTTGCACATGCCGGATTCACGCAGTGAAGGCACATAAGAGGCATAGTCTGAGTATTAACTAACGGGTTCACATCATATACATAATTTCGGTTACGCTCTTCATGACCACCACATTGTGTACATGCTGCCAAACACGATCTGCAACCTACGCAATTTTCTAGTTCTAAATAGAGCCTCTTGTTCATTTAATTCACCTTCTTTAAGTCTATTTTTTCGATTTGAGCCGCACATGCTTTAAATTCCGGCATTCTAGAAATCGGATCTAATGCACCTATCGTTAATTGGTTAATAGACAGTTCATGTCCCCAACTGTACGGAACAAATACCGTGTCCTTACGAATTGCTTCCGTAATTTTCACTTTATAAATCGCTTCTCCTCTACGAGAGAATAGGCGAACTCTTTCCTCATGGGAAATGTTATATTTTGCTGCCGTTTCCGGATGTACCTCTACATATGGCTCTGGGCACATATCTTGTAAAAATTGAATTCTTCTCGTTTGGTTACCTGATAGATAATGATACACGACACGGCCAGTTGTTAAGCGTAACGGATATTCTTGATCCGGTTCTTCTGCTGATGGCCTATATGGTAATGCGAAAATTTTCGCCTTCCCATCCGGATGATAAAACTTCTTATCTAAAAACATATGTGGAGTTCCTGGATCGTTTTCGTCCTTACATGGCCAGAAGACACCGTCTTGTTGCTCGATTTTTTCCCAAGTTGCTCCATAATAGTCTGCGTAACCACCCTTTGAAGCTAAGCGGAATTCATCATTAATATCTCTTGCTGTTTTTAAATGTGAAAAATACTTCCCACGCCCTAAACGCTCAGCTAGTTCCACTTGGATTAACCAGTCAGGCTTTGACTCACCTAAAGGCATTTGCGCACGATTGATTTTAATTGTACGACCTTCGACATTAGTTGTTGTTCCTTCGTCTTCAGCCCATGTTGTTGTCGGTAATACGACATCTGCAAATTCAGCTGATTCTGACAGATAGAAATCGACACAAACCATGAAATCTAAGTTCTTCAGTTGTTGATGAACATAATTTAAGTTTGGTGATGAAACAGCCGGATTTGAACATAGTAAGTACAGTCCACGAATTACTTTCTGTTCCATTAAACCGAACATTTCATAAGCGGATACACCTTCTTTTGGCATTTCCTCTGGCTCAATCCCCCAAACACTTGCAACGTATTTTACATGCTCAGGGTTGGCAATTTTACGGTAACCTGGTAGAGCATCCGCTTTCTGACCATGCTCACGGCCGCCCTGACCATTTCCTTGACCCGTAATCGTTGCTACTCCAGCCTTTGGACGACCAATGTTTCCTGTTATTAAAGCCATATTTACATAGGCGGAAACGTTATCTACACCTTTAACCTGTTGCTCGATACCACGAGCGAACAGCACAATCGCATTCGGCGCTTTTCCGTAAAGCTCTGCTGCACGAATAATTTTCTCAGGAGCAACTCCAGTGATTTGGCTGGTATATTCCGGTGTAAACTCTTCAACAACAGCTTTCATTTCGTCAAAGCCGTTTGTATGATTTTTAATGAATTCTTCATCGACATGACCATTTTTAATCAATAAGTGTAAAATTCCGTTCGCCAATGCTAAGTCTGTCCCTGGTCTTAAATCAAGGTGAACGTCTGCTCTTCTAGCAATTGGCGTTTCACGAGGATCAGCGATAATTAGGTACCCGCCCCGCTCCTGTACTGCCCAAATACGGAACATTGATGTCGGATGACATTCTGCCGTATTGCTTCCGGCAATAAATAAGCAATCTGTTTCATGAATATCTGTCCAAGGAAGTGTTGAACCTCTATCAATTCCTAAAGAACGATTTAATCCTCCGGCAGCACTTGACATACAATAGCGTCCGTTATAGTCGATATAACGAGTTTGTAATCCTACACGCGCAAACTTTCCAGTTAAATAACACTTTTCATTTGTCATTGATACTCCACCGTAAACAGATAGAGAATCTTTTCCATAATTCGTTTGAAGATACTGGAATTTTTTTACAATTAAATCATAAGCCTCTTCCCAGCTTGCCTCACGGAAACCATTTTTTGTTCCTTTAAGGGACTGATCATCACGGATTAATGGTTTTAAGATTCGATCTTGATGGTTTACTTGCTGGTAGGCGGTAACTCCTTTTGGACACATTTTCCCTAATGTTACTGGCCAATCATAACGGGGCTCAACACCGATGATTTTGTTTGTTTTTGTATTAACACGCAGGTACATACCGCATTGCATGGCACAGTAGCTACAGTGTGTTTTCACTAATTCTTCATCTGGATGATGTAAGTTTTCTACTTCTTTAAAGAAATGATCTCTCGGGTTTTTGTAGTTAACCTCTTGCATTTTGGTTTGCCTCCTTAACCTTCACCTGATGTGTAGGTGCTCCTGAAAATTGTGCGATTCTAAATTTACGACGACATGGTAAGCAAAGCTCAGCAAGGTGGAAGCCTTCCTTCTTTGCAAATTCGATATCATTAATGCCAAGAACATTGATTACATCATTTGCTTGTTCAACTGAAACAAAGTGATTTCCACAGTTCTTACAAGCTTTCGGTGCTTGCTCCATATAGTGCTCACGATAATTTCTAGCAAAAACACTTAATGGTCTGAAAGGAATATGGGCCAACTTCCCAAATGGAAGATAGATTAGTGTGATAATAACTGACCATTGATGGATTAAGGACATAACCGGATGACCCCAACCATGTAAAAAAATGTTACTAAACGTTAATGCTAAACCTGTTAAACTGACAAATAACAACATATATAAAGGTAAAAAATCGTACATAAAAGTTTGCTCTGCTCGAGCTTGCATGTTTTTTAAACGACGGTATAAAACCATACAAACACCTGCAATAACCATAATAGCGGTAATATTTAACGCGTTATAAGACAGTTGTGCGATAATTCCTTCCGCCGGTACAGTCATTAATTGAATACCCATAAAGATGATATGGTACATGCCATTGTCATCCATCGTAAAATACATCCAACCAAATACGAGTGGGAAAGTAACAAAACAAGAAAGAATACAACCGCCACCGATTAATATATGCTGTGCCCAACGCCAAATCCCACGATTCCAGATAAAGCGGTAAGTAACTAAATGCTCAACAGATGTTTGTGGAGTGCTTTTTCGGAAAAGAAGTTTGATTCCTTTTTTAATAAAGATCTTGGTTGGTGGTCTTTCGCCCCAAGCAATAAAGCGGTAGAAAAATCCGCCAAGGAACACTATGGTTCCAACCATATAACCATAGAGGTTTAAGTCAACATGGGTGAACATGCGGGTACCGATAAAACTTAAAATAATTAAGCCCAATACACTTAAAAACATGGACTTGGCAAATTTGGAAGCAAAGGCATTGTTGATATTTGTTCCTGCTTTTTTATTTGTAGACGTATTAGCCTGCATCGTATATCCTCCTCAAAAAAATAACACTCGCTTTTCTTACCTTAATTGTAAGAGGGGGAGAGTGTTTTCAAGTATAGGGGAACTCCCCCATCCTAAGGGGAAAAAACCCTTAGAAACGGGGAGTTTGTGTCTAAGTTATTACAATCGACATTGATTATCATTGTAACCATCATCTCACTCTACCTTTGACTAAAGTGTCTGAATTGTCTAAAATATAAGTGAGGACTATTTAGGTTGTAACCTCATTCCTTCCAGCTTGATTTTCGTTAACTGAAGTTTAAAAGTAGAAAGAAGGTGGGATTATGATGATTGCTTTTTGGGGTTTCATCGCTTTGGCCATTTTTATTGGTTTCCTTCTATTTTCTAACTCAGCCGAAAAATCAAAGGGCAAAGAAACGTCCTTAAAAGCATATCCCAAAATTGTTTTAACAAAAGAAGAGGTTCGTGATGCGGTGCGAAAGTATTCAGAGGGTCTACCAAAAGGGGTCTATCGAACGATTTTAGTCGATGATGATCATAGTATTAATTTCGAAAACCTTGCGCCGATTTTGAAGGGAACACCCACTACAAAATTTTATATGTCTAAGGAAACGTATGATATTTTTGAAGAAGACGAAAAAGACATTCCCCCTCTAATGGACCAAATTCAAAAAGCGGTGGATGCCTACCGAAGGGATCATCAAGAATTTCCGACGTTGCCATTTGACCCATTGCGCAAAGTAAATTACTACCTATTAAGAAACGAAAATTATATAGATTTCATGCCAAATGTTGAATTTTACATTACCGATTATGATGGGATTATTTCGCACGTTAAACCAAAGAAAATAAGGAATTCATAACGATTATTATCCAAAACAAAAGGACTTTGCCGAATAATTCTCAGCAAAGTCCTTTATATTTTTATAATGTTTTTTGAAAACGTACCCGTGGATCAACTATTGCATACAAAATATCTGCAAACATATTACATAAAATAATGCCTACTGATGTTAATAATGTTGTGCCCATAATGATTGGATAGTCCCGAGTAAAGACCGCGGTAATGGCTAATCTCCCCATCCCTGGCCAACCGAAAATTTGTTCAATGATAAATGCCCCTCCCAAAATCATCGGTAGTTGTAAAGCCACCACCGTGATAATTGGAATTAATGCATTTCGAAGAGCATGCTTTACGATTACGAAGTATTCAGCTAATCCTTTTGAACGAGCCGTTTGAATGTAATCCTGATTAATAACCTCTAACATGCTTGCCCTAATAAATCGAGTATTCCCTGCCACCATTCCAAATGCTAATACCGTTGCCGGAAGAATCAGATGCTTTATTCGATCGATAATAACAAATTGGTCATACACTTCTCGCATTCCACTTACCGGGGTCCAACCTAAGTTTAAGCTGAAAATTAAGATTGCCACAAGAGCTACGAAAAAAGCCGGTGATGAAATTCCTAAATAGGAATAGAAGGAAAAGAAGAAATCAGCAAATGAATTTCTCTTTACGGCTGTGTAAACCCCAATCGGAATCGAAATAATCAAAGAAAGAATCATCGCTGTTACTGTTAACCAAAGGGTAGCAGGAATCCTTTCGAGAAGTTTATGAATAACCGGTTGGCCGTCTAAAAATGAATAGCCAAAATTGCCGTGAAGAATAATTCCTTTAATCCAATTGTAGTACTGAACATGGATGGGCACATCCAACCCTAGTCTTTCTAATACACGATCTCGTATCTCTTGCGTAGCTAAATGAGAAGCAGCCGGATCTTCAAACATAGCTACGACATCACCTGGTGCTAGGCTTATTAATAAATAAGAGATAATGGAGATAATAAATAATAAAGGGATAGCCTGCAGGACCCTCCTCAATACAAACAAACGAAACGACATATTTACCCTCCTCAGAAAAAAGCCGCATTCAATATATATCCTTTTTACATGACCTATTTCCTATTAAACTTCAACTATTATTAAATGATTAATTGCAAATCCAAAAATTACGGCAAGCTTCTTTAATAAAAAAGGACTTTGCCAAGTGCATAACTTTAGCAAAATCCATTTGTACTGTTTATTCAGATTTTTGGAAACGGATCCGTGGATCGACCACGGCGTACAATATATCAGCTAACATATTACATAAAATAACTCCAACGGACGCTAACATAGTCGTCCCCATTATGAGTGGGTAATCTCGGACAAAGACGGCATTAATGGCCATTCTCCCCATCCCTGGCCAACCAAAGATTTGTTCAATAATAAAGGCTCCTCCTAAAATCATCGGCAGCTGTAAGGCTATTACAGTAATAATAGGAATTAATGCATTTCGAAGAGCATGCTTAACGATAACATAGTATTCGGCTAATCCTTTTGACCTGGCCGTTTGGATATAATCCTGATTGATTACCTCCAACATACTTGCCCGAATAAAGCGGGTATTCCCTGCAACCATTCCAAAAGCAAGAACGGTCGCCGGAAGAATCAAATGCTTGATGCGATCGATGATCTCAAAATGATCATAAACTTCGCGCATTCCACTTACTGGAGTCCAGCCTAATTTTAAGCTGAAAACTAAGATGGCTACAAGGGCCACAAAAAAAGCCGGTGAAGATATTCCCAAATAAGAATAAAAAGAAAAGAAGAAATCCGCAAAAGAATTTCTCTTTACGGCAGTGTACACTCCAATTGGAATCGAAATAATCAACGAAAGAACCATTGCTGTTACCGTTAACCAAAGAGTAGCAGGCATTCTTTCAAGAATTCTATGAATCACTGGTTGCCCATCTTGAAAGGAAAATCCAAAGTTAGCATGTAAGATAATTTCTTTCATCCAGTTATAGTATTGAATATGGATCGGCACATCTAAACCAAGTCTTTCTAATATACGTTCCCGTATCTCAAGGCCAGCCAAATGTCCTGCACCTGGATCCTCGAACATCGCTACGACATCCCCAGGGGCTAATGCTATTAATAAATAAGAAATAATGGAGATAATAAATAATAATGGAATTGCTTGGAGAACTCTCCGCAAGACAAAAAGACGAAACGACATATATCAACCACCTCATAAATATTTGCATTCAAGATATATTCTCTATTTGGGACTAAATTCCTGCATGAATTTTTGAAAATTTTTTATTTTTAAACCGGACACCCAGTTTGTTCAAATAATGTTCATTTTTTTCACAGAATCGTGAAACTTCGAACATAAAATCTGTAGTATGCTTAAAAAAAAGAAGGCGGGGGTTACTATGAAGAGGCTGCTATATATTACCGTGAATCCGAAAAAAGATATCGCCCTTTCAAAAGGACGTCAAATTGGGCAGGTTTTCTTGGAAACCTTTAAGCAGGAACAGCCTGATGTAGAAATTATCGAAATGGATTTATTTTCAATGGATATTCCATATGTAGACATGGACCTTTTATACGCACGTGCCAAGACCTCATTTATGGGTGTTCCGTTTGATCAATTGAAGGATGCTGAAAAGGACAAATTAACGAAAATGCATGCATTGGCGGAGGAGTTTATTAATGCCGACTATTATGTATTTGTCACACCGTTATGGAATCTCGGTTCACCACCTGTCTTAAAAGCATTTCTTGACAATTTATTTATTGCAGAAAAAACGTTTACCAATACCCCTGAAGGCCCAAGAGGTCTTTTAACGAATCGGAAAGCGATCCACATCCAAACACGTGGTGGTATTTATACAACAGGACGTATGGTTGAACTTGAGAATGGTGATCGTTTCCTAACAAATGCATTAGATTTCCTTGGCCTTGAGGTCATGGAACCAGTGATTGCAGAGGGAATGGATCATTTTCCTAAACAAGCGGCGGAAATTATGGAAAAAGCAAAGGCGAAGGCCGTAGTCGCCGCGAAGGCAATGGCTAAGGAAACTGTACAAATTTAAAGAAAAATGCTGGTCTCCGTGGAATGCGAGATCCAGCATTTTTCTTTTTTGGACTCGAGTTCGGGTTTTCAGGTGCTTTCCTATCCGAACCGCGGTACGGTTCGGACTCGATTGGCAGCCCTATTCGGACTCGATTTCGCTTTTCGGGTGCTTTCCTGTCCGAATAGCTGCCCTATTCGGACTCGATTTCGCTTTTCAGGCTCTTTCCTGTCCGAATAGCTGCCCTGTTCGGACTCGATTACCCATCTCGGGCTCTTCCCTGTCCGAATAGCTGCCCTTTTCGGACTCGTTTTCGCTTTCATGCTCTTTCCTATCCGAATAGCTATCCTATTTTTAATTCCTCTAGATCCTTTACTAGCATCTTTTTACTATCCTCAATGACTATTTTTTCTACATAGTTTTGAGCCAGATTATATGCTTTTTCTGCCTCTTCATATTGCTCTAGCACAACACATGCCCTAACTAACGCTTCATACCCATAGCCGATATAAAATGGCGGGATGTTTGAATCTTCACTTACCTCGATACACCGTTCAGCATAATATTTGGCGCGTTCGCCATTTTTGGCAACTGCATAGACTCTTGATATCTGCCAATAGCCTATCGATAAATTGGTTGCAGTGTGGTCAGGAACCTGAGTCCAATGCCAAAAAGAAGTATGAGCCAGGTGGATCATATTCTCTTCTTGTTCCTTTGTTCTTTCCGATAAGTCTAGTAGATCCCATACTTGATTAAAGTATTGGCTTGCCAATTGCTTGTGATTAATTGACCCTGCCGCACCCTCCACTTTGAATTTCTCATTATAGATGGCAACACTGTAAGGGTAAAGTTCAGCAGTCATGATGCCAGATTTAACAGTTGGGTCATTTTCCATAATGGTTCGAGCAGCTTGTTCGTTTTCGACCTGAAGAATCACAATACCGAAGGTCGTCTCGTCCAAGTTATCCGTTTTTCCCGCTAGAATGAGCTTATTTTCGTGTTTTAGGTTTAGTAGTCTTTGAAAATGTTCCTTGACTAAGTTATTATCTGATTCGGTCCAGTTTTCTGCCGTTAGAAGTCTTGGGATGAGTTTTAATATATAGATAAATTCCATCATGTTACCTCCTAACCCAGTTAAATTACAAAATTCCCATCTTTAAAGATAGCGACTTCTTTGCCAGCCATGTTTGTTCCGACAATCGATAGGTCGGCTGTGCCGAACATGAAGTCTACATGGGTCAATGAATCATTGACTCCAGCTACCTCTAACTCATCCTTACTCATTTTGTCACCATTTTTCAGACAAACTGGGTAGGCTTTACCGATTGCTAGGTGACAGGATGCATTTTCGTCAAATAAGGTGTTAAAAAATAAAATATTCAAATTTGAAATAGGTGAATCATATGGCACCAATGCTAATTCCCCTAGGTAGCTTGCTCCCTCATCGGTTTCGATAATATTTTTTAACGTATCATAGCCTTTTTCGGCTTGGAAGGAAACAATTTTACCATCCTTAAATTCTAGTGAGAAATTTTCAATAAGACTACCGTTATAGTTTAATGGCATAGATGCTACTACCTTACCATTCACCCCTGTTTTCTTCGGAACGGTGAAAAGCTCTTCTGTCGGCATATTAGCCACAAACTCAACCCCATCCGGTGAATACTCTGAACCGCCGAGCCAAATATTACCCTCTGGCAACTCAACGTGTAAGTCTGTTCCTAGTGAATTAGTAATATGTAAAGACTTCATTGGATTATCAGCAAAATATTGCCTACGGTTTCGTAAATTTTGACAGTGCTCTTGCCAGGCTGCAACCGGATTTTCTTGGTCAGCGCGCACCGCTTGAAATATTACTTCCCATAAGTGATGAATAGCTTCTGTTTCAGAAACCGCCTCTGGGAAAACCTTTTTCGCCCATGCAGCAGTTGGAACTGATACGACCACCCAACGGTTTTGATTGTTCATCCGTCGCTCACGATACTCTCTAATCGCAGTACCAAGGGCTTTACTTGCCTTCATCATTCGCGCGGGATCGACATCCTTCATCAATTCTGGATCTTCAGCGTAAATGTTGACAAAAGCAGCTCCTTCTCTAGCATACGACAAATAGAATTCCTTTTGCCATTCAGGTACTGTTTCTAACGTTTCGTCTGGGGCAGAGAGGAATTTAATTTTTGATAGCTGCTCGTCCTCCCATCTGACTACTACATTCTTGGCCCCCTCATCATAGGCAATTTGGGCCATTAGCCTTGCAAATTCAGCTGTTTCAATTGGTGAAAAAATGACAAGTGTTTGGTCTTTTTGTACATTAACACCCGTTTTCACAACTAAACGGGCATATTGTTCTAAATATTGTTGGTTCATCTAACATTCCTCCGTATAAAAATTTAATAGCTCTAATAGATTCTCGATTTGACCACCGTTTCCCTTCTTACAACAAAATGGAAAAATCCACAAAATCTCAATATCTGATTTGTTCAATAGAGTGACAGCAAGATTATAATATTATTAAATCGTTTTGAAGTAGGTGATGACTAAATGACCGAAAGTAAATTTATGGGCTATACGTTATTTTCCGTTTTAATTTTTATACTTATCCATATTTTCCAACCACATATATTGACTATATATAACCCCATGAACTACTTGGGGTTTCATACGATACTAGAGGTTATTAGTATTGCTCTTTCTGCTTACATCTTTATGTATGGCTGGAGAATGTTTGCCACCACCAAAATGAGAGGTTATTTAATGCTCTCAACGATCTTTTTCTTAGTCGGAGTCATTGATTTATTTCATACCATAACCTTTAATGGGATGCCATATTTTTTCTCGGATAGTTCGATTCCTAAGGCGACTTGGTTTTGGGTAGTAGCTAGAAGTATTGAAGCGGTACTGATATTAGTCTTCCTTCTGTTACCTAACAAACAGCTAAAGAAGGATTTCAGGCCCGCCGTTCTGACTATTTCATGTTTCGTTCTACTATTCATCATTGGATTTATTTATCATTACGAAAAAAGTTTGCCATCCCTAGTTATAGAAGGAAAAGGAACGACTTTACTAAAAAATACAATCGAGTATTTTGTCAGTTTCTTTCATTTCGTAGCGATCGTTCTCATGCTGTATCGTTATTTCATGGATAAAAAAGAAAGCCATTTATACAATGCGCTCGCTTTCACCTTTCTTTTTCTATCGGAATTAGTATTCACGATTTATCAAAGTGTTTATGACGTAGATAATTTTGTTGGCCATATTTTTAAAGTATGCGGCTATTATTTTATCATGAAGGGCTTTTTGTTTACCCCTGAACCTATGAATTCAATAGAACAGAAGAGCGTTGAAGAAAGTGCTGTAAAGAAAATTGTGCTTGAGCAAGATGGAATATTGTTTCGAGTGATAAAGCAAGACGGTGATCTGGTGTATGACTTTTGTCATGGCGGATTACTCGATTCTCTAGGAGTTTCCCCATCAGCCATCATTGGAAAGACGATTCAAGAAGTCATTCCGTATGATCTGGATTATACGGTTCATTATTATTTCCGAGCATGGAATACGGGTGAGACTGTCCAATTCACCATACAAAACAATGACCGGACATTTTTCTATTCCTTAAAACCACTACAAAAAAACGGAATCGTTACTGAAATGATTGGCACAATAGTAGACATAACATTTGTTCAACAATATCAAAAGCAAGTAAGGAATTTGTAGCAAATAGCCAGAGGAGTGTCCCTCTGGCTATTCTGTCCCAATTATGAGGTTAGCTGTTTACGGCATAATTCGTTTTTTTCAACTGACTCTGATAAAGCTCCGCATAGTAACCATTTTTTCGGATAAGTTCGATGTGGTTTCCTCGCTCGATGATCCGCCCATCCTTTAATACTAAAATACAATCGGCCTTTTGGATTGTATTCAACCGATGAGCAATCACGAAACTTGTTCTTCCAGTTAATAGTCTAAGTAAAGCTTCTTGAATTTTTAATTCGGTAACGGTATCAATATTACTTGTTGCTTCATCTAAAACTAAGATTTTCGGGTTGGCCACTAACGCTCGAGCGATAGAGAGCAATTGTTTTTGCCCTTGGCTTATGCCGCTTCCTTCTTGGGTTAGCACTGTCTCATACTGATTCGGAAGCTTCAAGATAAAAGAATGGGCATTTGCCAAACGAGCAGCCTCTTCGACCTCCTCATCGCTTGCATCAAGTCTCCCATAGCGAATATTTTCACGTATGGTCCCATGGAAAAGGAATGGATCCTGCAAGACAAATGCCATTTGCTCACGTAAGTTTTGACGTCTAACCGAGGAAATTGGAACTCCATCAATGGTAATTTCCCCCGCATTTGGTTCGTAAAAACAGGTTAGCAAATTAAGAATCGTCGATTTTCCAGCACCGGTTGGCCCAACGAGGGCAATAGTTTCCCCTTTCTTAGCGGTAAAGTTAATCGCCGTGAGGGTGTCCCCTCCTTTTTCATACGAAAAGGAAACTTTTCTAAATTCAACTTCCCCTCTCACATTTTTTAATTCAGCAAATTGGGCTCTCTCTGGCTCTTCTTCTTTTTCATCTAAAATTTCAAATACGCGCTCCGCCCCTGCAACAGCAGATAGGAGTGTGTTGAATTGATTCGCTAAATCATTGAGCGGTCTAGTAAATTGACGGGAATACTCCGTAAAAATAACCATGACCCCAACCGAGATATATCCTTTAAGCGCAAAAACGCCACCAATCCCGGCAATAATCGTGAAGCTCAGGTTATTTAGCAAATTCATTAGTTTCGGAATGAAACCGGAATACGTCTGTGCCCAAAAGCCGGATTCCTTTAAACGATTATTTTTCACCTGAAATTCTTCACTTACCTTTTTTTCCTGCGAAAAGGCTTTGATAATTCGTTGGCCGGAAATGGTCTCTTCAATAAACCCATTGATCTCACCAATATTCCGTTGCTGCAACTTGAATAACTCGCTTGTTCGATTAGTGATCCATTTCATCCCCAGGAACATCAACGGTACAATTAATAAGGTAATCAGCGTTAAAAATGGGCTTAACCAGACCATGACAGTGACGGTACCAACCAATGTTAATATACTTGAGAAGACCTGGATGACCGAGCTATTAAGGGTAGAACTGACATTTTCGATGTCGTTGGTCATTCGGCTCATTAATTCCCCATGCTGGCGCTTATCAAAAAAACTGATTGGCAATCGATGTAAATGCCGGAATAAACTTGAACGTAGCTTATAAACCGTCCGTTGGGCAATCCCAATCATCCAATAGTTTTGCAGCCATAACGTAAGAGAATAGAAAAAGTACACAGCCGCTAACGAAGTTAACAATAATGTCATGCCGGATTCTTTTTTACCGACAATATAATGGTCGACAGCATAACCAATTAAGTAAGGGCCAAGTAAACCTAAACCGGAACTGAGGAGAACAAAAAATAGGACTGTAAAAAGGAGCCCCTTTTCAAACGATAACAGTCGCCAAATTCTTTTTAGCGTTCCTGCAAAATTCTTAGATTTCGGTCCTTTTTTCGTTCGATTGGTATTGTCTAAATATCGACCAGTCATTTTTTGATAACGAAAGGGTTTTAGAAGCTCATTAAGCATGACGGTTTTCCCCCTCTTCAAATTGTGATTGATAGATTTGTTGGTACAGGGATGAATTCTCCATTAGTTGTTCGTGCGTTCCATTTGCAAGAAGGCGACCCTCATCTAATAGGAGAATTTTATCAGCCTCTTTTGCTGAGCTTACCTTTTGCGTAATGAGAAACGTAGTACATGTATATGTTTTCAGTGCGGCAAGCAATTTTGCCTCTGTTTTTAAATCTAATGCACTAGTACTGTCATCTAGGATTAAGATTTTTGGTTTACGTACCAACGCTCGTGCAATGGAGATGCGTTGCTTTTGTCCACCCGATAAATTAACCCCTTTTTGGCCAATCCGCGTTAAATATTGGTTTGGTAATTTCATGATGGTTTCATGGATTTGCGCATCGGTTGTCGCTTCTAGCATTTCCTCGTTCGAAAGATCTTCCTTCCCCCAAGCTAAGTTTTCTTTAATGGTTCCGGTAAACAAAAAGCCTTCCTGGGGAACAAATCCTATTTGTCTTCTAAGCTGTTCGACATCTAAACTATAGATATTTTCCCCATCAACAAGAACTGCGCCTTCGTCCGGATTGTATAGACGTAGGATTAACTGAACCAACGAGGTTTTTCCTGAACCGGTCGCACCCATGATGGCAACTGTCTCACCTGGTCTAGCATGAAAGGACACATTTTCTAATACTGGTGTAATGGTACCTGGATAACAGAAGCTGACATTGTTGAACTCGACTGCTCCGTTTATTTCAAAGGATGGTTGTTTAGTATTGGTTTCATGTTCATCCTCTTCCATAATTAAAATTTCATCAATACGCTCTGTTGATGCTTTAGCGCGGGAAAATACCATCACAATCATTGAAAGAAGGGAAAGAGCCATTGAGACCCTTGTTCCGTATTGGATGACAGCGACGACTTCACCCACTCGAAGATTGCCTCTACTTAAGTCAAAATGTCCATACCACAAAACGAAAATTAGGCTAAGATTCATCACCAACATTAAGGCAGGCATGGTAAATTCAATCAATCTTAATGACGACATTGTTTTTTCCATTAATTCTCCATTAGAATGACTAAACCGATTTTCTTCATGTCGACCACGGTAAAAAGCTTTGATGACGCGCATTCCCGCAAGGTTTTCTCTCATAACACCGTTTACTCTGTCTAATTTCCCTTGAACTGCCTTAAATAGAACACCTGCCTTTTTCATTGCCCAAACCATAAACAATACTAAAAAGGGTATGAGAAGGACGAAGATTAGAGCTAATTTGACATTAACGGTTAGAGCCATCCCCACACCACCTAAAACTAACAATGGTGCGCGAAGCATAATCCGCAGACTCATAAATACAGTATTTTGGATTTGTGTGACATCATTAGTCATTCTTGTAATAAGGGATGATGCTGGAAATCGATTTAATTGGGAAAACGAAAAGGATTGAACCTTCATAAAAAGCTGATTCCTTACCTCTTGACCAAAGCTTTGGGCGGTATGTGCTGCGTAAAAGGAGTTTACAACTCCTGAAATAAACGCAATCAAGGAAATGGCGAGCATGATTCCTCCCCACATTAGGACATGATTAAGGTCCCGATTCATAATGCCTTCATCAATAATTTTTGACATAAGCAAAGGTTGTACAAGCTCCACCATTAACTCCAATAGCATTAAAAAGAGGGCAATACTGATATGTAATCGATAAGGCTTTAAAAATGAAAATACTTTTGGCACGAGCGATTCACCTGACTTCTTAAGTTCTTTAGAAAAACGAAATATTAATAGTACTGTTTTATTTTAACGTCTATTGCCATTATTTGAAATAGTTAGACTATTTTTTCTTGATATAAATCAATGAATAGAGTGGAGGAGATAGGTAAGATAAAGAAAATGAATGGGAGGGGATTCGCTATGTTAAACGTTCAACGGGAAGGTACAAGAGCCATTATCGATGCAAGAGAATTAATAAAGCAAGGGATTCATCCACGTACACAAATACTTGAATTTATTAAAGAAGCAGAAACAGGAACTGTGATTGAAATTCATTTGCCATTACCAGGGCAGCCACTTGTCGCAGCAGTCGAAAGTATGGGCTTAAATGCCGTCGTCAACGAAATCGAACCCGAGCACTTTCGTATCCTAGTACTTAAACATTAAATAAGGCTCTTTTCGTAAACTTTGTTGCTAACGGTGCACTATATAGTTCATTTGCAGTGTATCCGGGCGATTTTCGCATACTATTTTACGAAAAGATGCCCACGAAACAAAATATTATACGGTTGAAAGAACTTATACGAAAAGCAACAATATATATTCGAAAATAGCCTTAAATAAAAAGGAGCTCTAACGTTTTAAAGCGTTAAAGCTCCTTTTTTTATTGTCCTGCTATTTCTTTTAGTTTGTCGATATCTAACAAGCGGATGCCTCGTCGGCCGTCCAGTTCGATCACTTCAGTAGATTGAAGGTTTACTAATTTTCGGCTTAAGGTTTCCGGGGTAGCTCCGATTAAAGAAGCAAAGTCTTTTTTGGGAACTGGCAGTTGGAAATAATCATCATCATTTTCCCTTTCCATAAATAACAACAGAGCTTTTGCTAATCTTCGTTCGACCTCCATTAAGCTAATGGTCCCAATCCATTCGTCAGCGATTTGCAGCATTTCACTTAGTGCCATCATAAAGTTCATGGCCATCGAAGGGTTTCGCTCTAAAATTTTCTTGAAATCAGTCTTATGCAAGAAACAGACGTTTGTTTCTTCTAAACATTGCGCATCGGCATAATGATTTTTATTATCTAACAAAGAATATTGTCCAAAAAAATCACCTGGGAACAAAATTCGGATGATTTGTTCTTTGCCTTCATCATTCACTTTGGATACTTTAATTGTTCCTTGATGGACGACAACCAAAGCGTCAGATGGGTCACCTTCACGAAAGACGTATTCACCTTTTAAATATGTCCGGCTTTTTATCGCGGCACCTAGGTCTCCCATCTCCTCTACACTCAATCCTTTGAAAACCGGAACAGAATGGACACAAGAGTTGGTATGTTGATGTTTACCACAACACATAACAAATCTCTCCTTTCATCATACCTTTGCTTTTAGGGTAGACTATTTTCATAAATCAGAGTGTGCCTTATATCACCTTTTTCAAAAATTCTTCCGGTTAATTTGATATAAATCAATTTCGAATAAACTGAAATTGGTTATCATGGATACATAAAGCCGAGACAAACTTACCTATTGGAGGAGATCATCATGGAAAAAAAATCACTTCAAGAGCATTTGGAATATAGCGAAGAGAAATTCACGAAACGGATTATTTACAAAAAAGGTGACAGCACTGTATTTGTGCTAAATTTCATGCCAGGGCAAACTTTACCAGCTCATAAACACCCAGGTACAGAAGTTTACTTACTCGTTCTAAATGGGAGTGGCACTTTTACCATTGATGGTGTGGATACCGAGGTACAAACAAATGATGCCATTCATACTTCGGCTGAAGAAGAATTGGCCTTTAAAAATACTGGCAATGAACCAACTAGTTTATATGTGATGTTAAATAAAATTCCTGATGAAAGATACGCGCAAAATATTTAGATATTCACATTCTCCTTCCCCTAAAAAAACCTGAGGACCTTTGGCCTCAGGTTTTTTCAACTATGATTCTTTTGTACAAGTTCATTCAACCTTGCCTTACGAATTACTTGATTGATAACTTCTGAAAAAACAAGCCCAAAGGCAATGGCACCTGAAATCATTAATGCCTTAGCTGCTAATGTTGTAGCAATATAATAATCATTTTCAACGAAATGCCTCATTGCATTATAGGCCATTCCACCTGGGACCAGTGGAATAATCCCGGATACACTGAAAATAATACTAGGGGCACGATATATTCTGGCAAAGACTTGACTCATCACCCCGATAGAGATAGATGCTAAGAAAGTGGCAAAAACCACATCCATTTGCATTTTCGCTAACGAAAAATAAATCATCCAGCCAATTAATCCAACAAATCCACATTTTATTAGGGATTGCTTAGGGATATTGAACAGAATTCCAAACGCACCTGTTGCAATAAAACTTGTGATAACCTGCTCCCATGCACTCATACCTTATCCCCCTACAAAAATGATAATACGACTGCAATTCCCGCGCCAATGGCAAAAGCGGTTAAAATTGCCTCGGCCCCTTTAGATAAACCGGATACTAGATGGCCTGCCATTAAATCACGAACGGCATTGGTAATTAATAGTCCAGGCACAAGCGGCATCACAGAGCCAATAATGATTTTATCTATTTGTAAGCCAAACCCTTGCGATACGATTAAAAATGACAATAGCCCCATTACCGTAGCCGAAACAAATTCGGCAAAAAACTTAATAGCAACAACTCGATGTAAAAAAACAAAAATGATATACCCTATCCCACCTGTTACGAAGGCGGGGATAAAATCTATCCATTTTCCCTGAAACATAATCACAAAACACGCACTTGAAATGGAAGCGGCAATAACTTGGATCCACAACGGGTATGAAAGCTTTGAACTTTCAATATCCTTAAGCTGCTTTTTCGCATCAGTAACTGTTAGTTCACCGCTGCTAATTTTTCTAGAAATGCTGTTCACTTGGGCTACCTTTGTTAAATCGGTTGTCCGATCAGCTATCCGAAGCAACTTGGTTTTTATCTGCTCTTGCTCTTCGATGGTAAAAATAATTCCAGTAGGCGTCACAAAACTATGGGAATGTTCGATTCCATACGAAGCGGCTATCCGCATCATGGTGTCTTCTACTCGATAGGTTTCCGCCCCACATTGCAGCATCAATTTACCTGCCAGCAAACAAACCTCCATAATCTCATATGTGTCATTTCTCATTCTATTCGCTCCGAATCATTCAAACGTTAATAACAGTAAGTGTAATGAAAAGCCCCAGTTTGTGCAACCATCAATTTGCTTGTTCTCGTGCTTTTCCTCGATAGGTTTTTCTCCATGAGTACAATAACATAATGATCCCTATCGTTATTTGCAGTATAACGAAGATCGCATCCAAAAAGGCAACACTTTTTATAGGTGATGCTAACCCAGGAGCTACTTTAACTACGGCAAAGATCATTTGTGGGATGTAAAAAAAGACGAAAAGTAACAACGTAAGAAAGATACCAACAAAATAGAAAACCGTATAGGTTAGAATAATCTTTTTCTCTCCTGCAAACGCAATAACCTCTTGTTTTTTATTAAAAATAAACCTTTTAGCATTTTCCATTAGATTATACGATCCAGTCAGGTTTTCAAGCACATAATAAAAATCAGTTTTCATATACACACCACATTGATAAATAAAACGGATGAAAACATCTAATACGATAAAGGCCAATATGCCACTCACCAAATTATCCGCTTGCGGGATGATTGCCTGTACAATAAGAGCAGCAAAAAGTAGAACGGTATCAAAACAGATTCCGGCTAAATAGATAAAAATTCGATCTTTCGGTGCCAACTTCCAAGCAAGTGAAAGGTCTGTTTCTAAGACGACAAAAAATAAACGATGACTCACATCTAGCCTAGTTGGCAATTCATAAGCTCTAGCAGCCAAAATATGCCCCAACTCATGTATCAATACTAGCAATGTACCGACCAAAATCCATAGGAAAATATTTTGATACATCGCATCAAAAACAAACAAGTCTTTATAATGCGGGAATAAACTAGGTTTCCAAACCAATAGTGACACACAGAAAAGGAATAGGATGGAGTAAATGACTTTTGTCGTTTTATTAAAAAATAACTGACCGACCCAAGGAGAAATACTTGTTAATCCAAGCTTTTCTTGCTTCCGCTCTTCTATTTCAACCTTTTCTCCATCAATTTCTTCTATCATTTCAAGTTCAATTAATTGGTTCACGAATTCAAGTATATCGACGTCCTCATTAGGAAAAGAATATTTTAGCTCTGTTTCTATGATTTCTAAAGGAACCTGTTCGGTTATCTTCTGAATAGCAATGATACAGACTTCCGGCATTTCAAAGAATTCACCGGTTAACTGGTCCTCAACAACAAAATGTTTGGCTTCTTTTCTTATATTTAATGGATGTAATTTTATTTTGGAATCAAAAGACAGCTTCATTGGCGACACCGCTTTATATTAGATTAAAAAAATAAAAGGATGCAATATAAATTGCATCCCTCTCGTGATCAAGGTTTCCCCCACCAATTACAAACCCAACAAGTTAATTTTATTTTCGATAATTTACGAATCTTCAAGTGTATCACCTCTCGTAAAATATACTTCTTTTCTATTGTACCATAAGCTGTCTATTAATCTACTGGATACTATTATGAAATTTTGTCCATTGAGGAAAAACCTTCACAAACTCTTCAACTAACTCAGGGTCAAACTGAGTTCCTTTTCCTTCAATGATATTCTGATATGCTTCAGCTAAAGGCATGGCAGAGCGATAAGATCTTGAGGAGGTCATCGCATCAAATGCATCCGCAATTGCTACAACTCTAGCTAGAATTGGTATTTCTGTTCCCTTTAAACAGTCTGGGTAGCCTTTTCCATCCCATCTTTCATGGTGGGAGCGAATTACATCAATATTTTCAGTTAAACCTTCAACATCCTTAACTGCTTCTGCACCAACCACTGGGTGGGATTTGATCACTTCGTATTCCTCGGTTGTTAATTTAGAGGGTTTTGCCAGAATTTGATCTGGGATATGGATTTTTCCAATATCATGTAAAAGGCATGCATAATAAAACCCTTCCAACTGATCTTTAGAAAATAACCCAGTTTCCCTCGCAAGAATTTGTGCATACCCAGCTACCCTTTCACTATGACCGCGAGTATAAGGGTCTTTTAACTCAAGTGTAGCAATTACACCTTTAACAATTCCTTCTAATTGCTGATTATAAGAGCTTTTTACTGCTGCTACATAACCTTTAAAACGGTTTAATAGTATAAACGAGATTACAGCCAAGATGAATACGATGGTAGCAGCAAATAACGTTTCAGGTGAACTAAGGCACAAGGTTAACAAAATATATTTTGACATTGTTCCTAAAACAACTATCCAAAGAAACCTGCTATTAACAAAAATCGGGGCAAATAATACTAAAAATAGTTCAGCTAAATTCCCGCTATTATACTGAATATCTTTTCCAAAATAAGTAATTAATTCGGTGATAAAAATTAAAATAATATAAGAAATCGAATAGATATATTTTATTAAATATTCCTTTTTATTTTTATTTAGATAAAAAATCAAAGGTATGATCCCAAACATAATAACATAAATCCAATAATAAGAAGCGTTTGGAAACCCAACTTCTTCACGCCCAAGTAAATATTTTGGTCTGATAAAGTAGTAGAATGCATCATAAGTCGTTAAAATTAAATAGAACAATGTAATAAACCAAATATTTGTTCTCTGCTCTTCATTTCTGAGTGCTGAATTTCGGTTATATTTTTTCATGAGATACCTCTGATAATTTATTTTTTATATCAAATTGGTAAGTATACCTCCACCGTAGTTCCCTTTCCAGGTTTACTATCAAAAACTATTTTCCCATTATGCTTTTCAATAATACTCATACTAACCATCAACCCGAGACCATTTCCATCCTGTTTGGTTGAAAAAAAGGGTTGTCCTAGCATAGCTATTTTTTCTTTTTCAATACCTAGCCCCTCATCTTCGATTCGAATAATCAAATATTCATAAGCATTTTTAGATGAGATTGTAACGCTGCCGCCAGTTGGCATCGATTCAATTGAATTTTTTATCAGATTTATAAAAACCTGTTTGAGCTGGTTACCATCACATAAAATCATTGGAGAATTATCCAGGTCTACCTTAAAGCCTACTTGATTTAACCCTGCTATCTGGCTTAAAATCGTTACTACATAATTAATTATGTCCCTAAGATCATGCTTCAGTAATGATAGTGATTTCGGTTTCCCAATGTACATTAGATCATTAACGATAAGATTCATTCTTTCAATTTCATTCTCCATAATTTGAAAAAAGCCTTTATCATCAGGATATTTTTCATATTGAAGCTGGGTAAAACCTTTTAATGCTGCTAATGGATTTCTAATTTCATGTCCAATCGAAGTCGCTAATTGGCCAACTGCTGCCAATTTTTCATTATTCCTAAGATCCTCGTTAACCTTCTCTAATGAATTAATATAGGATAAAAACCGATATAAAAATATATACGCAATTCCCGCCAAAACAGTCATAATTACTATCCCATGTAAAAGGGCTATGTCATGTAAAATCAATCCTAATAAGGCTAATTTCAATATTAAAGTCCCATAAGAGAACCAGAAAAACCTTTTATTTAAAAATATAGGTGAAAATAGAAGGAACAATAATTCGACTATATTGCCTGATTTAAATTCCATATCATGGCCTACATAAATGGTTAGGGCAACGATAAAATCGATTAAATTATAGCCGAAAATAATAACATATTTTGTCCTCCAGGGTTGATTACTTTTCAAATAATAAATTGCCAATGGTAATAATCCAATTACTAATAAATGGAACCAATAACCTAATCCCTCAGTATATATATTTTCAATTTTACCTTTAGACATTAAGGGAATTAGGAAATAATAAAACAGTTCATAAATAAAAAATATGATAAAAAACAGCCATAAAAAAAGCTTAGTCGCTTTTATTTCTTCATTAATTAATTTATAGTTAAAATTATTCTCTAAGTCCATAATGTAGCTCCTTAGTAATAATGGGAGAATCGAACTATCAAAAAAAGGTCTTTATGTCCATTGTAAACGAAAACTATGGAGTTTAAAGTAGTTTTTTGTTGAATTTTGTAGATTTTTTTTGTAATTGAGTTTAATTTTACCATCTTCGAACCTTAATACCTATGGATAATTTTGGATTACGGTCAATTTACTATGAGAAACCCTATATATGCTATAATAAACCAAAATTCTTTTTAGAAAGATGTGAATATAGTTTGCTTACTTTTGAAGAAAAAATGGCAATAATTGAATCATTTCCTGAACTTGAAAGAAAAAATGTCTCCCTAGGTCGAGTAAATTTTCATTTCCCTTATAGTATTTCTGATAAAAAAAATGTCGTGTACCATTTGCATCCAAACGGGAACGGATTTGTGTACGCAGAACTATTGCAGGATTATGATACAGATGAAAAAGGAATGGTGAATATCCGAGATTTTTCTCGTGAGGAGCTTCGGTCAGTTATTCAAAAAGCTATTCTTTCTCTTTCTCCAAACTCCGATATTGAAGCAGCCATCATCGGGGATGAAATCGAAGAAAAATGGATGGATCAAGAGGGACACAGCCTCATCCTTTTGAACGAGGATGAAATGTGGAATATATATTCCGGTTTAAACCTTGATAACACGTTTAATACATACGAAGAAGCATTGGAGTACTTGGAAGAGGAAGGGTTTAAGCGTTTATAATCGTCGAGAACCTCTCAATACCATTTCCGACCTTTTTTACAGTCATTTTGGTAGTGAGACCGGCTCTCTATACCATTTCCACCCTTTTTTACGGTCATTTTGGTATTGAGACCGGCTCTCTATATCATTTCCGACCTTTTTTACAGTCATTTTGGTAGTGAGACCGGCTCTCTATACCATTTCCGACCTTTTTTACGGTCATTTTGGTAGTGAGACCGGCTCTCTATACCATTTCCAGCTTTTTTACGGCCAAAATGGTATTGAGACAGGCTCTCTATACCATTTCCGGCTTTTTTTACGGCCAAAATGGTATTGAAACAGGCTCTCTATACCATTTCCGACCTTTTTTACGGTCATTTTGGTATTGAGACCGGCTCTCTATACCATTTCCAGCTTTTTTTACGGCCAAAATGGTATTGAGACAGGCTCTCTATACCATTTCCAGCCTTTTTTTTCGGTCATTTTGGTATTGAGACAGGCTCTCTATACCATTTCCAGCCTTTTTTTTCGGTCATTTTG